>JBBIGR010000004.1:0-203414 GCA_037447435.1 Fibrobacteria bacterium
TGTTACTTAGCACAGAGCATTAAATGGTCTCATTAATATAGTCAGAGAGGGATGACATTGATACTTGTATTGTTCAATTGAGGGCATTAGGCTTAATACAAGAAAATGTTAAACAAAGAAGTGTCAAAGACACTGGAACCTATTGGAAATTAACTCCATATGGTGACCTTAAAATGGTTCAACTGAGAGCTCTTAGAAAACAAGCCGTTGATGACTCAATTCCATCAACGACAACGGGAGAGTAATTTGTGAAAATGCGCGCAAACCAAGAAAGAGTCTGCCTTCAAAATTCTTACAACAGCCCAAGTGATGCAATGGCGGGTTTGAGGCCTTCCGTCGGCGTCTTCGCTTCGCTCCGTCGCGCTGTCTATCGCTGGCAACTTCACAAAAGCTGTAATGTTATTGGTTGCAATGTTTGCGCTAGGAGAAATTATGGGTTTGCGCCAAAGACAATAAAGGCAAAAGATATTTTAAAACCGAAGAGCCGCGTACCCCTTCGGGTACTTCCAAGGGTCGCTCGAATATAAACAACATGAAATGAAGTTTAAACCGTCATGCATACATTAAAACAAATTGCCGATAAATTACGGGAAATACCCGCATCCGCAGCATGGTATCTGTCTGACATATCAGAATTTAAGGGTAAGCAAGAACTATATACCCGTCAATCGCCACAAAAATTAAAGGTTTTACGCGAACATGCCCTTATTGAAAGCGCTGTATCCTCAAACCGAATTGAAGGAGTTGAAATTGATCGCAAACGTATAGGTACCGTTGTCTTTGGAAAGCCTCTTCTAAAAGACCGGGATGAAGAGGAAATTCAGGGATACCGCGATGCACTCGAATGGATTCATTCTCAAAGCAACGAAATTAAAACCAACGAAACTACAATCAAAAAACTGCATAAGCTGAGTAGAGGTAATATCTGGGATGCGGGAAAATATAAGGAAAAAGACGGTGACATTATAGAGCGGCTGCCTTCGGGTGATACGCATGTTCGATTTTCAACGGTTAGCGCAGCTAAGACACCTTCCATGGTCAAGGAAATGATATCCGTTTATTCCGATTTAATCAAGCATCATGAAGTGCATCCTCTTATTGTAATAGCCGCTTTTAATCTCGATTTTCTTTGTATCCATCCATTCCGGGATGGAAATGGCCGTGTCTCCCGTTTGCTATTGCTTTTACAGCTTTACCATGTTGACTTTCAGGTCGGCAGGTATATCAGTCTTGAAAGATTGATTGAAGAACACAAGGAACGATATTATGAGTGTCTCCAACTTTCTTCTGAGAATTGGCATGATGGAAAACATGATCCCTGGCACTATATTCAATTTTTTCTGTATCTCTTAAAAAAAGCATATCTTGAATTTTCCACACGCATTGATAAAATTGGATTACCCAAAGGTGATAAAACCGCATTGGTGATTGAACAGATTCGTAAAATACCGAGTGGGTTTTCATTGTCACAATTACAGGATAAATGTCCGGACGTAAGTTATGATATGATCCGTAAAATTCTAAAGGATTTGAAAAATGAAGGACGAGTTTTTGCTAAAGGCAGGGGTATAAGTGCACTTTGGCATAAAAAGGGTAATACCCTTTAATTAGGGTAATAATAAGGGTAATATTAATTGAGAACAACTCTTTGCTAAAGTGTCTGGCGTTCTAGTAATGAAATCAATTGAGGGGCGCGGAAAGACAAAAGAAAAAAGGATGATTCCGGTAATTACCAGAAATCATCCACCGACCGGGAAGTCCCAATCCACTATTAATTATAAACTATTCAAGATATGAAATCACATATTTCTTTTGAAGATAAGGTATTTCCACGTTTACGCCCCTATCCAAAGCTCTCGATCTTTTCTTTGCATTTTTTCTTCGTCAGCGTCTCCAGTTTCTTCACTTTATCGCCCAAATACTCAAGTTCTTTTCGAGTAATTTTGTAGCCTTTTTTGTATCGGGCATCGATGTAGGCTTTTTTGAGAAGGTCGAAGAGACGCTTTTCTTCTGGTGTGGAATTGGGAATGACTTTTAAGAAATCAGGTTCAGCCGCGTTGACCTGTTTGCCCAGTTTTTCCAAATCATGAATCTTGGGTTTGTAATGCGTATAAACGAGAAGAACGGTCATATACATTCGCTCGGTAACTTGGTGCAAAAGAAACGCAGCTTCTTTTAAATGCTTTTTGTCCAATGAGAATAAAAAATTTTCATAAAAATTCTTCGCGCTTTTAAACCAAATTTTAAAATCTTCTTCGGCAACGTTCTTTCGTTCTTCGGAGCTGAGTTTTCTTGGCTTGGCAAGTTTTGTTTCGCCGGAATCAAACAATATGATTCCCTGCTTGTAAATATCGGCAAAGAAATACTCGCCAAATTCAATTTTATTATTTAAAAAATCGATATCGTGCAGAATGATATTGACCCATGTCTTGCTCGCATGGGCTTTGGTGATTTGGGATTCGAGTTTGTCTTCCGTTCCGCGCCGGTAGGCGTCTCGCGGATCCTTGGGCACAACCAAAATATCGTAATCGCTTTTGTATTCGTAGATAACATGGTCTTCAACGTAAGAATCTTCAACCCAATCCCCTCTCGCATACGAACCGAACAAAATCACCATATGCGTGTCTATGGTTTCGCAAATCACCTTTGTAATTGCGCGCAGCTCCGAGCGCTTATGAGCCGGAAGATGGGAAAGGGATTTTTTCATGAAATACCTAGGTTAAAACTATAGACGGTCTAAAAGAAAAAACGATAAATGCAGATGGAATAAATATAATATTAAGGTTGCTTTTATCGTTTGAATTTTGAGTGATTAAAAATCAAGTAATCAAATTAATCAGGTAAATCCATGTTCAGACAACAGTAAGCTGCATTACATTAGCACAAAGCAATGCAGCCTGTTCCTTACCCATCTCATTCGTCTTTAAACAACCGCTCCGTCTTTCATCCACAATACGTCGTCGAGCCACACCAACGGTTTTTTTACGATTCCGTCAAGATGAATGGGGACTTTCACGGTCCCGCCCATGGATGCGTTGTCGCCGAAAGCGATGTGTATCGTTCCCTTGACTTTTTCATCCTCGAGCGTATTGCCCGACATTTTCGCGCTCGACAATGTCCCCACGCCGAATTCGGCGATGTTGCGCGCCTGGGTTCCGTATTTTTCGAACAAATCCTCTAATTCCTGTTTCCGCGGATGGTCTTCCAAACCCGTTACTTTCCCCCGCTTGATGGTCACGACCATCGGCGTGTCCAAAAGCCCGCCCAACGGAAATGTCCCGTCAATGACCAGCGTTCCTTCAGCAGTGTCCTCCAGCGGCGCCATATACGCCTCGCCTGCAGGCAAATTGCCGAATGCGCCCTTAAAAATGATGCGGCCGTCATCGGCTTTTGCCTGGCGTCCGCCGGTTTTAAATTGCAAATTGGTGCCTGCCTTGGTGACGATTTTCACCGTCGAAGCGCTCGACAATTGACCGGCGATTTTCCTGGTGACGATGCCGAGTTTTTCCCAATCGGTTTTCATGGTGCGGACGAAAACGTCTTCCGTGATACCCGGAAGCGTTGCGATTCGCGTGCCTTTTTCACAGGCCTTGCGGCGCGCCTGGGTATGGGACAATGATTTCGATGTGGGCATGACCGCAACATCGAATTGTCCGAACCACGGACCGGTCGGCGACGGCGGCTCATTGCCGTTTTGTTTACGCGGCGATATTTGCACCAATACCGCTTCTCGGCATTTTTCCTGGCCTATTTCCCAAAATGCCTGCCCTATTTTTGCGCACGGCGGATCGCATACCACCAATAATTTTTCCTGCCGTCCCAAATTCAGGCATTCTCCCAATGCAATTTCCGCGCATTCCAATAATTTCTTGTCCATCATTTGCTCCCGTTATGTTCCGTTGCCTCGCCCGGACTTTGCAGGGCGACAAGCACCTTGTTTTTCCATTCCGAAAACGAACCGTCGCCGATATGGGCCCGCGCTTGTTTCGCAAGATCGCAATAAAAATGAATATTGTGCAGCGTCAGCAAACGAAGCGAGAGTATTTCCCCTGCCATAAATAAATGACGCAAATACGCCCTGCTGAAATTTTTACAGGTATAACATTGGCACCCGGGGTCCAGGCCTATGGAAAAATCCTTGGTATGGCACGCGTTGCGGATATTTATTTTGCCGATCCACGAAAACACCGTGCCGTTCCGCGCGTTTCGCGTGGGCAACACGCAATCAAACATGTCAATACCGTGCGAAATGCATTCCAGAATATTTTCCGGCGTTCCGACGCCCATGAGATACCGGGGTTTTTCACTCGGCAAAATACCTGCCGAAAACTCGGCCATCTCGTATAACAATTCCGTACTTTCCCCAACTGCCAACCCGCCCACGGCATATCCCGGCATGTCCAATTCAATAAGACTTTTCGCGCATTTTTCCCTGAGAATCTTATCCGTACCTCCCTGGACAATTGCAAAAAGATATTGCGGATACGTATGGACAAACGGCATTTTTTCATGCGCCTCTTTGCATCGCTTCGCCCACCTGACCGTACGATCGACCGCGGCAGCGATAAGCGGCGTTTCCGCGGTCGAAGGCGGACATTCGTCGAACATCATGATGATATCCGCGCCAAGGTTTCTTTGAATCTCGATCGCCCGTTCCGGCGAAAAATAATGTTTCGAACCGTCGATATACGATTGAAACCATACGCCGTCTTCGGTAATTTTAGAAATATCGCGCAACGAAAAAACCTGAAATCCGCCGCTGTCCGTCAGTATGGCCCTGTCCCAATTTTCAAATGCATGCAAACCGCCTGCCATTGCAATTAAATCATCCCCCGGCCTCAGGTGAAGGTGATAGGTATTTCCAAGTATTATCGTGCTTCCGCAATCGTTTAAATCCTGTGGCGACAACGATTTAACAGTTGCCTGAGTACCTACCGGCATGAATACGGGAGTATCTATAATCCCATGCGCGGTCCTGATTTTTCCTAACCGCGCACGAGACCGATTATCGGTTTTAAGAAGCGTGAAAAACGGTTCATTATCTGCAATTTCCATCATGTCTCCGTATTTTTTTAAAAGTGGTTGAAATCATGGTATAGATTAGGTATCTTATACAATCCGTGAATTTTTGCACATAACAAAAATTTTGGCTAATTTGGTTCGTAGTACTGGTTTATACTTTTCATCTTTAATAAAATACGTTGAACACACATGAAGCTCATAGAATCCATTAATAGTCCTTCCGATTTAAAAAAGATACCGCTCGAACAACTTCCGCAAGTTGCCGAAGAAATCCGCAATGTTCTCATTGAAAACGTCAGCCGAAGCGGCGGCCATTTGGCCTCGAGCCTCGGCGCCGTGGACTTGACAATAGCATTGCATTATGTCTTCAATACGCCCGCGGACAAGCTTGTTTGGGATGTCGGACATCAGGCATATGCCCATAAAATCCTTACTGGTCGCCGGGATAATTTCAGTACCCTGCGGCAATTCAACGGCATAAGCGGTTTCCCCCGCATATCCGAAAGTCCTTACGATACCGTTTCGGTCGGACATGCCTCTACTTCCATATCGGCAGCCCTGGGCCTTGCCATGGGACGCGACCTTAAAAAAGAAAATCATGCGGTTGTGGCAATAATCGGCGACGGATCTCTTTCAGGCGGCCTGGCCTTCGAAGGCCTCAATAATCTCGGCGCAGCCCAAACCAAAATGATCGTTGTCGTCAACGACAATAAAATGTCGATTTCCAAAAATGTCGGCGCATTGTCCCGATATCTTACCCGCGTCATCACCGATAAACGATACAATAAACTCAAAGACGAAGTATGGGAACTTACCGGCAAACTCAACACGTTCGGCAAACGAATCCGTTCCCTCATGCGCAGCATCGACGAAACGGTCAAGCATTTCGTGATACCGGGCAAGCTGTTCGAAGACATGGGTATGCGTTATTTCGGCCCCATAGACGGACATAACATAAAAGAACTCGTCGAAATCTTAAAATTTGTCAACGAAAACACCGACGGTCCGGTATTGGTCCATACCATTACGACAAAAGGCAAGGGATATTCCTTTGCCGAAAACGATTCGACGAAATTCCACGGCGTGTCCAAATTTTCCATAGACACCGGCGATGTGGTCAAAAACGCAAAAGCAAAGCAAAGCTACAGCGATTTGTTCGGTTCCACGCTTGTCGACATAGCGAAAAAACGGTCCGACGTGGTTGCCATTACGGCAGCAATGCCCGACGGCACCGGACTCGCAAAATTCCGCGACGCTTTTCCCGACCGGCTTTTCGATGTCGGCATTGCCGAACCGCACGCGGTGACTTTTGCCGCCGGATTGGCGCTTAAAGGTTTAAAACCCGTCGTGGCATTGTATTCGACCTTTTTACAACGCGCCTACGACCAGCTCATGCACGATGTCGCGCTCGACAATCTGAACGTGGTGTTCTGCATCGACCGCGCCGGAATAGTCGGCGAAGACGGGCCCACGCATCACGGCATGTTCGATTTATCGTTTGTCCGGACGGTTCCGAACGCGCTTTTTATGGCGCCCCGAAACGGCACCGAACTCGTCGCCATGCTGCACACCGCAATGGAATACGCCAAAGGCCCGGTGTTCATCCGCTACGGACGCGGAAGCATTCCCGAAGAGTCAATCGCTTCCGATATCGGCGCTTTACCCTTATATGAACCCGAAATTATCAAGCAGGGAAAAAACACGGCCCTCATCGCGATCGGCGACATGGTAGCCCCCGCCGTTGCGGCTTCGGATATTCTTGAGGCGCAAGGAATAAGCCCGACCGTGATCAATGCCCGGTTTGTTAAGCCCTTGTCGCAGGATTTTTACAAAACCCTCTTTGCCTCGTATTCCCATATCGTCACCATGGAAAGCAACTCCACGACCGGCGGATTCGGCAGCGGCGTTACGGAATTGGCAAATGCAAGCAATCTCGACAGTGTCCCGCGAATTTTGCAAATCGGCTACCCCGACGTATTCATCGAGCACGGCAACAATACGGAACTTTTGAAAAAAATCCGTCTCGATCCCCCGGCCGTCGCACAACGTATCGCCGATTTTGCGTCAAAAAAATAATTGGAAGGGCGGTTCGCGAATCGCCCTTCCGTTTCTTAAAACATTCAATACTATACCCGGAATAACGCTGTCCTTGTCACTGGCTTTTTAACCCGTACAGCACCAGAACGTTGCGCGCCGACATATTCGATTGCGCGAGCATAGCCAGGGCCGACTGCGACCGGATGTCCGCCGCGGTATACTTTGTCAATTCGTCTGCCTGGTTGATTTCCATGATGGACTGCTCCGCGCTCTTTTGGTTCGATATGGCCGTATCATTGATATTCGAAAATGCGGTGAGCTGGTCGGAATAACCCGATACGGTTGCCGTATACGTATTCAAGCTGGTTTGCGCCGCGCTGACCGCGTTTCTTGCCGCCGTGTACGCAAGCGCCGAACTAGCGTACCCCGATTGGTCCGACCCGATTTGAATGACCGCTGGATTGCTCAGACTTGTCAATTGCGCGGTGGTTACCGCGGGGCTCAGGTTCACCGCGATGCTTGCGCCGGTCGCTCCCGGGCTCACCGTGATCGTGGCCATGGGATTGGCGCCATTGTTAAGCGGCACGTAACTTCCCATTGTCGTATTGTTCCTGATGCTTTGAATTTCCGTCGCTTTCTGCAGAAATTCCGCCTGATAGCCGTCTTTCTGATTGTTGTCCGTCGACTGTTGGGACAAATTGATCAGTTCGTTCATCCGCTGCAAATCCGTGTTTATGGAATCCGAGGCCGTTTGCGCGGTCGAAAGCACGCCTTTAAAATCGCTAATGTTCTGGTTGATGTTTTCATAACTGTCATAACTGGTTTTCAGGTTCATCGCATGAGTATAACCGCCCAAATCGTCTCCGGCGGTATTGATCCGCTTGCCCGAAGCAAGACGCAGCAACGAGTCCGACAGTTGCTGCTGAGACTTATTGTAAATACCGCCGATGGCCGATGCATTCGCAAAAACAGCCGCGAGCATTCCCATTGTGTCCTCCTTTTAAAATTTTTACCTCTATTTTTTATCTCTCGGTTACATGCCGTTAAACAGGGCAAGAACGCTCCGGTTCGACAAATTCGCCTGCGCAAGCATTGCCATCGCAGCCTGCGACTGAATGCTTGCCGACGTATACGTCGCAAGTTCTTCGGCATCGTTTGTGTCCGAAACCGCCGATATCGCGCCTGCCAAATTCGTTTTTGCCGCGCTGCAAACATTGTAATACGAGTCAAGCGTCGATGAAAACGACCCTGCCGTCGATATATAGGTATTCGCATTGGTAAGCGCGGTTTGCACCGCGGTCCGGGCTGCCGTATAATCCGCGGCAACCGCGGTATGGTCAAGCAGCAGCGTTCCGCCGTTGCTCGTTGTTTTTAATGCGGTCAAATTTGCGGGCACTATGGCCTGTGCCGCGAATTGTATCGCAAATGCCGAACCTGCCGAATAGCTCGGGTCCAAATAAACGGTACCCAATGTAGCCACCGAGTTGAGCATGTTTTGGCCGTTATAACTCGTATTTGTCACGAGTTGATTTACCTTCGTGTATAGCTGCGTAAACTCGCTTTGATATGCGTCTTTTGAGTTGTTGTCGGTCGACTGTTGCGACAAATTGATCAATTCGTTCATGCGTTGCAGCGAATTCGACACTTCCGTTGCCGTGGATGATGCAACGCCCATGGCGCCTTTCCATTCGGCCAGGCTGCTCATGATATCGTCGTAGCCGTTCGATTGTATGGTCAGGTTTTGTGCGTGCATATACCCGCCGATATCGTCCGACGGTGATGTAAATTTGTTCCCCGTCGACAAACGCATCATGGATTTGCCCATAGCGATGTTGTTCTGATAATAAAAATTGGAAATGTTCTGGGTTGCTGATGAAAGTGAAGAAACCATAAGACCTCCCTTGTGTGTGTGTGACTTCCCTGTCTTCCCGCTCGAGCTTCCCCGCAGAGCAGGCGACGAATATTGACAAATAAGAATTATCGACCGTGTTTTTCCGCTTCCCCTTTGCCCGCATTTTACAGGCGTTTTCGACATGGCGATGGCCGTTACCGAAACCTTCTCCTCAGAGAAGCCCGGCATCCTTCAATGCCAAACCATGACGTTAGTTGTTATGTAATGAGATCAAACGGAAGAATGTATAGTGGTATGCATAAAAACCTCCCTTGTGTGTGATAATGACGTCCCTATCGACGCAATAGCGCTTCCCCACGCAATTGCGCCCGTATCGAAAAAACTGCATTGACTGTTTTGTAAAGTACTTTACGGAGTATTACGAAGAATGTTCATGCGGACCTCCCTTGTGTGACAAAACTATTCAACCCCGTTTTTGGCAAAGCTTCCCCGAATTGCCGGAAACGGTCTATTTTCTTTTTTTTCAGCTGTAGGAGATTCGACTTGCGTCCGATCCTCTATAGCTTCCCCGTTTATTTTATCGGCAGATACGGCAATTACTTGAGCGGAAAAAAAATAAAAAAGAAGAATTTATTAGCAGCCTTAAGTAGCGTGAGAAACAGAACTGTTCCCGTCTCAGCCTAAGGACGGGGATCCCTAACTCGTCCCATGAAATGGGACGAGTTAGGGATGGCCATGAGACGGGAATAGTTCTGTTTATAAATTGCTTAGTAAAATGATTAGGCTTAGGATAATGCAGCCGTCACGGGCGATTGAGCCCGAAGAAGATAAAACCGTACGCGTAGGCGATCGATTCGGCGATAACGGCCCTCACGCCCGCACTGTACCGGTACCAATGATTTTTGTCGTAAGAATTATCGTTGCAGGCAATTTCACCGATGGAATACTGTTTTCCCAAAACCTTTGCAAAGAGCAAATGCGAGCGCCTCGTATGACAACCAATGGAAAACAAATTAAAAACAGTGTCCCTGCGGTTGTTTTTTTCCAGCCATTTTTGCACGGCAAGTGCAGAGGCAAAGGTCCGGTCCTTTTCAACATATCCGGCATCGACGGCATACACTTTGGAACTGTCGATACCGAGTTTTCGTAATGTCAAAGCGCCAAGCTCGGCGAAGTTTTTGTACCCGCATAAATAACTGCCGATATCAAGCGGCCCGCCCGTGGAAAGGCAATAGGCGTACGAATGCGTTTTAAACTCTTGCGCAGCCTGTTCCAATGCGTAATCCGGCAACCATCCTTCGACGATCAGGACTTGCGCGTTTTTCGGGGTAACGGGTGATAAAAAGGAATGGATGTTTTTAAGAAACAAAAAGAATCCAGCGGTACAAAGCACAAAAATCATCAGCCAGGTCGCAATGCCGGGAACCCAAATTTCGCGTCGCTTAAAAAACGGATTACTTTTCAGCATGGTCGATTTGCGCATCGGTATAAAGCGGTATGGTTACAAAAGATCGTCGGGATCCGCAGAACGGGAAATATAATCCCGGATCAGTTTGGTTTCGGCCAAACTGAGGTTTTTAAATTGAACGCCCACATATTGGGAAAGGTCGGTAACCCGCACGTGGATGGCGGTTGCATCGCTCCGAATGACGATGTTGTTGTCGGGCAAAACAAATGTCAATCGCAATACGGAGCCCGATTGATATTGCGGCTCCTTGATATCCGATTTGAACAACAGGCCGTTTTCGCTGACATTGATGATAAAACAGAATTCCGGGCTGGTAAGTTGTCCTATTTCCGAATAGACCTCGACCGTCACATGATTGAGGCTTACGCGGGGATAACGGCGTCTTTCGATTCCTTGTGTCATGTAAGTAAGATACTATATGGAACGCGGCGGTATGGCATTTGGGAAACATATTCGGCATTGCAAACTTTTTTGTCAACAGTTTCCCGATTTTTTCGTGGCAAATCGCCGTTGTCGGAAGTATACTATTAATAATAAGTGTACGGCGATATTTTATATTATTTTGAAATACTATGAACAAACTGACGGCAAAATCATTCACCCGAACGACCCTGGCGCTTGACATCATCGGCAAAATCGCCGACGGGCCGTATGCCGGGTTCCACGAACTCGCAACAATCAAGCATATTATCAGTTTGCACGATATCATTACCATAGAACCGTCGCCTTTTTTACGTATCGTGTCCGATTCGCCGAATGTTCCCACCGGGCCCGACAACACCTGTTACAAGGCGTGCGAACTCATTCAGCAGCGATACGGCATTACCGACAATGTTTGCGTCACGATTAAAAAGAATATTCCCCTCAAAGGCGGTTTGGCCGGCGGAAGTGCGAATGCGGCAACCGTTCTGGGCCTTTTGGCCGACTATTACAAGCTCGATATCGAAACGGCCGACATGATCGATATGGCACGGATTATCGGTCAAGACGTTCCTTTCTATTTTAAGGGGCCTACGGCATTCGATAGCGAAGCAGGACTTATGCTGTCGTCGATCCCCAACACCTTGCGTTTCGATATTATGCTGGTATTGCCCGATTTCGGCGTTTCCACAAAAGACGCGTATGCAAACATCGATTATTCGGCAATCGGCCGCAATAGAAACAAAACGCTCGCTATGCAGGAAGCATTTGCAAATAACGATAAATCGGGCGTGATACAAAACATCCACAACGATTTCGAGCTTTCGGTTTTTACCAAATATCCAAAGCTCGAACAAATCAAATACAAGCTCCTCGAATACGGTTGCGCCGCAGCGGCATTGTCCGGATCGGGTTCTACGATAATGGGAATTTTACAGTCCTATAAGGATTTCGAACAAATCAAGGCAAAAATCAGTTATCCCTGCCTGCTTGTTTCGTCCGCACGCGCAAGGCGTTATGTGCCGTTATCAAAAAGAAATGCGCTTGCCGACGATGCGCCGTTTCGTGCGCGTACCGGTACGTTTCGCTGGAATTCGAAACAGGAATTATGCGATTTTTTTAACCGCGAATACGGACTCAGCCGAAAAATCGTCGATTCCGAAATTAATGAAGTCATGAAAACGTTCAAACTGCGTCAGGGCGCGGCCGTTTCCACCCAGGAATTGTGGCAAAAAGTGGGTTTGGTTCTTGAAAAGAAAATAAAGGAATTGGAATTCGAGAGCTGATGTTCTTACTTTGTTCCTTGGTCTTTTTCAGCCCCTGCGCTTGGCCTGCTCGCAGCCCTGGGGAAATACGGCTCAAACGGATCATACCGGTCAAAGAATCCGTAACTGCCGGGATAGCCGTACCCGTATCCTGAATTTTTCATAATACTCAAATTAAAAAACAAATTGTCCCGCGGTTGCCACGACAACGAAAAGTCTATGGGCATGCTTTTAAAGTAATCCATGGACTTGATGTTTTGCGCATTGAGATTCTGCGCCGGCGAATATGTTGACATTAAAGGAAAGCCGAAATTCAAATTCAAGGTGACGGGTTGCGAAAATTTATAGGTAAGCAGCGTGGAATAAAGCCCCTGCGACTGTACCGGGGAATTCGACATCGACGCCATGCCGTAACTAACGCTGTGATGCACGCTTAAATTTTTGGAATCAAAAATACCGCTTTTTGCCGACGAATCCTTGGACGAATAATCGGACACGCTTTGCGCAACGGTCAACGAAACCGAACTTGCAATCACGATTAAAATCATTGTTATTCGTCGCATTTTCCCGCTCCTTTCATCCTAACCTGTCCGCTTCGCCGAAAAATTGCCTTTTCAAGGATTACGAGGCGATACATTCTTTATTTATTGTAATCCGAAGGGCCAAAGCCCTTTAAACAGCGATCTTCTTCTCCTGCTGGGCCTCCAAATAAATCGACAACTCGAACATTTGACCCGCCTGGTCCCCTTCAAACTCCGGACCGGACTAAAGAAAAACGGATCGTAATATTCAACGGTCGCACTTCCGCATTTGGGACAATTTAAATGAGGAGGGTTCCAAAACGAGTCCCAGAGCGAGGAAAGCAACGAATCGCTTTTCTCTTTGCCGTTATGGGCGAGTTGATATTTATGGGAATGGCGCGATTCCATTTTTACCTCTCATTATATAACCGGTGTCGGAACAAAGAGTTGAACATACGTGCGTTCGGCAAAATGATCAGTCATTCCTGCAATATAATCGGCCGCAATGCGGTAGGTGGGCGTACGTTCGTCATAATTCGTGTTTTTAATAAAATGAAAAAACACGTCCATGCACGGCGCTTCTTTGACAACCGAATGCACGACGCCCAGATTTCTTCCCCGTTCCGACCGTTCCAGAATCGAAAGCAGTTCGGCAAAGAGCAATCTGATGATATGCCCGGATTTTTTTGCTTTACTTTCCACTTCGGGATGGTTGTAAATCCGCGAGTAATTGAAATCCTTCAGCGAGCCCATCAGCCCGAGCACATCTTTACTCATAACAATAGCGTCCGTATCGATGCTGTTGGCGATGATATCGTTGACAAATCGGCCGATTATGGCCCCGTTTTCAGTTCCGAGTTCCTTTGCAACGTCTGCCGGGATATCGGTTTTTCTGATAAGTCCCGCCTTGATGCCGTCTTCAAGATCCCTTCCCAGATAGGCGATGCGGTCGACCATCCTGACCAAACAGCCTTCAAGCGTGGAGGGAAAGCAACCGCGGTCCGAAATTGCTTCAAGATCCGAAAGGTCGCGCGTGCGGTCGGGCTTCAGTTCCCGGTCAAAACTTTCGCCGCAATGGGTTATGATGCCGTCTCTGACCTCATAGGTCAAATTCAGGCCCGCGCCGTAATTTGTCAACTTATCCACGACCCGCAGCCCGTGAATTTCATGTTTGAAACCTTCGGCAACGCCTTTATCGCGGAGCAAAGAGTCGAGTACCCGTTCGCCGGCGTGACCGAACGGCGGATGACCGAGGTCGTGGGCCTTGGCGATTGCGTTGATAAGGTCGATGTTCAGATTCAGGCATTTCCCTATGACATAGGCAATGCTCGAAACGTGCAAAACATGTTCCATGCGCGTGCAAATATGATCGTTGTTCGGCGATAAAAAGACCTGCGTTTTATGTTTCAACCGCCGAAAAGGCGGACAGTGCAGAATACGCGTTTCGTCGCGGGAAAACTCCAATCGAAACGGATCGCGTTTCATGGGAAATCGCCGCCCAAGAGACTGGGTGCTTTTCTTCGCAAAGGGCGACAGCTTTTCCTCATTCTCTATAAGAAACTTAATGATGTCGAATTCGGTTTTCATACCCATATAAAATAATGCATCCCCGTGAACACCACTATATAACTTATCTCGATCAATTGAAACCGTTGATGCCGACAGCAAGCAAACCGTCCTTATTTTGCCGGGGAGCCAGCTGGTCCAGCACGACCCAATTGACAAATAAGTCCAAACCGAATACGCCCTGCGTCGACAGTAGTTCGACACCCATCTGCTGGTTCCATCGCATATCGTTGGTTCTCTCATAATATGCCCCGGTCGTTGCGTTAAAAACCGCGGCCCAGCCTTTATACCGGCAAGCGGCAAAACGGACCTGACCGATGCAATCTATCAAATACGGCTGATTCCACGACAAAATCGACGTGTCCATTCCGAAAAAATCATGAAGGCTGTAGGTAATGCCCGCTTGCCAGCCGATGCGGCGTTTCCAGGTCAGTTTGTTGGAATCGGCAATTGCATGCCTGAATTCTTCATGCCTGAATTGTTTCGACATGACGTTAAGCGTCAGTTTGTTCCAATACATCACCTTTTGGAATTGTTGCGCGGTTGAAGCGGTCGGGTCGCTGTCGATTTGATGAAAGCAATGATGATCAAGTCCGAAATTTACATTGACGGGAGAAAAACGGTACTCGAATTTCGGGCCGAACCCGACGTCGACCTCGCGCGGATCGAACAAAATCGGTTTATCGGCTTGTGCCCATTTGCCAAGACCCACGGTCACGGTCATATCAATGAATAAAAAGAACTTCTTGTTGATCGAAACAAAGGCAAGTTCGGCACCGCTTGTCCATTCGATAAAATACCTGTTCTTAAATGTCGAATCCTTCTGCAGGTAAAAGGTGTGCAGGTCCTGATCGAAATGGAATTCCGGTGCGATTGCCGCTTCCCACGATTTCGATGCGGTCGAAGTCTGTTCGCAAAAAGCCATGAAAAAAAACGAGCTTGTGAAAAGCAGAATAAATCCTACTTTGGATCTTTGTTTGCTCAAGATTGTTTTCCTTAATTTAATGGATATGAATTATGGCGTCCCTGTGACGCCCCTATTTACCATGTAAACCCGGCATTACTTTTAAAATTACGTCGATTCTTCAATATTTACAATACCGCAACGTATTATTCAATCAAGAAATTATATTTCAAATCGTTTTCAAAGTAATTGCCGTGGAATTATTTTTTGTGCGCAATTTTTTATAGCCCAACAACATCGGCACATTGTAAAATGGATTGTACTTTCTTCCAAAAAATTAAACGGACCGCTTTTTCGCTGTTTACGGCAACGGCCGCTTATTGTCTGTTCGCAACCGCTTCCGCCGATGCCGCAATGATTTTTTCGTCCCTTAATCAAGACAGCCTGTCCGTCGGCGATAGAATTCACCTCACCGTATCGATGCTCGTTCCCAAAACCGGCCAGGTCGTTCCGCCTCCAACCGATAACGGATTCGGCCAGTTCACGGTAAAAGAATGGACTTCCGATAAAACCGAAAAGAAAAGCGCCGACAGTCTTACGTTCAATTATGTCCTTACCACGTATTCCGCCGAACAATGTACGATACCGTCCCAGCCGTTCCTTTTGACATACAATAAAAAAACCGACACCTTGCACTCCGACGCCTTTCCCATGCGCGTCGTTTTGGTACCGCCCGTCACTTCCAACGACACGGCACAGATCCGAGACCTGAAAAAACTTGAAAATGCCGGCAAACCGTCGCTTCTCTGGTTATGGACAATTCTGTGCGCGGCGGCCATCGTTGCAATCGTTTTCCTCGCAAAACGATTCATAAAACAAAAATCAAAACCCGTTTATGTCCCGCCGCCCAAACCGCCTTATGAAGAAGCTATCGAGGCTATTTTACTTTTGGAAGCAAAGCAATATGTTGTAAAAGGCATGGTCAGGGAATATGTTTTCGAACTGTCCGACATTGTCAAAAGATACATAGAACGCCGTTTCGAAACCAATGCGGCCGAATTTACAACTGAAGAAATGCTCGACTGGGTCCGCGTTTCGCCGCTCGACTCTGAACAGCGCAGGGTTTTGGAATGGTTTTTCTCCGCTTCCGACCCGATCAAGTTTGCAAAAATGCTGCCGGAGCAGGAAACCATAGAACGGTTCGGGACCGAAGCCCGGGCATTTTTGGAAGCGACGAAACCTCAGCAGTCCCAGGGCGATAAGAAAGAAAAGGAGGCGGCCGGTGCATCTGCATAGCCCGTGGTTTCTCCTTCTTCTCGTTGTTATTATTCCTATGGTTTGGCTGTACCTGGGCAGGGAAAAAAAACGTCCCGCGATACGGTTTTCCGACTTGTCGTTCTTACGGAAAATCAAGCCCTCCCTGCTGATACGGTTCAGGCATGTACCCTTTGCGCTGCGCGTTATCGGCATAGGTCTGCTCATCGTCGCGCTTGCCCGTCCGCAAAAAGGCACATCCGAAGAGGAAGTCACCACCGAAGGCGTCGACATTATGCTCGTTCTCGATATTTCCTTCAGCATGAAATCGCTGGATTTTCAGCCTAAAAACAGGCTGTTCGTCGCCAAGGAAACCCTGAAGGAATTCATCAAGAAACGCAAAAACGACCGGATGGGTATTGTGGTATTCGCCAAGAGAAGCTATACGAAATGTCCCTTGACCCTCGATTACAATATACTCACGCAATTTGCCGACAAAATCGATTTCGAGGATTTCGGCGACGCCACGGCAATCGGCACCGCTCTGGCAACGGCGGCAAACCGCATCAAGGATTCGCCGGCAAAAAGCAAAGTGATAATCCTCCTTACCGACGGCGGAAATAATTTCGGCGATATCGCCCCGCTGGCCGCGGCAAAAGCCGCAGGCGAACTCGGTATAAAGATCTACACTATCGGCGTCGGTAAAGAAGGCGATATTCCCTATCCGGTCGAAATGATGGATCCTTCTACGGGCAAAATCGTGGGAACGCAAATACAAATGGTCCATTCGGATCTCGACGAACAGCTTCTGGCCGATATCGCCCAGGCCGCGCACGGCCAATTCTTCCGCGCGCAAAATGCCGAAAAACTCAGGGAGATCTATAATACCATAGACAAAATGGAAAAAACCGAAATCAAGACAAAGCTGTACACGAGTTATTCCGACCGGTTCTTCATCTGGCTGTGCGCCGGATGCATGGTCCTTTTTCTCGAGTCGATTTTGTCGCATACCTGGTTCAGGCGGATACCGTAGCGTTGATACTTCGGATATAGGTACTAACCCCATGATTCCCATGGGATAAGTTTATTTTACAGAGTATCAACGCAAAAGCGTTGATACTTCAGATATAGGTACTAATCATGACATTCGGCAGCCCACAATTCTTTTGGTTTCTTCTCTGTATCCCGCTATTGATCGGGCTTTACATTTTTGTATATCAACAAAAACAGGCCGCGCTCAAAAAATTCGCGGCGCTCCCGCTTATCAAACGTCTTACGCCGCAAGGCATAGACCAAAGACAAATTACCAAATGGGTTTTGTTCCTGTTGTTCGTGCTGTTCGCCACGCTTGCCCTCGTCCGGCCCCGTTTCGGCGTTAAAATGGAAATCGTCGAACGGAAAGGGGTCGACGTCATCGTGGGGCTCGATATTTCAAAAAGCATGCTCGCACAGGACATTGCGCCCAACCGCCTCGACCGTGCCAAATTCGAAATCGGCAAATTCATCGACATGCTGAAAGGCGATCGCGTCGGCCTCATCGTTTTTGCCGGTGAAAGTTTCGTTCAATGTCCTTTGACATTAGATTACGGCGCGGCAAAGATGTTTTTGAACGTGGTCAACACCGATTGGGTGCAGGTCGGCGGTACCGCCATCGGCGACGCGATCACCCAGGCCATTACGGCTTTTTCGACCCAAAAGAACAAATCGAAAGTGCTCATTATCCTGTCCGACGGCGAAGACCAAATGGGCAACGTCGAATCCGCCGCGCAAAAAGCGGCCGCGCTGGGGATTAAAATTTATACCGTTGGCGTGGGATCCGAGAGCGGGGTTCCCATTCCGATAAGCCAGGGCCAGGGAACGATCGTTTACAAAAAAGATGAAAACGGGAATCTGGTCATGACCCGTTTGAATTCCATGATGATGGAAAAAATCGCCATGGAAGGTCATGGAAAATATTTCCACGCCGGTACGAGCCTGGACATGGGGGCCATTTATCAGGAAATCGCAAAAATGGAAAAGAACGAACTCGGAAGCGATCGGATGAATTTGTTCGAAGAACAATATCAATGGTTTTGCGCCATTGCCCTGTTTTTGCTGCTTCTGGAATTTTTCATTCCCCCGATTTCTGCCGCCGTTCAGCAATGGAAAGGCAGGATCGAATGAGCTGCGGATTCAGGGGGCGTCTTTCAATACTCGCTTGCGTATCCGTCGTAACCGTGCTTGCTTTTTGCAGCATGGGGTTTGCCGATGAATTATATACGAAAAACAAAAAAGCTGCCAAACAATATGAAAAAGGGAATTACGAGGATGCCTTAAAGAGTTTCGACAATCTCATCCTCGAATATCCAAATGAACCGATATTGAAAATGAATAAAGGTTCGGTCCAGTATAAAATGGGCGATCTCGACAAGGCGGAAGAATCGTATACGTCCGCAACGGGAACCTCAAATAAAAAAGCGCTGGCCGACTTATATTACAACCTCGGCAATACCCAGTATTTGAAGGCGGAAAAATTGGCCGGCCAGGGCGATACTAAATCTATGGATGCCTACAAGTCCGCGTTGCAAAATTATATTAAGGCATTGGACTTGCATCCGTCCGACAAAGACGCGAAATGGAACGTTCAATTGACCCAGAAACGCATTAAGCAAGTACAACAACAGCAGCAGCAACAACAGAACAATAAGGACAACAAAGATCAGAAAAAGGATGATAAGCAGGAAAACAACAAAGACCGGAAGCAAAATCAGGACAAAAACAAACAGGACCAAAATAAAAAAGACGATAAAAACCAGGACCAGAAAAAGGACGATAATAAAAATCAGCAGAAAAAAGACGATCAGCAACAAAGCAACAAGGACGACAAGCAAAACGACAAACAGCAAAAACCCGAACCGACGCCGCAACAACAAAAAGAAGACATGAAAAAGGATGAGGCAAGGCGTCTTTTGGAACAATTTTCCGACGATGAAAAAGACCTGAATAAAAAACCGGAAAAAATGGGAATTATAAAAGAAAAAAACCAGCAAAAAGACTGGTAAGCAGCTAATCCCGTGGAATAAGTTTATTTTATAGAGTGTCTACGCAAAAGCGTCGATAATTCAGATACAGGCATTAAGGAGTTTTTTGTGCGTTCGGCTATTGTTTTATTTAGTTTTTTGTTCCTTTTTTCCACAGCATCGTTTGGGCAGGATGTCAATTTTTCCGTGACTGCCGACCGTACATCGGTTTCTTTGGGAGAACGGGTGGTTGTCACCGCCCAAATTACATCGAATAAAAAACTCTCGGGGAATTTTGCCCCGCAAATCGGAAAAAACGACGAATTCGACGTGCTGTCCCAGAACCAGGACCAAAGCCAATCCACCTCTATCAACGTCATCAACGGAAAAATGACCCAATCCGTTACAATTTCCTATATGTTTTACTATACGATACTGCCGAAAAAACCCGGAGAATTCACTTTTCCCGCCTTAACAAGCGTCATAGACGGCGCATCATACTCCTCTGCACCGTTTAAAATCAACGTGGGTAAAGAAGCCGCCCAGGCAGCATCGGATGTAAAGTTCACCATTTCGGCGAACAAACGGACTTTGTATGTGGGAGAACAGGGATTGCTCACGGTCCAAATCGCCATCAAGCCGAACGCACAGGTGACGCAGCAGGGTTTTGCTCAAAGCATGGACAGGATAAACAAATCGTTGGGCGCCAATTTTTCAGTCATTCAATTGACCAATCAGGTCAAAGGCGTCAATCAAACGATCAACGGCGAAAACTTTGCCGTTTTTAAGGTGCAGTTTGCCGTTTTCCCCCTCAAGGCGGGCGGCTTTTCCATCCCGCCCCAATCGCTTGAATTCGTCACGCTTAAACGCGTACAAAGCCGCCGCGACCCGTTCGACGATTTTTTCGGCGGCGGATTTTTCAATAACAACGTACAGCAGGTCGCCAACAGCACGGTCTCCAACAGCCTTTCGTTCCAGGTCAATATTCTTCCTTCGCAACCCAAAGGGTTCGAGGGTGCCGTGGGAAATTTCAGCTTATCCGTAAATGCGGATCCGAAGGTTGTCCCCGCACAGGAAGCCCTTACCCTCTCTTTGGTATTAAAGGGCAATACGCGTCCCAACAGCATGCCCGACATTTCTTTGCCGACGCTGTCCGATTGCGAAGTATTTGCCCCGGAAAAACGGGCAACAATGGATACGACTCAAAACGGCATATCCTGTGTAAAAAGTTTCAAATACCTGCTGATCCCAAAAAACGAGGGAACCCTGACCATTCCCCAAATTTCCTGGACCTATTTTGACCCTGCGTCCCAGTCGTACAAAACGTTGAATTCCTCCCCCATCGCGATTACGGTGACAAAAGGGAAAGCCGGTCAGGCCGCGCAAACCAGATATCTGACGCAAGAGGAAATCCGGCAAGTCGGGCAAGATATACGGTATATAAAAACCAACGAAAAATTAAAATCCCAATCCGACGAGCCGTATAAGAATCCCGTCCTGTTGCTGCTCTTCCCGATACCCTTTCTGACGGTATTGTTCGGGTTTCTTTACAAAGTTCAATCCGTGCGGTCCGGCAAGAATACGGCGCAGGTATTACGCAAGCACGCCTACCGTAAAACAATGAAAAGCCTGTCGGCGCTTCAAAAAGTCCAACAAACCGTCGGCGGGTCCGATTTCCTGTCGCATCTCTATGCCGCCGTCGAATCGTATCTGACGCATAAATTCGGGTTTATAGCGGCCGGAAAAACAATCGACGAAGTAAAAACCGAACTTCTCGCATCGGGCGTAACGTCCGATGCGGTCGAAGCGTGCGCGGCACTGCTTTCATCGATAGATGGCTTCCGGTTCGGCATGTCGGCCTTAGACAATGCCGCACGGTCCGCATTGCTGCAAAAAGCCGGGACGCTTATTGACGAAATGGATGCTATGAAAAAAGGGAAAAAAGCATGAGAGTTCGTACGTTGCTGTTGGGTTGTTTGTTAGCCTGCTTGCCCCTTGTTCCGCAAACGGTTTGGGCGGCACCGGTCAATTTCTGGTTCGACAAAGCGAATGCATTGTATGAACAACAGGCATATGACAGTGCGGCATTGTATTACGAAAAAATCATCGAATCGGGGACCAATAACAGCTCGGTATATTTCAATCTCGGCAATGCATATTTCCGGCTTAAAAAAATCGGGCCTGCCGTTTTAAATTTCGAGAAAGCGCGTCAACTTTCCCCCGACGATCAGGACATCATTGCGAATCTTCGGTTTGCAAATTCGTCGATTATCGACCGGCTTCCGCAGCAAGAAGAATCGTTTGTCGGCGCCATTCTGCATCGCGCCCATACCTTTTTGTCTCTCGCTGCGCAATTATGGGTGCTTTGGGCACTGCTGTTTATTTTATCCGGATTAATCGTTGCGATACTGTACGTCCAATCGAATATCCGTCTCTGGCTCATATACCTGTCGACGCTTCTCTTTGTCATTTCGTCAAGTGTCGGGATATCTGCGGGAATAAAGATATACGCAAAAGAAAATATTTCCTATGCGATAGTCCTGTCGCCGACGCTCGATGCGAAAAACCAGCCCAACGGCAATAAAATTCTGTTCACGGTACACGAAGGCACAAAGTTCAGAATCCGGAAAACCATTAGCGACTGGTCTTTGGTCAGCCTGTCGACCGGCGTGAGCGGATGGGTGCAAACAAGTTCGCTCGGCCGCATCTGATTTTCCCCCTCGCTTTTCCCTGTTTTTTTTTATGCCCGTATTGGATCATTAAAGAGGAACCCATTTACCCGTTTTCTGTAGCGGTATCCATGGACAGTAACCAAAACAATGTCGACACGTTCGCTCACGCGCGTGAGGAGATGTGGAAAAACGCGGCCGACAAATCCCTTTCCAAAGAGGATTTGATCCGGTCTCTTTTGTCTATTACCGGAACGGTCATGAGCGCGAACCGGGCGAGTTATTTCGAATCCGATCAACAAACGGCCGATTTGACCTGTACGGTGCAATGGTGCATGGCCGATTTCGTCACCTACGCCGGTGCGACCTTTCCCAACTCCGGGTTTGTCAAACTTTTGCAGGGCATGTCCGATCAACCGGTACAAACGACCATGACGGCGATCTCGCAAAATCCCGACTGCAGCGACCTTGCCGCCCATTTTCAAAAGCACTCGATCAATTCGCTTCTTCTTGTCCCGCTGTTGCCTTCACAATCCTGTTTTTTTTCGTTTGCCGATTGCCTTTCCGATCGGACTTGGAGCGAAGAAGAAATCGCCTTGGCAATGCTGATGAAAAACATCGTATCCATGCGTATCGACCAGCTTAAAACGGAAGCCGAAAAGGTCATTCTCGAGAATCAACTCCGTCATGCGCAAACGCTCGAGGCCATCGGGCAATTGGCCGGGGGTGTGGCCCATGATTTCAACAATATCCTTGGAGCGATTTCCGGATATGCCGAAATGATAAAACAGAAATTTGCGCCGGGAAATCCCAAGCTCGATAAATATGCAAGTGCAATCCTCTCGGGCGCGCACAAGGCTGCCGAGCTGACGGGGAAACTTTTGGCTTTTGCACGACGCGGCAGGTATCAGAAACTGGCTTTGGATATTCACGAATTGATTTCCAATACTATCCAGTTGTTGGAACATTCAACCGGGCCTTCGGTAAAAATTTCCCTGCAACTCAACGCCCCCTATCACGGGATAATCGGCGATCCCACACAAATGCAGAATATTTTAGTCAGCATCACAAACAACGCGCTTGACGCAATGCCGCTGGGCGGCAGTATTGTCTTTACAACATCAAACGGCGATATTCCCGAACTATTGGCAAAGTCCCGTCCCGAAACCACCGTCGGCCCGTATGTCATTATTGCCGTTTCCGACACGGGAACCGGCATGGACGAACGGACTAAAGAGAAACTGTTCGAGCCTTTTTTCACCACCAAAGACATAGGAAAAGGGGTCGGTCTCGGCCTTGCGAGCGTGTATGGGGCTATCACCAGTCACGAAGGATTTATTTCAGTGGATTCCAAGCCGGGCCGCGGTACGACCATCACCTTGTATTTGCCGGTAGACAAAACCTTACTATAGCCTTTTTAAACGTTGCCATTCCCGCGCGACCCCATCTTCGTCGTTGGTCCAGGGCGATACGTAGGGAGCGGCGCGCAGTGCGTCTTCCGATGAATTTTTCATGGCAACGGCATAGCCGGCCTTTTCAAACATGGGAATATCGTTATTCGCATCGCCGAATACCGCGCAATCGGCGCAATCGATACCATAGGATTTTGCAAGCGCTTCGATGCCGATGCCTTTATTGGCCAACGGATTTAAAAATTCCAAATAATAGTTCCACGTACGCACGATATACACCTTCTCGCCCCATTCCTTCCGGTACGATTGTTCTTCTCCGTCTAATTCAGCGCTGTCGCCGACGAAAATGATTTTGCTTGGCGAACGCCCGAGAAAACGGTCGAACGTGGGAACGGTTTCGCAGGGTGTTGCGGTTTGAGAATAATACAGGTCCATCCATTTCGACGTGTTTTTATTGCGGACGGCGTACAAATTATCATCGATGTAATAATTGACCGCGTATTGTTTGTCGTACGAACGCGCGATGAGTTCGTCGGCAAAGGTACAATGAAGCGGAGCCGAATGCACCAGTTTCGAACCATGCGATTTGTCCATAAAAACCGCAGCACCGTTCAGGGTCAGCAAGGCAACATCCACGGGAATTTCATTCACGTATCGTCGCATGCTGGAACCGAGCCTTCCCGATGCGAGCGCAACGACGCACCCGCACGCGGCCATATCGATAAGCGCTTCTTTATTTGCCTGGGAAAGGGTTTTATTGGACGTGAGCAAGGTTCCATCGAGGTCGAATGCGAGTAATTTTGGGGCCATCCATAGTCCTTAAACGTTTTTTTTTCGCTGCGGATTTTTTTATATGTAAATTGTTTTTTATCAGGGGCCGGCTGTTTTTTCGTCAACAAGAAGGTCCTTGAACAATTCATCCGAAATAAAACTCTTGTCGGTTCCCCCGTTCTGCAAAGCCTGGGCCGATCCGTCCAATTGAGATATTTTATCCTCATCGACCGTGATGACCCGGCCGGAATCCAAAGGCGCTTCGGGTCCCTGTTCTTCGATGAACGTCCGCAATTTATCGTTGGTTTCCCGCAAACGGGTCACCAGGATTTTTATCATGTTCACCATCCAAACGGGAATATGCTGTAATTGTTCTTCAAACACGTTCCGAGTAATGACCATGCAAACGGTCGGCACCAGGGCCTGGACGCTTGCCGAGCGCGGATTGTCATCGATCATCGCCATTTCACCGAACATGGCCTTGGGACCGAGCGTACATAATTCTATTTCCGTTTTTTCATCGCAGGAAGCGGTTTTAAATACCCTGACCCGTCCCGATTGAATAATGTACATTCCATCGGCTTCGCTGTCTTCGGAAAAAATGATTTCCCCTCGGGAATATTTTTTTTTCTTTATCGGATAATATCGCATCTCGTTCTCCATTTAAAATAACTCGGAGCGGCATACAGCGAGTATACCATTGGCACAAACGGTAATCCAAGAGATTTTATATCGAAAATTATAAATGATCGGAATTAACGAGATAGCGTTCTCGGTAAAAAAACAATTTCGGGTCTGTAAATTTATAAAAGCTTTTTCCGAAATCTATACCGTCGCCCGGCTCGCTTTTGATTCCATAGGCGACATGGACATGCGGTCCGGTCGTTTGCCCGGTCAACCCGACGGTGCCGACGGCCGTCCCCTTTTTTATATACGTACCATTTGTAAAGAACCGTTTATCCATGTGGGAAAAAGTCAGAATGGTTCCGTCCTTGACAACTCCTACAGAGTGGCCGCCCGACTGGCTGTCTTTATTGATGACGATGCCGTCCAGGGGCGTAATGATTTTCGATCCCAATGCGGCAGCGACATCGATGCCGTAATGAGGCGTGCCGCCGCCGCTTCCCCGTTCGAGCCAATCGCCGGTAATGTACGTGCATGAATCGTCGACCATGGTCATGAAAAACTCATAGACCGGAATCAATTCCTTTTCCCGGGGATTGACAATCTGGGAGGGCGGATAAAAGGTAACGGTCGTGTTTTTGGGAATATCGTCGATGTTTTTTATTTTTGTTTCCCCCGCGATCCGCGTACGGTTGTAAATATCGACGGTTTCCTGGCAATAGGAATGTATTTCCGCAGGCCCGGGAACAAATGCCCGGTACCGGCAAATGACGAATTTGGCAAATTTGTAAATCGATTCCCCGGGAAAGAACGTATGGGAAATCAGCTTTTTACTCGGATCGATGAGCTGTACCGGCGCAAGCGGCCGCGGCGAAACCGGATTGATTGCGGGCATGGTGGATCCTAAAATGACCGCCGCGATGATGCCCGCCGCGATTTTCGGTACGAATCCGGGAACCGAATATATCTGCCTCGCCCAGGATGCTTTTCCCTTTGGCAAGGGGCTGTTCAATACGTACTGCACTCGCCTGGCAAGTTCGTCGAATGCCCGTGTCGCTGCACTGTACTGATGGAATTGTTGAACTGGTTTTCCCTCGTCCTGCGCATCACGGATAGTCGCCGATTCGGGAATCTCGAGATCGAACATGACCGATTGGGGAATAATCGACAGGCCGGTTTCCGTTTTCACCTGTACCGATTCGCATAATCCGTCAAGGTATTTCCGGTTCTCGTTCATGGTCCGGGTTTTGCCCTTTATTTTTGATTCCTGGGATCCGAACACCTCGTTTTTCACGATGCGGACCCGGATCGCCGGATTCTTGCGCGCCATGTTTTTTACATTGACAAAATAGTCTTTCAGGCTTTTGGTGGCAAGCGCATTAAGGGTCACGGGAATAAGGTTCAGACTGCTTTTTTTATACAGCGTTTTCGTCAAAGAATTCCAAACCGACGGCGTATCGACAACGATGTATTCGTAGTACTGGCGGCACAATTCGAGGTTATAGGTAAAATTTTGCAAATGAAAGAAGAAAACCGGCTTGAACAAATCGGAGTTCGCCGGTATTAGGTCCAATCCTTCATGGATCGGTTGCGTCAGGCACGGGATTTCCCCGCACCCGATGAGTCCGGAAAACAAATGAGATTCGAGGGAATCGACAGCCGAACGTATTGTGCCGCGCTTGGATTCCGAGGCCGGCAAAGGGCCCTGTTTCGCAGCGCAAAACCGTTTACAAAACAGCTGCCATGAGGATTTTGAAACCGAACCGGTATCGACGCCGAGGGCGACCGTCGCGCTGCCCTGGACATCCAAATCGATGAGGAGCGTACGGCCTTTTTTAGAAAACGCGGCAGCCAGGTTCGTGGCCACCGTCGACTTGCCGACGCCGCCCTTGATATTGGCGACATGAACAATGCCGCCATTGTCGCAATCTGCGAAAATCAACGTCTTGGGTTGGCGTACGGCCATAACACTCCAATGGACTTACTCTGCTATAGCGTATTGGACAATGCTTCCGCTATGGCTTCGACTTCCGTCGGTTTTGTCAATACATAATCTTTTTCATTTCTGGGCCTGTCGGGCAACGCCGTAAAATTCTGCGGTGCATTGTAAAAAACCACCGGCACGGCTTCGAGTTTTTTGCCGATGTCAAAATACGAATACATTGCGCGCCCCTGATGCCACGACTCGACATCGACGCACACATGCGTCGGCGTCGACGACGACACGGCGGTCATGAAATCGTTGCTCGATGAGCAGGATACAACCTTGTGCCTGTTCTTTTCCAAAAGCGCGGTCAATTCGTTCCGTCTTGTTTTTAAGCCGTCCAACACAATAATATCCATCAAAGATCCTCCTTGTTTTCACAATTGTTAAGGGTACAAAAAAAACACTGCGGGTGATCAAGGTTGTAAAAACCACCCGCAATATAGTTATGACCCGATTTCAGTATATCATTATGGTCAGGATTTTTCCAGAACCAAAATTTCAGTCAGAAAATTTTCAGCTTTTTGCTTAAACGACGATGCCTGGGCAGTTGTGTCGCCAATTATTTGTTCGCAATATTTTTTCGCTTCTTCCACTTTACCCAGATCCTTGGCTATCAGGGCCGATTTCCATTGTAATTGGGGAAAACGATAGCGGATACGGTCGTCTTTCATTGCTTTTTGCAAATATTCCAAGGATTCCTGTTTATTGCCCTTGGCTTCATAACATGCCGCGATGGCCTCCAAAGCATCGGCCCCGACAAATCCGGTTTGGGGGTCGTTGGACTGTGCCTCTTTAAACCAGTTTATGGCTTCATCGTATTTGTTCTGACCAAGCAAAAGGTTCCCAAGAACAAAGGCACTGTACGACGCCTGTACCGAGTTTTTATGGGTTTCAATGACGGCCTTAAAAGCTTCGAAGGTTTTATTGACATCACCCGTCTGATAGGTGATCATTGCTTTCCCAAAGAGTTCCTGGGCCTTTTTTTCGCTTGACGTCTTAAAATAGCGGTATCCGAAACCGCCCAATAATACCGCGCAAACGACGATCGCGCCTATGAAGAAGGAGTTGCTGTTTTTAACGACGAAATCCTTGGCATCGTTCAAAAAATCCATAACCGGGTCTTGCCGCATTTCCTGTTTTTTCTTGCTGTACTTAATTTCCAAGTATTCCTCCTTATAGACAGTCTGTTTTAATAATTATTTTAAAATACATTCCTGGCCCGCCTATATTCAATAACGGGAAGCCTTGATTCCAAAGCCTCCCCAATACGTGAAATCCGTTCCGACAAATTCCTCTTTGAAAATACCGGTTTGGATTGTATACTATTAAAAAACGGCAATGCGGACAAAACGGAAAGAGCGACCATTCTACAATGAACATTAACGATTTATCCGAAAAATACACCCAGCTTCAGGAGCAAAACGAGCAACTCAAATCCCAGCTCATGAGCAATTCATTGATCTATGAATTGACAAAAGTAATGCATTCCTGCACCGACCTCGACGGCATCATCAAAACCGTTCTGTTGGGAATTCAGGAAATCATCAATTTTCAACGGGTCATTTTGTTTGAAATAGACCGCGAACATTTCAACCTCAAGCCCAAGTCCTGGGTCGGGCTCACCGATACCAACGTGAAAGACCTCGTCGTACCGCTTGGATTCGAAGGCGGAGAAATTACGGACTCGATTTTTTTGAACCGTCACCTTATCGTTGATAATCCCGACTCGTCATTCGACCCTTTTGCCCAAAAACTGAATTCGCCGTCATACCTGGTCATACCGCTCATCAATAAGGCGACGCGCAAATGCTGGGAAGTTAAAAATTGCAATAAGCTCACCTGCCCAGCCTACGGGAGTTACAACCCCTATTGCTGGAGCATTCCGAATTCGGGACAATTGCTCAATGCAACATCGGAAAACGAAAAACGCAAAGGGTGCAGTGCCTGTTCCTGTTTTAAAGTAGAGGGTGTTTTCTGGATGGACAGGTCCGACAAGGAAATCCCGATAACCAGCGACGACATCACCACGATTTCGGCGGTTATCAATCAAGCGGGGTTGATTCTGGAAAACTTCAGGATTTTCAATGCGCTGGAAAAGGCCAATGACGACCTTCAAAACGCCAATTCGCAGCTTACCCTTGTCAACCACGATCTTCAGGTCGCGCAGGCAAAAATCAATACCGATCTCGAACACGCCCGGACCATTCAGCAAGGACTGCTGCCTCAAGGCAGTCTCAATATTCCCGGGTTTTCCATCGGCGCCCGATACATTCCCGCCGATGCGGTCGGCGGGGATTATTACGATGTTTTCGAAATTTCTCCGGGCACTTTCGGCATAATCGTGGCCGACGTTTCCGGACACGGCATTTCCTCGGCCCTCATCATGTCTATGGTCAAAGTATTGCTTAAAACCCACGCCACGATAGAGCGTTCGCCGCAAAAAACGTTGGAAGTCATTAATCAAACGTTTCTAAGCGAAATTAAAACGGACAACTTCGTGACGATTTTCTATGCGCTCGTGGATACGAAATCGCATTTGATCACCTATACGTCAGCAGGGCATTGCCCGATTCTCCTTTTGAACAAAGATTCGCGCGAATGTTCGCTTATCAAAGCCGACGGGCTGTTTTTGGGTATTTTTCCCGATATGATGTTGAAAGAAACGAGCTATTCCTATACGCCGGGGCAGGAACGGATCGTCTTGTATACCGACGGTTTGACGGAAGCAAGAAACAAAAACGAGGATATGTTCGAATTGTCGAAATTGACCGATGCTTCGATGCAAACGCTCGCCTTTTCCCCATCCGAAACCGTGGAGAAAATCCTGGCGACTCAGAAAAATTTTTGCGGTTCCCAGCAAGTGCCCGAGGACGACATCACGCTGTTGGTCATCGACCTGTAACCCTATCGTTTGGTCGTCGCAAAAGTAAAACATGCATATGTGCCGAAACGGCGTTCGGCCGCCGCGTCCGCGATATCGATTTCCACTTCATAGCCGATATCCCGCAGTACATCTTTCAAATCCTCGCCGAAATGGGTATAGGCGGGAATCATTCCCCGGACCGGGTCGCCGTGGAATTCGATTTCACCGATAGGAATTTCTTGGCCGTTTTTAAATTCAAACAGTCTTTTCGTTTTACTGCCGAAATAAAACGGTATGGAAAACACGTGGACGCCGCCTTTTTTAAGGACCCGATATACTTCCCTGAATCCTTTTTCGTAATCCTTAAGATGCTCGAAAACATCCTCCGAAATCACCAGGTCGAACGAGTCGTTTTCAAACGACAAGTTCTCGAAATTCTCGCATAAGATGCCGTTTTTATATTCGCCCGATGGTACCGAATCGAAATACTCCGAGCAAACGATATGGGGATGGCTGCCCATAGCTTTACAAATAGGGCCAAACGAAATCGAATTGAACACCGCCAAATCGGTACGCATACCGAAATCCGACAGCTTCAGAATATTTTTGTCCCTGAATTTTTTCAGTATTGTCAAAGCAACATGCCGATGCCTAGATACGCTGCCGCAGCGCACGCAAATCGCATGGTTTCTGATTTTATCCATATCGTCGGTCAAAAGGAACAACGACGAGTGGCCGCATACCGGACAAAACCCGAACCTGTTTTTAATGAGATACTTGGGATTGAGAAATTTAAAAAAAGTGTCTATTTTCATCGGTTCCTTCAGTTGCACTGTAGAAAAAATTGGTATCGACAATTAAAATAAAACAAAAAATGCGCAATAAAGCCAATTTTGTTATATTACTTTATATAAACGCCCTCCCCCCTTGGCGATTCAATACCGACGGTTGTTCTATGAATGCAAAAACAACGCTAAAAATGCAAGGTTTATGCCTGTGTTTTTATTGCGCTTTGCTTTTTTCCATTTTCTTTGTCCGCGGCGCGAATGCGGAAACCGTTTGTTGGAAAAACGGCCCGGATACGAGGTTCGAAAACCCTAAAAATTGGGATCAAAGCCGCGTGCCTTCCATTTCCGACACTGTTCTTTTCGACTCGATATCCCCCTTTACAAATCAATGCGTTCTCCACCGGGATATCGCTATCGGTGCGTTGAGATTTTCTCCGCGGTTTAATTCTTCGTTTGATTTTAACGGACACTTTTTAAAAATCACGGGTGAATTCGTCGATATACGGATCTCTCGAAACGTATTGGCTGCGACAAAGGGCGGTCTGGAATTCTGCGGTTCGCGTATTCAGCATTATTTTCCGGGCAAAAACGATGTCCCCGCAATCATTATCAATAGTCAATCACAATGCGTTTTTGAAAAAACGGTTTCACCGTATGTCGGAATCGATTCTCTCATCCTGCAATCGGGAATCCTCAGGCTTTCCGATTCCATCGCCGTGGTTTGCTCGTATGTCGGCTCTCACGGCGGCACGCTTATGGTTCCGCAAACGGCAACCGTGAATATCGGCAATTCGGCCGATTTTTCGGGATTGGAACATTCCGTATTCGACGGCATGCTTTGCTTTTCGGGTAAAACGATGGGCCTCACCCCGCATCCGGGCTTCATCATTAAAACCCTCTCGATCGCAAACGGTACCGTATCGATACGCGCAAACGGTTTGAATGCCGAAAATCTCATTCTGTCCCACGATATGTCGCCCTGTACGTTATCGCTGGGCGCAGGGCTCACGCATGAATTTAGGAAAATAGCAATACGATCCGGCGGATGCATCGCATTTGATTCCTCACTGATCCGTTTTTTAGGCGACACGCTCGATTTATCGCAAACTGCGGTATCCGTTTCTTCGTCGGACATAGGGGGCATTTCATTGAGCGGCACCTCTCCGCAATATTTCATTCCAAACCCGCAAGCAACCGTTCCAAGCCTTATAAGCGACAACAAGGCAGGAACATTTGTCCTTAAAAACGGTTTTTCCTGCTTAAACTTTTCGATTTTATCCGGTACCGTGCATTTGGGAACAAACCGGACGTGTTCGGTTTTGTCCAAACTGATCGGCTATGCAGGCGGGCTCGACTTCGGCTCGTCGACGCTGCTTGCCGAAGCCGATACCGTGGATTTCTGCAGGCTTTCGGAGTTGACTTGCGGAAACGGGACGATCGTTTTTACTTCGGGCAGTACGAAACAATGTCTTATCCCGAAAGAAACTGCCCTTCATCCCAACATCGTCAAAATTCACGACGGCCCGCTGTTTGTAAACGGTCCGATAAAAGCGAAAAAATGTTCTCTGAGCAACGGTTCGCTGTATCTTGTAAACGGGACATGCGAGTTTGAAGGTTTTTCGGCAAAAAGCGGAATTCTGTGGTCTTTGGCCGACAGCCTTATCATTAACGGCAATGCGAATTTTTCCGATCTTACCGGCCTTGTTTGCGCCGAAGGCCCGGTTGTTGTCAGGGCCAACGATAAAAATCCCCTGGTAACGTTTTCCGCAACGAAATTTCCCGTATGCAATCTGGTTCTTTCGGCATTGCCGTCTTTGGAAGGATCGGCCCGCATCATCGCGGGACCGGGAATTCATTTAGCGAAAAACGTCTTGTTTCAATGGAAACGCTCTGCGGATGCGGCTCTATTCGATTTCCGACAAAACCGGGCCTCCATGACAATCGGCGGCAATGTTCGGACCGAGCAAATCAATTCCGGTATCGACAAGGGATGCATTCTCATGGGAAACGGCATCTGGACATTCGGCGGGGATATGAAAATACGCAATGTCGTTCGCGATAGCTCGGTTATGGTTTTCAATAAGGAATCGGGAAAGCAACTTTTAGAAAGCACCCAGTCGCTCGGCATTGTCCGCCATGTCGGTAAAGCAACGGTATCGCTTCTCTCGCCGCTTTCATGCAAAGACTTTTACAACAGCGACGGCATTTTGGAATCTAACGGCAATGCGATACTCTCCGAAAACGACGTAACGATAACAAACGGTACTGCCGCAACGTTCTCCAATGCTTTCACGCCGCTACGGATCCGCGCGCAACGGAATATCACGCTTAAAGGAAATCAATTGTCGTTTCTGTCAATTACCGGTACTCCGGCGTGCACGCTGTGGGCAAACGGGACTATTCTGGCGCGAAATGCATCGATTTCGAATTGCATTGCGCTGGCAGGCAAAAAAGCAAAAGCGGTGAACTGTTCGAACAGCGGCAATGCCGTCAATTGGCAATTTACAAGTACACCGCAACCGGTGTCGTTGTTGTACGGCCAACGAGGAAACAAATGCGCAAAAATCAAGTGGACGCAAAGCGTGGAGCCGGATTTTCTTTTTTATGCGATTTACGCGTTCACAAAAAACGGCAGCCCCGTCGCGATCGATTCGGTTTTTACCCAATCCGATACGTCGTTTACAATATACGACCTGCAGAACGACGTGCCGGCGACATTTGCAATTTCGGCGACCGACAGCAGCGGCCGTGAAAGCGCCTTGTCGAACAAATGCACGGTTGTTCCCGATTCCGGGCTTCTTAATTATTCTGCCCAGGATTTCGTCTTTGGCCCGGTAAAATTCGGATCCTTTCACGATACGGTATTGGTTGTTTCAAATGACGGGACCGATACCATTTCAATACTATCGGTCGATAAAACAAGCAAATCGTTTTCCCAGACCCTGAAACCGATGCGAATTCCTCCCAAGGCGTTCGCGGCGGATACGATACGGTATTCTCCAAGCCGCAGCGGGAAAGATTCATGTTCGATTTTTATAGCAACCGATTCCAAATCCGTTCCCGATACGATACGAATCAACGGCTCGGTAATCGCATCGGAAGCAATACAACCGGGCCAAAAGGATTTGCCGACCGAGTTTTCTTTCCAGGAACTTTCTACCTCCGAACGAACAGTAATTTTTAAATACAGTCTGCCGGTTTCTTGTTTTGTCACAATGGAAATTTATAATGCGATAGGCAGAACACTGGAACGTCCGCTCGACACGTATCTCGAACCGTCCACGTTTGAATTTTCCTGGAATTCCCCGCAACTTTCCCGCGGTATCTATTTCTGCAGATTCAAAGCGTTCGACAAAAATTCCTCTGAAAACAAGTTTATCAAGACGTTGCGCATCGTATTTTCCAAATGATATTGCGACGGGGCAAATCCCCATGTTGGCGCGGAACGGTACTTTGGCAAAAGAACAAACATGGTAAACAAAAAAATCATCGGGCAGGTTGCAATAAGCCTGTTTTGCCTCGCTCAATTTTCATGCAGCGCACTGCATTGTTTTGATGCAAAAACCCGGTATCCCGACCTGAGCGATTCGTTATCGCTTATCCAGTCATGCAAAAACATTTCGCATCATCTCATGCGCATTGCCCGGGAATCGGACAGTTCCGCTTTTAAAAACTTTTACCGGGGAATTGATTCCGTTGGCATTGCCTTTAGCGCAAAAAGCGTTCCATCAACGGCAATTGCCGATTCAATTTGCAACAGAGTGTTCGGAACATGGAATATCTCCTTTGATGCCGACGACAGTTCCTTTTCGTCGCTTTTGCCGCATCGGGTTTTTTCCCAAAAACACGGCGCATGCCTCGGCATATCGCTTATCATGCTCATGATGTCCGAAAAGTCAAACTGCCCCATGCGCGGCGTCATGGTGCCCGGCCATTTTTTCTGCCGCTTCGACAATGGTTCGGTACGCTATAATATCGAGCCGAACAAAGCCGGTTTTCGCCATCCCGATTCCTATTATGAAACCCGCTACGATACTCGATCAAAGCCCTGGTACGATCTGCATTCCCTGACAAAACAGGAAGTCGTCGGAATGCTGTGCTACAATGCGGGCACGATTTTATTGTCTCGAAAAGAAACGAGCGACGCCTTGTTTTATTGCAAACAGGCAATGCTTCGATTGCCCCATATTCCCGAAGTAATCGGGAACTATGCCCTGTGTCTGGCGCAAAACAATGACGTGGATTCGGCGTTGTCCGTTTTCTCAGCGCTTTTTCAAGCGCATCCCGATTTTGGCAATTGCGCATTGAATTACGGCATTCTGCTGCTTTCGCAAAACCGCTATGAAACCGCGGCAGGCGTTTTCGCCAAAGGCCTGCTATACTTCCCCAACGATACGGTTTTACAAAACAAACTTCTTACCGCAAAAACCGGTTCGGGAAAAATGCCGTGAAACGTTTAGCCGTTACAAGTATTGCCCTTCCGTTTGCATGCGCCGTTGCGGCGGGGTTCTTCACCTATTTTCCTATAACCGATTCGGATATTTTTTGGCATTTGGCCAGCGGACGGGAAATAATCGCCCACGGGCATTTGTTGTTTTCCGATCCGTTCAGTTACACGCTTGTCAATCCGAAGTGGGTCGATTTGCACTGGTTGTTCCAATTGCTTACCTACGGAATATATTGTATCGGTCAATTAACAGGCCTGCTTGTTTTCAAGGCGATACTGATCGCCTTAACCGCGATTGGCGTTACCGCCGCCCTTCCCAAACCCGTGTACCGCATAACCAGTGCGATTGCAATGACGATTTTACTCTACTATGCCCGCTATCTTATCTGCATACGCCCCGTTCTTTTGACCATGTTCTTCATGGCAACGTATGTATTGCTGTTCGAAAGAATTAAAGCGGGCGCCCCAAAGCGCTGGCTTTGGCTTTGCGTTCCCGTGCAAATCGTTTGGACTAATTCTCAAGGGCTGTACCCGATCGGTCTGTTCATCATCGGATCATATTGGTTTGAAAACGCGGTCGCTTATTATTTAAGGAAACCCGCAACCGAAGCGCGGGGGGAAAAACGTCCCGATCATTTCTATACCTTGATTTTTACTATTAGCGGTGCGGCTTGTTTTGTCAACCCGTACGGCATTTCGGGCATCTTGTTGCCGCTAACGCTGCTTGGCAGAATTTCCCCGGACGCCAACAATATTTATTCCATGAACATTTCCGAAAACCTGCCTCTTTTGGCGGTATCCGGTTTTGAAGCCGTGTATCGCATCGTCGTGTTTACATGCGCCATCGCGTCCGCCCTGCTCTGCATTGTCAATTACAAAAGGCTGCGAATCGCCCACGTGTTTTTAATTGCCGGCTTCGGCTATCTCGCCTTCAATGCCGTACGGAACGTACCCTTATTCATTGTCGTCATCGTACCGGTTTTTTCCTATTACGCTTCGGCAACCGCCGATACCGCGGAACGGATTTTCCCCAAACTGTATCCTAAAATTCTGGCAGGAATAACCGCGGCGGGATTGTGCTGCATGGCCTTTTTGGGAACCCAGCAGTACGCCATTATTAAAACATACCCATACAAGAGTCAATTGTCGCCGTTTCGCTTTCCCGATAACATTTGCAACTATCTTACGCAGCATCCGATTCGGGGAGAACTGTACAACGATTTGCGGTATGGCGGTTATTTCATTTGGAAATTCTATCCGCCTAAAAAGGTATTTGCCGATACGAGGCTCATCATCCGCACCCCGCAATTCTTCGCGGAATATCTTGCGATCGGAAACAATCCGGATTTGTTTTTCGCGGTTGCGGAAAAATTCCATATCACCCATGCCGCAATGCCTTCCGCGATATTCAATGAACAACGGCAATTGATCAAGGCACTGTACCGTTCTACGCAATGGCATCTGGAGTTCTGCGACGGCACTTCGTTTTTATTCGTGAAAAACGATGTCGCGCAACGAAAAGGCATCAACCTGTCGGACACAAATGACGTGAATCGGATAGAAAAGTCGATCGAAAAGGAATGGGAAAAATCAGAGTATATCCGCAATGAAGCGCTCGGGCATTTCAATGAGATGCTTGCGTATCTACGGTCGCCCTCATAATTTGTTGCGAAACCGCACCTCGATGCTCATCGGGACCCGCCTGTACCCGTCGTTTATCCCCGGATATTTATACCGCGGATCCGCGACGGACGTTCTGGCGCGTATGTAAATAAGGACCGAATAATATTGCGACCAGGTCGTGGTCGCTGCATGCGTTTTCGTATAATACGTTAAATTCAACGAATCGATGTTCTCGGCCAGCACGACGGGAGTTCCCGAATTGATATTGTATAATAAATTGGTGCCGGATTTGTAATAATACAATTTATTTGCCGCATAAATCGTCGTGCCGACGGTAAACGTACCGCTGGTGGAAAGATGAATCGTGTCTTGAACCGAATTGGTATCGACCGTCGTAATGGTATATTGGGTTACCGACGAATCCAGGGGCGATTGCGCCAACAAATAATTTTGCCCTTTAAATCCGGCTCCGTTGGTCAAGGCAATGAAGTTTACCGAAGTAAGCGTCGCAGGCACCGTGTACGTTCCGCCTCCCTGGTTCGCAAAGAAACAAACGCTGTCCACATCGCTGAAAATCAATTGGCAATTATACGGCGGTAAATCGGATCCGGCCTGCATGAGGCCTTCGCTGATTTTCTTGATCGCATACGTCGCGTCCTGATGCATCTGGGTCACTTGCGTCTGTAAATTATAACTCCGTAAGCCGGTCGAAAACATCTTGTAGGCTCCCAAGATAGCGACAAAACTTATCGTAATGGCTATGAGCAGCTCGACAAGCGTAAAACCGTTTTCGTTGCGAAGAGTTTGTCCTGCGTCCACGATGCCGGCCTCGGTTAAAAATTTTGGGAAATATTGGTCCACAATTTTAAGGAATCGAATTTGCCGGAGCCCCAACTCGCGACAAGCTTCACGCTCACGACATTTTTGATCGCGTCGCCGTTCGGCGCTTTCAAGGTATCGTAAATTTTCCATTCCACTTTTATCGGAGGCGACGTGGTATTGTCCGTGATTATCGTATCTTTTCCGGAAATCGTTTTAAATGCATTGAAATTTGCCGTCGGATCGAGCGCGATGACCATCCGGCGCGCTTCAATTTGCTTTTCAAGAACCTGCGAGGCAATCATCCGCCGGTTCGTCAGCTTTGTTTGAGTCCATGTCGTTTTTTGCCACATGAGAAAAGCCACGGCGACAAAGGTGACGATAAGCGCCGAGATGATCACTTCGGTCATGGTGAATCCGCGTTCGCCAAGGCTTCTATTGAAACATGCGTTCATGTTACTGCACCTTTACCCTTCCGGTGGCAGCCAATACATTTATCGTTTTCGTTTTATTGAATTTATTGGTAACCTGTATGTCGCCGCCGTTTTTCGCAGAACCGTCGCCTCTGAAAACCACACTCTTATTTGTAATTCCGGTCGAAGTAGGAATCACGATTTTTATATTTTTCGGCATGATATAGGTGCCGAGATATTTGGTCGCGGTATCTCCGCTGGAAATGGTGTAGGGAGTTCCCGAAGAATCGGAATATATATATATTCTCGATCCTGTCGCGGTCGTGTCGAAAAAAACGCCGCAATGGACATTGGGGTCTGCTATTGCCCGTGTACGTGCGGCAACCAAGGTCCTATGGATATTCATTGCAGCCGTGCGTAATTTCATTCCCTCAACCATCTGACCGTATTTGGGAATCGCGGCAGCGGTCAATATTCCCACAATGCCGATCAATACGAGCGTTTCCATCATGGTCCAACCGGAATTGCGGTTTTTCATACTAACCTGTATCAATCTATTTTTCCGTAATCGCGTTTCCATTGCACACGCTTGGAGGTAAACTGGTGATAGGTTAAAAGATTTGTCATGAGTTCCAATTCGGCATTGTCCGAATGACGTTCGCAATAGAAAAAATCAAAATTATATGTATTTCCGGTAATGAGCCCTCCGATTGTATCAACGTTCAGCGATTGAGTTGCTTTTAAGTGGATTCCGCCAAGATCCATTACTAGTTTATTATTAATAAAAACCCAGACATCATCATCACCGCTGAAATAAAAAACCTGGCCGGGCATTTTGGTAAAAGTGGATTTAATCTCCATTGTAAATGAAAAATTATGGTTTGAGCCCTTCTCATTCCATTCGTTTCCGAATCCGCGTCCGTCAAGAGGAAAAAAATTATCATTAATGTACTGATACATGCCATTTCCGATATGCGTCAATGAAAGCGAATCCTGAATCACTATGTTAATAAAGGACGTATCATTTGCCGCGCCGGTACTCCCATCAGGGTTTAGCGGGGTATTCGGGCATCGGGTAAATTCATTTCCATCGTACTGTCCTGATCTTAATGACCAATTGTATTGATATCGCGGATAGGTGTGGACGCCGGGTGCCCATGCCTTGAACCAACTTCCGATATATTTATTTAATTCAAGATTGCTTAAAAGAACGGGCTTTCTTTGGCCATCCAATAAGTTTTGAACCATTCCGGTCGTTACCCCCGCACCACCGCAATTGGGCTGTTCAAATTCAGGATTCGATCTATCGGAATGATAATCATAATACGTAACCGGCACTTTTGCAATTGCGCCATACGGATTTACCAAACCACCGGTCGGAATTTCCACATATTGCGACAAATGCGTATTGAATGTCCGTTTAGTTCCTCCGAATTTACTGAAAGCCGAATCCGAAATACTAAAACCGGCAGAAGGAATTATTTCGCTTAATTGCCAAGAAAGGCTATCGCCGCCAATAAGCGCTTTGCCGTTTGATGTTCTGCCGCCTTTGCCGCCGTATACTTCAAATTCATAAATCGAATATCCCCAGGAGGTTCCGCGCTGAATGCCTTTCATTCGTATATATCGAATGTCCTGGGGTGAAAAAGTAATTGAGCGGCTTTCCTGCGCACCGTCGGAAATTTGTGCTACCTGATACCATGTGCTGTTATCGGTGCTCACATCTATTTCATATTGTTGTGCAAATGCGGCTTCCCATTTTATTAGAACTTCACTAACAATACAGATTTGGCCAAGATCGATAGCAAGCCATTCCGCATCGGCAACGGCCGCGGTAACGCTCGGCGAACCGCCGGGATAAGGACTACCCCATCGGGTCGTTCTGGCATTCCCGTCTATGGCATCTGCCGGGGAATGTCCCGATTCTGTACCGGATGCATAGGCCGTTGCGCCGAGCGCCAGGTTATAATTGGTGTTGCTTATGGGTTTTACCGAAACATTGTCTACGTATAAATCAAGCGGCCCTTGGGAACCGCATTGAAAATCCAATGATGCCCTCGTTGTTGTCGCCGAATCCATTTTGAAGTCATAGGAAATCGTTTTCATGGAGCCGCTCGGATAAAAAAAGCGGTTTCCGGTAAATAGCGGCCAGGGGCTATCCATGCTCTGTATATTGACATCTGCAAAATCCAGGCTTTCCGGCGTCGAAATGTCGAAGCTTACGCGATACGTCGTATCCTGTTTAATGGTTAAATTGTCCTGGCATAGTTCTGCGGAATAAATGTCGTCTCCGCCATTGGTTACCGATAAATGCCCCACTGTTTTTCCGTTAAGAGTTGTCGTATTGAACGAACAGCCGCCGCAAGCCCATCCGCAGGCGCCGACATTTTGCGAAATAGAATACCAAATCGAATTGCTCGAAAAATCGCAATTCTGGATTATATTGCCGCCCGAGCCGCAACTTGCCGAAGCGCCGAAATATTTGTCCGCGTTTCCGTCAAAGCATTCCTGTGCAAGCAAGGTGACCTGGGCGTCTGCCGCATAAAAAGACTGCATTTTGCCTATGTAGTTTTTCACGATCGACGAATTCAGGGAAGAGTTTACAATTGCACCAATACCCAGCACGCCTATCGCGATCATAAAAATGAGGGTAATAAGAAGGACCACGCCTTTTTCATTCTTTAACCGAAGGTATTTTTTTAAAATTGTTGCAAGCCGCATTTTATTTGTGCTATTCATATCAATCCCCGCTTTGCCTCTGCCAGGATTGAAGGCAATAAAAATTACTGGAATGGATGTTAGTTCTTATACCCATATTGTACTATAATATACATCATTTGAGTATATATTTATTTAAGCGATTAGATTGGCGGGGTTGAAATTTGGTTTTTTGGTATGGATTTTAATTGATTCGGTATTGGTATTGATTTTGGTATTGATTTTTCGTAGAGACGCACTATGTAGAGACGCACTATAGTGCGTCTCTACTACCATCACCGTGCGTCTCTACGACGGGGATTTTATTGCATTTGGTTTTTCCCGACCGCCAGGCGCCGTACGATCGCGGAACCTTTACAAACAATGAACACACCCTGCGGTAAATTCAACCGTTTTACATCGGCAAGGTCCGAAATCGTTCCCATATATTTTCCATTTAACGAAAATATTCTTTTCATGCTCTTATCGACGGCTGGGGTTGCGGTTCCGCGGGCCGGATGCGAAACATCGAGCGCGGTGCAATTCTGCGCATTGGTTATCGCGACCGGAATAGACGCATTTATCAATTCCTGGTTCTGGTCGCTTGTGGCTTTCAACGTTATTTTGTTCAAGTTGTTGCACACGTTATCCATTGTCACGGATTTCGACAAAACCATACCCAGCGGATCGGCAACGACCGTCGTATCGAATACGCCGACCTTCTGGCTTCCGTCGAATCCCAGGGAAAGTTTCACCTGTTTTCCGGGCCTGGTGAAAAACAGTTGTGCGGTAATCGATATTTTCGAATCGCTGGAAGCGTTGTAACTTGACTTGTCGGATTTAAAATTGCATACGACATTCTCGTTTGCATGCGTTACGTTCTGCAATTTGACGGTGGGCACGAAATATTCCTTCCATGTTTTGGTCTGGTTCGCGCCGATATTGTCGGGCGTAAAAAACATTTTCGAAACGCCGGCCCATAATTCCAAATACGGCAGATTCGTACCGGAATTGCTGTTGACGCTTGCCGGATAGCTCCACGACCAAATTTTAAGTCCGACGGTTTTATCGTTATCGCAAACCCTGATTATCCCTTCCTCATTGTCATGGTTGATCACGCCCCAAAACGTATTCATGGGCGTTGTCGCATCGGGCCACGCGTAGGCAATTCCCATGTCGGCCCAATTTTTCCACATTCTCAATTTGTTGAAAACGAAAATATCGCCCGACACATTTTGCTCCTGCGCTCTGATCGCGCCCCACGCACTCGGGATATTAACGTTTTTTACGGCAGAAATGACTTCGGCTCCGGCGGTCGTACGCGGATCCGTGCGGGAAGAACCCGGAGCAAGGGTTGTCATTGTCCAATATTCATAATTTTTCGATTGCGACGCCGGATTTGTGAGGGCGACATCGACATCTACGGAACTTTTACCGGTAATCAATGTGACGGAAAATGTGCATTCTATTCCGGTTGCGCCGTAATTGAATTTCCCCGGTCTGTTTCCGAAATTGATCGTGTCTTTTTGACTCGCCGATATGGTGACCGTGTCGGGGGTTTGTTTGACAAGTTGATATTTCCAGGGCCGTATCCAGAATTTCCCGTGTTCGGGCTCCGAAAAGGTAGGCATGATTCCGCCGTATACCATCAGCCAATCGTAGTAAAAACTTCCGCCGTTTATCCCATACGGCACACCGCACGGTGAATCATACAGTTCTTCATGATTGGTTGGTTTGTACAGCATGGAAACGATTCTGCAGCCGAAATCGGTTACAACGATAATTTTAAGGTATTCATTTTCTATAACTTTGCAATTAAAGGTTTTGGCAACGCTCGTATTTGCTTGAGCCGAAATTAACCCGTAATCCGATCGTATTGAATAATTATTCGTATGCCAAGTGGTGGTCGAATCTTTAATAGTAACGGTTGAAAAACCGTTGAATATTAAAGCGGTTAAAATGAAACCAAAAAAGGCAGGTAACACCTTGAAATTGGCTTTCATATACGCTCCTTAAGTGATAAAAATATATATCGAGCAAAAACGACATTTTACCCAATTTTAAGAAATATACTAAATTGCTACAAAGCCCCAACAATATAATGATAACAAAATCATAACCGAAAGTTAATAAAATTTTATGCCCCCCGGTTTTTTCGTATCCGCGAAGGATACGAAAAAACCGGGCTATATTCATAAGAAAATCATACTTTTTTTTTAAATGCTTATATTATTCAAGGTGAACCAGTTATAGCGATGCTCAGTATGGTTTAAATACTATGGTTACTTAAGCGATAAAGTCGTTAATAATTCGAATTGTGTGTTTTTTTTGAAAAATAGAAAAAGGGGGTCAAATGAAAACGATTCGGCTTTTTTTGGTAGGACTTACGGCCTTATGTGCCACTACCATTGTTTCTGCTCAAAGTGGTGACTTTACAACAAAAGGTAGGGTTTTAGTAGCTGGACAACCGCTCGGAATGGCCACGTTGACCTACTTAAACGTCAATAAGCGTTTGTCGTGGGATTTTTCCAAAGCCGATGGAACCTTTGGTGGCGCTTCGGTTTCCACAGCAAACCCAATGCAGCAAAACGCAAAGATTTCATTGCCTGCAGATGGACTTGTCACTATTGACATATTTGAAATAAGCGGAAAGTTTGTAGGCACCGTGAGCGGCAAACTTGACAAAGGTACATACCTCTTACAGCCGCTCACCGCGAAACTTGCTCAGTCCATGTATACGTTAAAAATCAAGGCCGGGAACACGGTGTCTTATCAAAAATTGTTGAATACCGGGTTCAAGAACCAGGGGTACACGATTTCTCTTGCCTCTTCAACCGAACCGCTTGTTCTGGCAAAAAAGCTAGCGGCAATTGATTCTGTCAGAATTGGGAAAACAGGCTATACTCCGGTAGTGAAACCGATTACTTCATATACCGACGATATCGGGGATGTAACCTTGACTCCCATAGACATTGAGGGGCAGGTCAATGCGGTTTTCGGTCAAATGAGCACTGCTGAAAAATGCGGTCAGATGTGCATGCCGCCATCCCTAAATGGCGTTACGAGCGGTCCTGTCGGAAATGTTTTCGGCGGTGGAGGTGCATTGTCCGGATTGAACGCTTCATCGTGTGCGGGAAACATCGATAATGCCCAAAGACAAATGGCCGGTACCCCACGAAAAATACCACTCTTGGTTGCCTACGATTTCGTCCATGGCGCCAGTGCGTTGCCCGGGGCGGTCATTTTTCCGCATAACATGGGTATGGGCGCAATCCAGGATACTTTGCTTATACAAAAGGCATTCCGCGTTACTGCATTAGAAGTCCGCGGTTGCGGGTGCAATTGGGGATTCGGCCCTTGCATTGCCGTTATTCGAGACGATCGTTGGGGACGCTCCTATGAAGGCTTCTGCGAAACACCTGAACGTACCCAGATTATGGCCAGACACGCTGTTCTCGGAATCCAAACCAGTGATTTGTCGCTGCCATCTTCATATGCTGCATGTGCAAAACATTTCGCAGGCGATGGCGGAACCGCAAACGGCACGGATCGAGGACAAACGACAGGTACTGATGCTGCTGCGCGCGCAATTCATCTGCCCGGATATACTTCGGCAGTTGCAGCAGGTGTGGCAACGATTATGCCTTCCTTTTCAAGCTGGGTAGACGGCACTCCGATGCATTTGAATAGCACGCTTATGACGGGATGGCTAAAAGGCACGACAGGTTTCAATGGTTTTCTGGTCGGAGATTATGATGCTGCTCCAATACCGAGCGGTCTCGATGCTGGTGTTGATGTGGCCATGAATTCCGCCGGCTCATTGCTTAATACGTTAACAGGTCTTTACTCTGCACACCAGGCGAGATTCGATGACGCATGCAAACGCGTCCTTCGCGTAAAAGCAGAGATGGGCATGCTTGATCCGAATAAATCCTATTTGTCAGATTCCAGGCTTACGCAACTTGTCGGGTGCGCAGCACATAGAGACGTAGCTAGAGCTTGCGTACGGGCTTCCATGGTTCTTCTCAAGAACGCCGGCAATGTTGTTCCGATTCCCAAGACCTCTTCCGTTGCGATATGGGGTACAGCAGGAGATGACGTTGGTTTGGAGTGCGGCGGTTGGACAGTGAGCTGGCAAGGGTCCGCAGGCACGCCGACATCTGGGGGTACTACGATCAAGGCGGGAATGCAGGCTTTGGGCGGCAATGTTTCATTTACTGCTAACCCCAGCGGAGCTGGCAATTCCGACTATGTCGTTGCTGTCTGGAGCGAAGAACCATATGCTGAAACAACTCTACCCAGCATCTCTCTTACCGGCAGCGGCAAAGCAAGCGGCTCAAACGCTGCGGTAACCGCAGCGGTAGCTGCGGCTCATTCCGCTGGAAAAAAGGTTATCGGCATTCTGATTGCCGGACGTCCAATGGACATTACTTCGGTTATCGCCAACTGTGATGCATTCATTTGGGCAAGCCTCCCCGGTACGGAAGGAAAAGGCGTAGGAGAGTTGCTGTATGCAGACCAAGGGTACAAATTTACGGGCAAGTTGCCTGTGACATGGCCCAACAGCGTCAATGACGAACCCATCAACCAAGGCGATGGAAAAACAGGTCTGTTTCCCTATGGCTTCGGCTTGACCGATTAATTGTATACTCTTTTATTTTTATTGTAAAGCAGCCTTATTTTTTAAGGCTGCTTTTTTTATACAAAGTAAATTATTAAAAGATTACTTTATAAGAATCAGCATTTATTACTTAAACAGTAATGCTTTTCATGCCGAATCATTATGCGCGATTCTCATAGGGAGTTTAACCGCATAATATATTTTATTAATAGATCGAATACTATTAAAGTGAGGGATATCTTGAAGTTATTAATAAAATATCTTATTGCTTTTCGATATTATTTTTACAATAATTTCATTTCGCATGTCCCTGTTTATTCCATCCGCCATCTCTACCTTCGGGCGATATTACATATTCAAATCGGCAAAAACTCCTGCGTTCACATGGGCTGTTTTATCACCGGCCGCAACATCCGTATCGGCAACAACTCGGTTATCAACCGGAACTGTTTTCTCGACGGCCGCATCGGTATCGATATCGGTAATAATGTGAGCATTTCTCCCCATACGTTTCTCGTATCGCTTGGTCATGACGCCCAATCGCCGCAATTTACAACAAAAGGCGGTCCGGTCGCCATAGCCGATTATGTCTGGATCGGGATTCGGGCAACGATATTACCTAATGTTAATTTAGGCAAAGGATGCGTCGTCGGTGCGGGATCGACGGTCACTAAAAGTTTCGAAGATTTTTCCATCGTTGCCGGAAACCCTGCAAAAATCATCGGCAAACGAACAACCGATTTACAATACGAACCGACGTATTTTCCCTTATTCAATTCCGACATTCTTTCAAAAGACTCATGAATATTCTTTTTATCTCTTCTTACTATTTGTTCGACAAAACGCGTTTCGGCGGTTCCAAACGATTGTATCTGCTCGCCAAGGAATTGCAAAAACACGCAAACGTCACGGTCGTTGCAATCGACGGATGCGAAGAGTTGCAGGCACCTCCTGTTTCGAACCGCGTACATCCCGATTTTAAACGGTTCCTTTTTGTCCCCTGGCTCGACAATAGATCGCTTATACATAAATTTTTCTCTTCGGGCATAATCATAGAAAAAGAGCTCTTGTCGCTGCATGGTTCCATTTCAGGATTTCTTGCGGAAGAATCGTACGACGCCGCGGTTCTGGCATACCCGCTCGCACTTTCCTTTATCAACACTTTCATAAAGCCGGGAAAATTCCCTATCGTTTATATGGAAGACGATCTCTTCCTCGAAAAGGTGCAATTCGAAAGGAAATTTTCTTTTCTTGCTCCCGTATACCGTTTTTTCAGATATCGCCAATTACATGCGTACTATCAAAAGAAAACCGGGTGTTGCGATACGCTACTTGCGATTTCGAATCAGGAAAAAGCGATTTTAAAAAAGCATTTTCCCGCATCAACTATCAATGTGCTCGGCTATGGAATTCCTCTCAAAGAATATCCGTTCATTTCGTCTTTTCCGCAGCGATTTTGCATCGGATTCATCGGAAATTACAATCATACTCCCAATATCGAGGCTTTACGCTGGTTTTTGCAGTCGGTTTATCCGACATTGCATGCGGCAATTCCTTCACTGTCGTTTCTGGTGTCGGGCCGCGGCATCCCATCGGACATACGGCACGACTACGCGCACGACACGTCCGTTCAGTGGCTCGGCGACATCGACGATCTTGCGGATTTTTATTCTAAAATTTCCGTTTTCGTCAACCCGATCATTTCCGGTCGCGGCATGAGAACAAAATTGATCGAATGCGCCGCATTCGGCCGCCCGATCATTTCAACCCGTTTGGGATGCGAAGGTTTCGAGGAATTCAAAGTCGAGCCGGCCGAAAACGCGGAGGAGTTTACCGCACAGTGCAAAAAACTTATGTCGGACATTTCTATATTGCAGACAACGGCGCAAACCAATCGGACAATTATTGACGAGCGCTATGCAATTGAGAAAGTCGGTCTTAAACTGCTTTCGGAATTACAACCAATCAATCGGACAAACCCATGAACAATCCCCTCGTTTCACTCATTGTCCTTAATTGGAACGGCGAAGCCATTATCCGGGAATGCATCGACTCATTGAAAAATTTGAACTACAAAAACATTGAAATCATCGTTGTCGACAACGCATCAACCGATGCGTCTCTGGAGCTGCTCGCCTCGATACAAAACATTATCGTCATCAAAAACGCAACCAATGCTGGATATGCGGGAGGAAACAACAGAGGCTTTACAGTTGCGAACGGGGATTTTGTCGCAACGATCAATAACGATATCATCGTGGAACCATCCTGGCTGGACACGATCGTGCCCTTATTGAAAAAAGATCCTACGATCGGGATCGTCGGCGGCAGGCAGATGAATTATTTCGACAGGACCAAAATCGACGCGTTATATTCATTTCTGCATCACAGCATGATTTTTTTCCAGGAAGCGTTTCGCGAAACGTACAATCCCGACCGATTCGGGGAAAAGCCGCTCAGGGTTTTGTCCGTAAGCGGTGCGGCAACGGTGTACCGAAAGACACTTTTAGACGAAATGAAAGGGTTCGACGAATCCTTGTATGCGTATCATGAAGAATCCGATTTGTGTATGAGAGCGTTTTTGAAGGGGTGGAAATGCATATTCGTCCCCACGGCGGTTGCCTATCATCGCCGCAGCGTCAGTTTCAACCGGATTAAGCCGACGATGATTTACTATCAAACCCGAAACAGGATCTGGTTTATTTACAAATATTCATCGGCCGGTTCGATTATCAGGAACTGGTTTTGGTTGATCGTCACCGAACTCCGGATCCTGCGGGTATTCACGTTCCGCGATCGAGCATTTTTTCCATACGTCAAAGGACTTACCGACGGTTTTTCAGCGTTGGGAAGATTCAAAGGCGTTCGAAAGGAAAACATGGAAAACCTGTTGCGGAAAAAAGCGGAGTACGATGTTTTGGTACAACGACGTTTTTTGCCGTTCCAATGATTTATCCCGATTATTATCCTTCTAAATTTGTCAACACGGGAAGTATTTGAGAAGCGGTTTTTCTCCAGGAAAACCTTTTCAATAGTTCGCCATACCGTACGACCTTCGCCCGGCTTTCGCTATCTGCGGTATAAAACGCCAGCAGTTTATCGGCAATGTCCTGCGGATCCGACGGATTAAAAAAAATTGCCGCGTCCGAAGCAAATTCCTCCATCGAGGTCCCTTTCGAGGTAAAAACAGGTGCCGCCGCCGTCATGGCTTCCAATATGGGCAATCCGAATCCTTCATATATGGAGGGATAGACAAAAGCCTTACAGGTTTTAAACTCTTGGAATAATCGCTCGTGGTCGAGAAAGCCGACAAAGGTCACTTGGGACGACAGATCATTATCATTAATAAATTTGTACATCGCATTATTCTTCCACCCGCTCGGCCCGACGATACGCAGCGGGATCGATTGCGACCGTGCTTTTTTGCATATCAATAACGCTTGTAAAAGCGCCATCAGGTTTTTTCTCGGCTCAAAACTGCCGACAAACAGCAAATTGTCGTTTCGAACGCTTTTTTCACTGTCGGAAACAATCCAGTCCGGCTTCCCTAAATAGGTAACGATTATATTCTCCGGCACAATAGATTTGGGATAAAATTCACAGATTTCCTTTTTAATGCAATGCGATACGGTCAAGACTTTTGCCGATTTTCGGATACTTGCCTTAAGAAACAGCACGTTTATCCAGTAATTGGATGTTTGCATTGTGTGCGGACATCGTTTCACGGCAACGTCGTGTATCGTTGAAATCATTTTTACTTTTGCGGGATTTATTAGACAGGCGGTTATTTGTTCGGGCCCCCAAAAAACGTCAAGACCGTATTTTGAAAAATAAAAAGGCAGTTTGCATAAAAGCCAGACGGTTCCCGGTAACTTCGAACCAACGACGATTTTTTTCCATCGTTTATTGACAATTTTGTACGATGAAGGATTTTTCTCGAACAAATAATAGTTATTGTCAACATCTATCTCTTGCAAAGCGTCCAAAATCCGGGCTATATAGGTTGCGATGCCGCCTTGGCCTGCATACAATGCTTTTATGTCTATGCCGATATTCATGAATGTATAAATACTTCAAGGAAATAATCGGTGTCTATGCAAAACCTATCCGAGCGCAAGAGGAAACAACGGCTCGTATCCCCTCTCCGCCGACGGAGAGGGGATACGAGCCGTGAGGCGACAATTACTTAGAACCCGATTCTGAACGAAACATTGGCAACAGGGAAAAGTTCGAGCGTATTGTACTCATAAGATCCGTCCAGGATAAAATATTTTCCCACGACCGATTCCGTATTGAATTTTGTTCCAAATCCGCCGGTAATAAGCCAGGGCGTATCAAAGGAAGCTTCTTTTCTAAGCCCTATCCGTGCCCTGAAAACCTGGAAAAACTCCTGCTCGATTGCGCCGCCGAATTTCCATTGTTGGTCGGCATTGAGAGGAATATCACCTTCACATATTAGAAACGTGGAATACCCGACTTTATAGGTTCCGCCAGCTTTAAAGGTGGTCGGATCGGTTTGAATGTCCTGCTGCGCGCCGTCGTCTTTGCTCACCTTGCGGTAAGTCGGGCAATCTTTCAATACGAGTCCGAAACGGATGTTTTCGGAAAACTCCGTCATTAAACCAATGTCAAGTCCCGCACCGACGGTTTTTTGATTCACGGTGCCCATGTCGCTTTTCGGCGTATTGATGTTCAATATTTTTACCGCGGCACCAATGGAAATCGGCTTTAAAAACGGCAGCAACTGTTGGAATTTATACGCATATGCAGAAATGAAATACAATTCATTTTGCAATTTCGTATAATCGCTGTTGTAATAAATCGCCTGACCGAATCCGATTTCCCGCGTTGCTTTTGCCGCATAGGAAACCGCAAAATTGTTGATAAGATCATAACGATACTGATATCCCACCGCAACATCGAGATTATTTACCCAGGCCATTCCCGCGGGATTATACATCACTCCGTACGCGTCGTCCGAAGCGGCAACATAATTGTCCGCCAGAGCAGCAGGGCGACCGAACAAAGGAATCTGCAAGGAACTCGCCGACTTTCCGTAAAAGGTTTCGTTATCGTACGTATGGTCATTATGAAAATCCTTTAATTCGCCGTTGGCCGCAGCCCAGAGCGCACTGACAACGACAAACGCGGCAGACGAATACAGTAATTGCTTTTTGTTGTTGAATTGCGGACCAAAATAGGTATGCGTTTTGATCGGTTCTTTGCCGTCGGATAATCCATGGACCTTATAGACGGCAACTTTGACCAAATCATTCGCCGTCGCCGCGCCGTCGGATTCCAGTGTTACATGCTGCGAAACCTGCGTCGATTGGACATCGAGCAACGATAATGTGATCCCATATTTATCATTGTTTTTATCCAAGGTACCGTATAGCATCCTGTCAAGTCCCAATGCCGAGCCGATTGCCGCGACGCATCGGGGGTCCTTGCAATGACGCGGGAAACTTTGCTTGATCCCGGCAAAAGCTTTCTCCAAATCGGCTTGACTGTATACTTTGTAAAAGCCCATTCCGTTTAAAACAGCCGCTATTTGTTCCTGGGTCCCCGCCGACGTATTGGCATCGACGCCGATCGTTTCCAAATTCAAAACACCGATACGGATTTTAGATTGTCCTTCCCCGGCGTCTGTCTCACACAGTCCCAGGCAATACATGACAGCCATTAAAATCATGCATTTTGTTACGATTGATTTCACAGCTTCCTCCGTGTTAATTTTCTTTCGCATTAATGACGACAAATTAGTTTACAAGTACAATCTGGTTCATGAAACTTTTCTTTTTACCCGATTCGTCTTCGACCACCAGAACCACGAAATAGCGTCCGCTTCTGCACAATTTTCTGCTTGACGGAGGAAACACGCGCGAATAAGAATCGGAGCCCACGGTCAAATCGTCCCACAGCGTTTCCCGGTCGGTCGCGCGCCCGTCCCACCAGAGGTTGTACTTTACAAGTTTCGTCGCATTTTGCATGACTACCGAGCACACCAAATCATTGACTACGGTATAAATTTTGAGGGAAACTTTCGTTATCTTTTGCCCGGGAACATCGGGAACGAAGGAAATACACGTTCCTTTCGGTGCATTTAATCCGAACATGGTACGCAAAGGCGTGTTGGCGAACTCATTGTCGGACGCACTCTTTAGCGGACAGAACGGATTTGGAAATACCGTCAAAGAGCTTTGCAGTTCTTTTGAAATCGCCAGTATTGCCCACCGTGAAAAGTGAGTGATATTCGCACCGACGGCACTCTTGTCAAGCGACGTAACGGCATTGGCCACGGAAACCCATTTTAAGCTGTCTTCGTTCCAGTAGCCGAGTGTCAGCGTATTGCCCGTATTGATTCCCTGCGGAACCGATAACGTCAAATGGATACTGTCCCCTGTTTGCAATTGAAACGGCGATCCGTTTAATTCCTTAATATCAAACAGGGTTCCGACGGCCGTCATGTTTTTAGTCATCCTGGCCCGTTGGTTCTCTATGACCGGATTGAGTATCTGCAAAAGCGCCGGTTTGCCGTCGGCAACGACGCTGTCCGGGAATACGATCGTGCACCCGGTACCGGTTACGACCGTATCGGGATCCGGACTTGCCATAATCAAATGTTGAACTTCAAGACCGACCTGGGTTTTGCTTCCGACGATATTCAAGTATTCTCCCGAAGAACTTCCGCTCGACGAAAGTATCCTGACAATACCGGCAAACTTTTTAGCAGGTTTAAATACTCCCGATGCGCTTATCGTGCCCGCCATGTCTGGAATCACGCTCCACGTAGAACTGATCGCCAAAACACTGGAATCGATCGAAACTCCTTCGGCGCTGAATTCCGCTTTCGACAGCGACGATGTCGAGATGGCAAACCCGGCCTGCGGGTCTATCCGTTTCACGCGGATTCGCGCCATTTTCTTTCCGGAGCCCTTGACAAAGACGGAACCGTCGCTGTTCGGTATGCGGTTCAAATCGACAAGCACTTTCGAATTATCGACAACAGCGCGTACTTTTACCGGCTTTGGCGTTGCGAAGCTTGGCGTCGTCAATAGTGCCGTATTCCCTTTCGACTCCAATTTGCAACCATAGGAAGAGTCGGCAAATCGCCAGGTGACCGCCGTGCTGTCGAGACCCGACGGCGCAAACTGCGAACCATAATACCCTTTGACCGTAAAAGTCATACTGTATTCCGACGGTAAAATCATTGTATCGGACGATGCCGGCAGAATTTCTATTTTTGTCAACTTCGTCATATCCGGCGGAACATACGCGGTAAACGTTTCCTGGGTATAGCCGTAGATATCGGCATTTTTAAATGCCTTGAAATAATAGGCAAGCGTACTGCCGTCTTTGGGCGCTTTAATTTTAAACGTATATGCCGTCAACGAATTCTTGATCTTTACCGAATCAAAACCCAATGCGCCGATGTCGCGGTAATAGCAAACGGCCGAATCAAGAACATAGTCCGCCCGCATCGTAAGCGTCAAGGTATCATGCGAAATGCGAATCGTATCTTTAGTCGTATTGAATACCGCGCTTACGACCGAATCGATGCGGAACGTATCGGAATTCAACACCGTAAAAGAATGATGCGAAAGATCGATAATGGAATCCGCGACGCCGTCAACGGCAACGATATAGGTTCCTGCGCCGGCATTTTTAAGGGTGTCGGTCACGACGAGGTTTTTCTGCAACGGCGATTGGACTTTTACCGTGGCGGTTTTGTCGGCACCTTTGTTAATGACCCATTGTATCGATTTTTTACCGGGACTCATGTATACCACGAGATTTTCGGCATCGCTTCTGCCTTCGATCGTCGTTTTTCCGCTCGAAACGAATATCGTATCGCTTTTGACAATAGAATCGGTAACATAGCCGTCCGCACCCGCCGTCAGGCGAAAGCTTCCATTGAGTAAATTCCGCATTTCGAAATAACCGTTGCCCTGGCTTTTTGCAAATGCAACAACCTGATTGCCCGCAGATGAAACCAAACTGACCGTGGCGTTGGGAATCGGCGTAGCATTGGAACTTACCAGAACATTTCCATATAACATGCCCAATCCCGTCAAGGTATCATACACGTTGACCGTGCTCCCGCCCTTAATCGTATCGGCGAGAAACTTGCCGTGAGAAACATATCCCTGGCAATTCGAAATCATTTTATACATTTTGCCGCCCGGAACGCTTATCCTGAAATCGCCGTACGTTGCTCCTGAAATCGCGGAGAACGTATCCGCGTTTGCGATGGTAGTATCGGTAAACTTAACCGTGGCATTGATGATCGGACCGAATGTTTGCTTGCTGCCGATCCACGATCGGCCATAAACATATCCGGTTATCAATGCTGCGCCGGCCGACATCGTCACGGTCTGCTGCATGGAGCCCGATACGTTTATCACTTTTGTATAGGTGGCAAAACCGACCTTGGTCGCATACAACGTATAGGTACCGGGGCTCACGGAAAACGAAAATGTGCCGTCCTGCGACGTCGAGGGATTTTCTCCGATAACGACGCCGCCGTTAAGAATTTGCACATCCGCTCCAATCAGCGGATCGTTCGTGGCATTCTTTACGACGCCGGAAACGGTAAACGGTTGAGTGGCGAGAACGGTCACCGGCAGGTTTTTATTCTCTCCAAACGCAACTGTTACCTTTGTCGGCAACGATGAAACATAGCCCGTCTTTTGGGCGGATAAAACCCAGTCTGCGGCATAACAGTTGACAATGTAACTTCCCTGGGCGTCGGTGTGGCTTATGACGGTATCGTTTCGTTCCGACACCGCGGTTATCGTTGCGTAATTGATGCCGACAGTGGCCTGATCGGTAATTTTCCCGAACATTGTAGACGATGGGCGCGTGAGAAAAAAGGTTTCCTCATCGGTTTTAGCCGAATCGAGCGTAATGGTGCGCACGAGTTGGTCGAACCCGTCTTTGATGGCCGTCACCCTATAGGTACCTTTTGGTCTGTCGCGGGAAAGGTTTCCTGCAGTGTCCGTATAAAACAATAACGGGGCTTCTTTCGATCCGCTCAGAACTTCGACCTGCATTTTGACCAGCGGCACCCGTGTTACAATTGTGTCAAGATGCGAGCCGTTGACGGTTTGCGTGGTCGTAATGATTTTTTCATTAGTATAAAGCACCATGGTTCCCATTGCCGGCGCATTATAATGGAAGCCTGCAGTATCCGAAGCCGTACTTGCGCCTTTGTCGTCTACGGCGAATACTTTCCACGAGTAATCGTTATTGGTCAGAATCGAGCGGGCGTTGATTGAAACGAATCCGGTATCCGAGGCTTCGACGATTCCGTTTTTACCGCCGAAGTTGCCCGCAGTCACTTCGTTTTGCCAAACCACCAGTTTTGCCTGGGTGCCTCCGGACGAATACGACATGTAAACATACACCTGATACGTGTTTGCTTTGGGGTCAAGGTTGCTCCATTTGAACGTGATAACGCTGTCATTTTGATACGACAAGGTGTCCCGTTTCGGTGAAAGCGGGACTGGTTTCGCAAGAGGAGTACCTTGAATGGTGAACTGTTGCGGCAAACCGACTTTCGTTGACGTATAAGCCGGTTGATTTCCATAATTATTGAGAACCATCCACGAATACGTCTGTTTCGGAGATAGCGGCGGCGGGCTGGCCGTTATGGTTCCCGACGGGTCGGGCGCTCCGTAAACGATTTGCGTGTTCGGTGTAATTGCTTGCCAAATAATGCTGAGTCCTGAAATGCTCGTTCCGCCGGTGGTATCGATTTTTAAAGGTTCATCCGAGAGGATAATGTGATAATATGGAACCCCGGGATTGGTTTGCCAGTTGAATGTCGGCGTCAATTGCGTAATGTCGCCGGTAGGACCTATCGGCTTGGTGGCATTCGGAGATTCCACTATCATTTGCAATTCATTTGAGAACAAGGTGGTATCTTTACCGAGCAATCGCGTTTTAAATCCAACCATATAATAAAACACGCCTGCATCCATTCCTGTCTGGTCCATAGGCCTGAATCGAATGCCGCGCATCGGAGGCGTACCGCCCAGAAAAACATTGTCCTGCACTTGGATTGTTCCGTTGGCCTGGGAGTCTATACAAAATTTTGTGACCTTATAATGATAGTTTTCTATTTTCGAGCCGCCCGGCGACTTGTCAAAATATAAAACTCCGGAATCAGGCGCATTATACGTCGGCCCGGTAATCGGGATGCTCGGTCTGGCTATGCCGGTCCATTTAATCCAGATTTTGCTGTCCGGCGATGACGCTGCCAGTGGAAATTCCGTCAGTACATATGGCGTAGATTGCCCCATTACAGTCAATGCCGCAACGAGCAGAATGAAAAGCGCACAAAACCGTTTGCTTGTCATTGCCTTGTCCTTTCGAAAGCCATCGTTATATTTCATATATTTCCTCATAATCCTGTTTTCAAGTTTGTTGAGTTATTTATGTACCTTTAAAAATGATAAATCATACCGACTTTAAATGCGGGAAGCGGCAATAAATCAAGATCAAATCCGAGTTGCGTTTTCGAACCCAGCATTGCGCCGAGGTTTAAAATCGGAAGCATCGCGTTTTCTCCCATGGTCATCCAGGACAATGTTTTGTTCTGTTTAATGGCCTTGCCGATAATATGTGACTCATCGTTTATCCTCATGTCAAAGGCAAAAACTCCCAGATTCAGAAATGCATTATAAAAATTGCAGTTCAACATCATTATATTGTCGACCGTAATCGCCGCATCAAGATCAACGATCCGTTTGTCGGGATTGTTCGGATCGTGCGGATTTGCCGCATGATAGGCCTCTATATCGCCGAATATTTTCGTGTATGACAACGATACCTTGTCGCGTATGAGGTCTAACGAGATTGTGTGGGCTTGCGGTAATTTCCAGCGTGCGTCATCGTTGGAACTATAAATGACGCTGTCCACCTTTTGCTGCTGAAAATTGTCCAGCATCGACAGCAGTTTCGTGGGATCATTGACATCCAGGGATGGTTGGAACGTTTTTTTATCGATAAAAAACGGCAGGTAATATTTAGCAACCATGCTCCCTTTTGCTTTGGTATCGACTCCGAAACGGGATGTCAACGTCAACAGCCAAAATTTAATGCCTGCGGAACCGGACCATGCCTCCGCTTCAAAATGACCGTTGGCCTGGCCGTATGCTTTCGACGACGGGTAATCGATCGGCTGGTTCTTAATATCCGCGGATCCGCCGATCCCTCCTCCGCCGCCGCTTGCGCCGGAATTTTGCGACACGCTGAATTGCCCGAGCATGTCCACATCTACTTTCGCAAGTAAATCGAACCGGAAAACATGACGCATGAGATTTACGGCAAGCACCAGATCCTTATTGACTTTATAGGCGTATCCGAAAGTCATGGTTTCCCAGCCCAAATTCGCTTCAATCGGCACGTTAACGGCTCCCAGCAAAAGAAGCGACACGTCCGACTTGCTGCCGTTGCTCGAAATGGTCGTATCATATCCTAAACGTAAATCAGTATTGCCGAGCGTGGTGAGATAATTCAAATACACGTTTTGCACATAGGCAAAGGAGGCAACGCCGCCAAGCATGGGAACATCGACACGTATGGTCGTGTTCGGCGATTGGGCCGCACTTGCCTGGGGCTGAAACGCCTGGCCTTGAGAAGGGTCCTGGTTCATTTGTTTTGAAATTTGTTGCCAAAGGTCGTCGCCGGTACTTTTCGGAATCAAGCTTCCGGATTCAAGCGGAAAATTAAACGCGCCATACCCCTTTGCATAATCGAAAGACACGTCGGTGGGCGGCCGTAGGATATCGTAATTAAATCCTATCGTTAATTTGGCATTGAAACTGGGAGGAGTGAGACTCGGCGACATTCCGGCCGGCAAATTGCTGTCTGCCGCGTTCAGTGAACAGACAAACATAACGGCCAAAATTCCTGCAACTATCTTTGTTCTCATTGATAACCACCTTCTGAGGAATGGCTATACTTTTAGGAAATGTATCATCCATTGCAAAAAAAGCCAATGAACGATGGTAAAATTTTATCGACAAAGTTATTATATCCACCACGGAATATTTAAGTCAAGGTAAAAAGTCTGGGTATTTCATCGGCGCGATACGACCAAAGCGGATTTGCCTATTAAAATGAGTAGGAAATAGCGGCCATACATTCATTATTCTTGGTCGAAACGGCATTAAGCCGGGACGACGCCTTCGCATAGAGCAAACAAACGCCGATGGACACTTTTGCCCTCTCGAAAGCAAGCCAGGAAATCTGGGGTCGCCCCCAAACACAGAATGAATTTTTTATATCCCTGAAATTGCCGAGGCCGCAATACAGCCCAAGCGGAGAAAACACGACTTTTTTATCATATAGAAACCAGTCCAGTGATGTCGAGAAATAATTCCCGACATTCCCGTCGCGCTCATTGTCCAGACCGTGAATAAACTGTAATGTGCAATAGAGGTCCTGATAAAAAAGGTAATCCAATCCAGCAACGAACTTGCAATAAGGCACTGTACGCTGTGCCGAGGTCGTGCCGAATAACTCGTTTATTAGGGAGCCCTTATCAACGTTGCCGGTATATTGCGGGCTTAAATCCAAATCGTACAAAACGTTTTGTTCGGGAATTAATAGCGCCGCTTCCGCCCATATTCCAAGTTTCCCGATCGCGGAAGCGCAATCGAAACCAAGCAGGTGTAACCGGGGAAAAACCTCCCCTATTTTTTTTATTCGAACCAGGGAATCGTTGCTCTGCACAATGGTGGAAACCAGCATTCGATTTGGAACGCCGTTATTCTCGATAAATACGCTTTTTATCAACGGAAAATGGTCTTTACAATAGGCATAGCTGAGGGAAAACTGAACATCGTAAATTCTGCCGTGAAATCGAAGACCGGCGGAACAGTCGTTTTGGAGAGAATAATCCGCTTCAAGATTCGTGTCGGGGATATTTTCGACAACCGTTGCCCCCACAGCTCCCAATTCAGGTAAAAACGCGGGTGCGAATTTCCCAAACGGCACGATTGCTTTTTGATTATCGATAGCCACAATCAGCGATAACCCGTATCTACCGAAACTATAATCAAATTTCAGGCAATCGGCGCCGATTCGGGGCCCATAATTAAAAAAATCCTGCCAATCGGGCACGTCCCAAACATCCGTCGGATTGCACGAAATCGCCGTACCCCAATTTATTTGCTGGCGCCCAAAGCTCAGCGTAAGCCCGGGACGTACGAAATCGTTTATTTCTACGGCAGCCTCGGCCACCGTGCATTGGTTTACATATTCCGTGGGCAACGATCCGCTTTTTATCTTTTGACTATCATTTGCAAAAGATAGCATCCTCAAGGTGCCCGTCGCATAGGCGCGGGCTTTTTCAAACATAAACATTTCAACCGACGCATCGAGCCCATACTCCTGCCAGGACCAGTCATATTCTTTTTGCAAGGCAACTCTGTCGTTCAGGAATACGCCCCCCTCCCATTTCACCGAAATCGGGGGTTGTAACGAAACGCAAGGTACCGATTTCAAAAGGACCGCCAGGACCAGCGCCGAGGAGATTAGGATTTTTTTTTGCATGAGCGATAATATAATAATATTTGCAGCACCGGATTTTACATTTGAATTATTTTTTATCCATGTTTGATTACGATAAAAACGAGCATTTGCGGGAAATTTTTGCAAAAACCAATATAGTAAGAAAACCGATATCGGGAATTGTATCCGGGTATCACGAACTTCCTTATATTCTGGTTGCACCAAGCGAAGAAAATGAACAAACCACCGTTGAAATAAACGGTAAAATAAATGTCTCGCCGAAATTCATTATTTCCGCAAATATGCTTTCCGAATCATTCGGCGACGTCTTTGATCCCGAAACATTCGACCAGGAAATTCAAGGCCGTTTTTTTTCTTTTGCCTATGGGCAGAGGAAAAATTTAAAAGTGGAAAATGAATATTTCACTATAAAGAATTATGATGAAGGTCCCGAAGAACATATTAATAGGGTCAACGACGAACTCAGCATGCAGGAAAACATAAAGACCGGGCTGATTTTTGGGCCAAGATTCAAATTTTATCCTGTTTCGATAGATAAATTTATTAACGAAATAATCGAACGGGAATTTCGCATCTGAGATAGTTAAACCTGGCAAAAAGTACTGCTCTCATTGTATACTGGAATTACAATCGGTATTAAAAAGGCGGCATCTATGTACGAAAAGCCACAATATCTGACAGGTGACGGATTTAAACGCCTGGATAAAAACCCTCATAAAGATCGTTCCATCACCTATAAACTGATTCCAAAAAAAACGTCGGTACCGGCAATCAGTGCGCAACGCCCTCAAAAAGGTATTCATCTTTCCGAGGAAGCAGCCAAAGCAATTGCAATGGCAATAAAAGGCATGCTTAAATAAGCCATGTGGATATTGGGATTTTATCGGGCCTACCTGTCTTTCTGCATCGGCATCATTCTGTATATTCTCGTTTTAAAGTCAATCTGGTTGCTTTTAGCAAGCATGATTCTTGCCCGTATCGGATGGTATTGTATCGAGCGACAAATAAATCACTTCGCCATAAATCGGGATTTTCGCACTCACATCTATCGTTTCAAACAAAACCTTGGCCCCTATGGAATTCGTCTTGCCAATAAAGCGGAAACCGATTGGCAGGTAAAAAAAAGCCTTTCCGAAGTTTTCACGGCAAATCGCAACAAACTTAAAAAACATGTCGAGCAATTGCAAATGATGGACACGTTGTTTAAGGCCGGCATACAACCCGACGGCGATGCCTATCAACTGCACGATTGTAAACTTGCATACGGGAAATTCAGGTTGGAGAACCCCGAACGACCCGAATCAGATAGGGGCTGCTGAGGGTACATTGGAAAAGGCCCCCGATTTTCATCGGAGGCCTTTGCGGCAATTCAAGCTTGGAAGGTATTATTATTTTCCGGGCACGGGCGCAAAATCGAACGGCGCCTTTAGTGTGGTATCGGCATAAAAAATCTTTGCATTCGCAATAAGCCCGTCTACGAATTTCTTCACCACGTCATTTTGCTTCTTAAGGCCGAGCATGTTTTTAATCTGACCTTCTACTTTATCAAAAGTCTGCGGCGGTTGTTGTTCTTCGCCCGTTTTTTTGATGATATGGTAACCGACCTTCGATTGGAAAACATCGCTCACCTGATTCAACGCAAGAGGCATGACCGCAGCGTCGAATTCGGGCATCAAATCGCCCCGTTTGAACCATCCGATGTCCCCGCCGCTGGTTGCGGCGGCCGGGTCTTGGGAGTTTTTCTTTGCCAGAGCGGCAAAGTCTTTTCCGGCTTTGGCTTCAGCCAGCACTTTTTGCGCCTTGTCCAGTACCGCTTTTTTCTGATCGGCGGTGGCATCGGGCTTCACAATAAATAAAATTTGACTAGCACGGAATTTCTTTTCGGAAACGAATTTGGTGCTGTTGCTGTCGTAATACGCTTTGCATTCCTTCTGCGTCACGGAATCACCCGGTTTTACCAGGGTTTTAATGAGGGAATCGACCATCAGGCCTTCCCTGATTTGGTTTTTCATGTCGTTTTCCGTTTGTCCCATTTTAGCAAGTTCTTTGGCCAAAGTTGCGGAATCGGGAAATTGCTTCTTAATATTCTCAAAAGTCATTTTAAACTTTTCCTCGGAATACCCGGTTTTCCGTTTTTTCGCTTCCTGTAAAACCACTTCGTTCGCGATGAGTTGTTTGGCTATGTTTTGCTTGATATCCGGAGGCAACCCCTGTAACGCTTTATCGGGATACGCCCGTGACATTTGCTCCCGGTACATGTCCATGATCCGGTCGATTTGCGTTGCTTTAATCCAATTCCCGTTGACCCGGATAGCCCCGTCTTTCGGCACGTTTTCCTTGGCACAACACACCATAAGAAGCAGAAGAACCATTACCGCCTTTTTCATAGCAAAACCTTTCCTGTTTAATGCACAAATTTGACAATAAATAATTTACACGATTATAATACGGCCCGTCGGCGCATTGCCAATATATATCATTCCACTAAAGCATCCTCTTAAATTATCGCTTTTGCGGATAAAAACCGGGGAGAAACGACAGTGCGGGCGATTAGGCCAGCTCACCTTCTTCAAGCCATTTTTTGCGTTTGGCAACACGAAGAAATGCATCGACGATTCCCGGATCGAACATAGACCCTTTGGCTTCAATAAGGCGTTTGACTGCCTCTTTTTTGCCAAGACTGTCCCGGTAGGGGCGATTCGAAGTCATCGCTTCGAACGCATCGGCGACGCGAATGATCCGCGCGCCGATCGGTATCGCTTCGGCTTTCAAACCGTCGGGATAGCCGGTTCCGTCGAAATTTTCATGATGGTATAAAATCAACTTGTAGAGGTCCTGTAAAAACGGAACGTCCTTTACGATGTTCGCACCCAGCGAGGAGTGGGTTTTCATGATGCCGTTGAATTCATCGTAAGTCAACGAGCCTTGCTTGTTAAGTATATTCCCGGGAATTCCGATCTTCCCGATGTCGTGCAAGAGCCCCGCGTCCCTGATGCTGCTCCCTTTTTTGCCTTCCACGCCGATTTCGCGCGAAATTTCCTCGGCGATATTCATGACATTTTCCGAATGTCCGTGCGTATACGTATCTTTCGCATCAACGGCAATCGCAAGCGCCTTGATGGTGCGGATGTAATTTTCCTTCATGTCGTTGTACAATTTCGAATTAGTCAATGCAATACGCGTCTGACTGACGATGCTCGACAAAAGCGTCAGTTTTTCCTGTTTGTTCGAAATGTCTTTCATGGCCCCGAAATACATGGCGCCGTAATCGAAGGCCTCGCCTACCACGGGAACGATATAGGTAAAACCGAGGGGCAGCATGGTTTCGGGTGCGAATTCGGTCGAAGGCATCAATTGACGGAACGAGATCCGTTTCTGTTGAACCCTGCTGTGGGTCGCATGGTTGTATTCGACCACTATTTCCGAACACACGGCCGCTATGTTTTGGGGCGAAAGGTCCCCGCGCGACCAATACAACAGCTCATGGCTCCGTTTCTGGACAATTAAAAAAGCGATGACGTCTATATCGAAATGCTTCTGCACCGTCGAAAACAAACATTTTATCACGTCGCTTTCGTCAACCAATCCCATCAACTGTTCGGAATAATTGCTGATCAAAGACAATTCGTCGAGTTTTTGGCGGATGGACGACAATAAATTCGCGTTATTGATCGCGATGCCGGCTTGAGACGCGAGCATATTGACAATATTTAAATCGACCGCAGAAAACACGTCTTTATTCGTACCGCGGTTCAAGTTGATGATGCCGATCACCTCGTCCGACACTTTCAACGGCACGCACAGGGACGACCCGATTTCTTCCCGCAAAAGATCGATAGCGGCGTCCGCGAGCGCCTTGGGGTCCGACAACAACAAGGATTTCCCGTTTTTTACGACCCATTTTGAAATCGGCCATTGGTCCGGATTGTTACACGAGGAGCGGATTTCCGAAATGCTTATTCCTTTTTTCCGGACGATTTCCAATTCGTTCGATTCTTTTCGAACAAGAATGATCGAACCGGTATCGGCCCTGGAAACCATCAAACAGTACTGAAACGTGACGTCAAGAAGCTCTTCGAGTTCATGCGTACTTGTCAATTTATGCGTGATATCGTGCAGCGAAACGAGTTGGGAAAGAAGCATGTTCTCCCGCACCAATTTCGTATTCTGCAAGGCCCTGCTCACTTTTTGCTGCAGCACGTCGAGACCGAATGGTTTTACTATATAGTCGAATGCGCCGCTTTGAATGGCTTCTATCGCCGTATTGATATCGGGATGGGCGGTCGTGACGATTACGGGCGTATTTGTCCCGTTTTTGCACGTTTGATTGAGGAATTGAATTCCATCCATCACCGGCATATGAATATCCAATATCACGCAATGCGGATGCAACTCATTGAATAGTTCGACCGCCTGGAGTCCGTTATATGCAAGAACGGTTTTATATCCGGAGTCGGAGAAAAATTTCGACAATGCATTGCAAAGCATTTGATCGTCATCAACGATCAATATTAAATATTCTTCGTTACTGTCCATTAGCCAACTAATTCTTTCGGGCAAAAGAAAAATCAGGGCTGTTATCGACGATACGTCAGGCCTATTTGATACGTTGCCGCCAACTCATGCAATGCATAGGAAGCATCGATACTTAAGGCATTTCGAAACAAGTTCACTCCGCAACCAAATGCAAATTTTTGTTCGGCACTCGATGCAGGGTTTTGAAAATTTCCCCCAACCCTGATTGCAAATATTTCCTTGATCAAATATTCTATCCCGATGCAACCAAGCAATGCCGATAGCGTCGAATTGCTCATCGACGGCTTTTCACCGGGCATTTGGTTTGCCGTGGAGGAACTATTCGGACCATCGGTCTGATTATTGGATACCGTTGTCAAAAACGTTGCCGCATCTATGGCGTCGGCACCTTCATTACCGAGCAGATCCAGAGTCTTATATTGAATCTGAACCCTGCCGTAAATATACGGAAGATCTTTTTGCCAACCTGCGCCGAATCGAAGATGCGGATACGCGGTTTCGGAATAACTTGCCGACCATTTCGTGTATTGGGTTGTTATATTATCGCAAGCAAGGGATAACCGTATTCCGCTTGCGGGAAAATTTACCACCGCACCGGCGTCAAAGCCGATACTGTAGCCGCGATATTCATCAAAAGCGAGTCGTTGCCGCTGCGCATTGACGCTTATCCCGCCGGCAAGTTCGAGCAATTTTGACCGGTACAGTTTTCTCCCATAGCCGACGTGGAAATAAATATCAGAGTACGAAGAATTAAGCATTCTGGATTCGTCATATATCGGAACTCCGTCCTGATCGACTAAAAGGTTTTGCGTTCCGAGAATATCCGGTACGTAAAGATAGCTCAACGAAACGCCGTAACCCGACAACGAATCGATGGGACCTGCAAATGAAAAGACAGATGTTGAAAATGTGTTTTTATAATAGGAAGCATATGCCAATGAGGCGTCGGTAGTCGAATCGAACGATAAATTACCCGGATTGGTTTGCGGCGACCCGTCATGGGCAAAAACAAAATCCGCACCTGCCAAAGAGGCGCAACGCGGCATTAAAAATAACGCACGCGTATTATCTGCATAGTATTTTGAATTGGAAATTGATACTGTCGTGTCTGCCCAACTCAAACAGCAACAGAAGCATAGGGAAAGAGAACCGATTAAACCGGTATGTAATTTACTCATGCTTTAAGTACGGCCAGACTAAAAAGAAAATTTACCAAAGCTTTAAGAACATCCTACATTGTTATAAAATAATGAATTTTTCTTAAAACAGAGCCAAATAAAACAAGTTTGGGTTAATTTAAAAAAAACAAATCAAATGCCTTGATTAGTTTTCACCAGTTTTCTATTTTTAACATGCTCGGGCGTATGGCTCAGTTGGTTAAAGCGCTGCGTTCACATCGCAGAGATCCCTGGTTCGAATCCAGGTGCGCCCATTTTCTTCTAGTCGGACTTCTCGAGAAACAACAGCGTATTTCGTAACTATAAAAACATGATTAAACCAAATCAATTTGCCCTATTGCTTTTTACCGCAACAATCTGTTTTCCGCTGTTTTCACAAACATCAGACACTTCGTGCCTTATTTTGGAAGCGCCCAAACAAGGCAACACAATCGCAAGCCCGACCTGTACCGTGAGCGTTCGTGCGTGCAGCAAAGTGTCTTCCATTCAATTCCGTGCGCAATACAAAAATCCCGGAAAAGCTGCCGATACCACTGTTTTCATAGGATCGATAGCAAATCCTCCGTTTAAATTTTCATGGAATATAGACCAAATGCCCAATGTGCTCTATCAGGGCATCACTCTGACCGCAGACGCCATGCTTCGAAACGGTATGCGTCAATCGATCAGTAAACAAGGGATTTTCTTTGCTCACAAATCAATTATCCGCCCCACGACTTTTATAAAATTCGGCAGCGAAGCATCGTCCCAACTGTTCACCCAATCCCGTTCGTCCGATCGTTTCCCTGCAACGGTACAGGCATTTTCATACTACGACAATTCCAGAATTCATTTTACCGTAAAAACAATGTCCGCCATTACGTTCAGCACCCAACCGTCCGCCTCGCTTTCCGATTGGGGTGTCGACATAGGAATCGACACAAGACTTTCAATGCAATCATATCCGTCCGACAGCGTATTATTTATTTCCTTTAACTTAAACGGCAATGCCGAACAAACCGTATTTAAGCCGATTAGAGGCGCCGATGGTTCCTTCACTATCGCCAAATTGAAAAAAAGCATACAATGTCCGTTTGAACTGACAAAAGATGATGCCAAAGGGTTCACAATGGAAATCGACATTCCAAAAGAACTGACCGGAAGCATCGTTCCCGATTCTTTTTCCTGCAATATGATCGTTAAATTACCCGGCGATAGCGCGAGCCCCGCAATAGTTTCCTGGGCTAACGCCGTCGGCAACAATGCCTATTGCCCGGTTGTATGGAGCACCGTGCGCTTGCGGCCTCCTCCGTTTTACCATGTCCGCATTTATCAATGGTTGCTGGCTTTTGGCGCCGGCATGATTTGCGTTGTCCTGGTGGGCTTCATCATATCTCTTATCAATAAACGCTCGACCACGTTCGAGCAATTCGAACAAACCGAAGACGAAAAAAAGGTGACCGATCAAATATATCAATATCTCGAAGAAACCATTACCAAAAAAGACATCTCTTTGGCATGGCTGGCCCAAAAGTTGGACATGGCGCCCAAAAGAATCGAACGCCTGCTCAAAAAATTCAAACGGAAATCCTTCAAGGATTATGTGATGGTCTTACGGATAGAAATTGCAAAGGAAAGACTGCGCTCATCGCATGCGAGCGAAAAGTCGATTGCCGATTCTTGCGGGTTTAAAAACGTGACCGAGATGGAGAAATACTTTGTCAAATTCTGCCGGACAACTCCCTACAAATTTCGAAAAGATAATCAGGTAGCCTAGCGTTACGCTGCAGAAACCTTCTTTGCCATAAACAAGGCCCGCTGTATTTCAAGGTCCAATTGATTCTTATCGTACGGTTTCGTAAACCATTTGAAAATATTCATGGATTCAATGCTTTTTTGCCTAGGAGGATACCCGGAAACCACAATCACAATGAGTTCCTTTTTAACCGAGCGCAACGATTCGATGACATGATGCGGATCGTCTTGCTGCAGATGCCAGTCCATGATAACGACTTCACATTCCTCCAGATTTTTCTTCAGTTCGCTCATTCCTTCGGCCAATGTCGATGCTTCACAAACGGAATATTTAAATTCCTTCATGAAAAACGTCAAAATGCTTCTGATCTTCGGATCGTCGTCAAGAAGAAGGACTTTGGTCGGTCTGCGATTCGAAAGCACGACGGTTGTGTCCCTGTCTACCTCGCCGCCTTCGCTTTCGGGAATTTCAATGCAAAAGGTTGTTCCCCGTTTATCGGTTTTTTCGATAAATATCCTGCCGTTATGCAGGGAAACGATTCGTTGAACTAAAGCAAGGCCGAGCCCGGTGCCTTTACCCGGTTTTTTTGTGGTAAAGAACGGATCGAATATTTTTTCAACAATGTCATGAGGAATGCCGGTACCGGTATCGGAAAACCGGATTTTCACCATGCCGTTTGTCGTTTCATCGTGTTGCGTCGAAAGTTCGATCGTGATCGCTCCGCCGCCGGGCATTGCGTCACGAGAGTTGCCGATCAGATTTTGGAAAATCCGTTTAAAATAATCGGCATCGCCCTGTATCCATACCGGGTCGCTTGGCGCTTTCAGAACAATATCGTACGAATTACCGAGTTGACTCCCGTACAGTGGAATAACGCTTTCCATGAAATTCTGCAGTTGAATCGGCTGATAGTCCAAAAGCTTTTTTCTTCCCAAAGCGAGCAATTCAGAAATCAGGAGCTTTGCTTCAACAAGCGTTTCGGATATGATTTCCATATGCTTTTTCGTTTCGGTTTCCTTTGTATCTTTTTCCACAATGGAAGCAATGTCCGAAACCGTTTGCAGGATATTATTAAAGTCATGCGCCATACCGCTGGCCAAGGTCCCGAGCGATTCCATTTTTTGGTATTGATACAGACGCGAGACCATTTCCTCCCTTTGCGACAAAGCGAGCTCCCTGTCGCTCACATCGGTCATGATTCCTTCAAAAATGAGCGGCTTTCCCGGTTCCGAAAGCGGTTGAATGAAACAATCCACGAATTTATTGTTTCCGTTGAAATCCTTGATTTGAAAGGTGCCTTTGAATTCCGATTTATCCAATTTCAGGAGATCGGGTTTTTGCATGAAATCAAAAATGCTTCGGTTAGGAATGACTTTGGCAGGCAATCCGATAATGGCAAAAGCGGTTTGGTTAGCCCAAATAAAACGGCCGCGATCATCAAGCGTAAACAACATTTCGGGCAAACGATGGACGAGATTCTGGTATCGCAATTCGGAACTGATTACCTTGTTGATGGTAGTGAAATTTTTCCTGGATATAATACCTGCTACGGTTGCAACAATTACCAACAAAAAGACCCGTACGCCCAAATCGAAAACCCAGGCTTCCACAGGTACGGGTTTATGAAGAAGAGAGAAAACAAAATAAAAAGAATAACATACTGCCGACATGATACCGCTAAAAATCGAAAGCGATAACTTATTATGCAATGCGGTGAAAATGATTGCGATAAAGTAAACGCCGAATAGCGACATTCGAAGAAGCGAGGAGGTGGTTCCCATCATGGAATAAGACCACAACACCACGGTCATGACAATAATGTCCAAAGAAACGAGCACAAATGCCGAATATGATTTACCGCGAGTTTTACCGAAGCGGGTTATATAGTATCCGCTGTATCCCAAAAGTACTAAAACGGCACACATTTGAAACGCAAATGCTTTAACGGAGATCTCATCGAGCATGTAGCAATAAAAAGCTAAAAAAGAATATCCTATGCCTATGGCAAGCCGAATCCAGGAACTCCATCGCTCCGATTCGACCTCTGCCCGCATAATGGTTTGAGTTTTTCCAAGAAAGTTCTTTTGAGTTTCTATAGACATATTTTAATCCTTAATCTTCGAAATTCGAGAAAAAACGCCTATTTAACCCCTTAACCAAAACCCATTGAAATAATACCACTTTCTGGTTTTAAAATCCATAGTATTTTAAAACCAGGGAAATGGCTAAATGGAATCCGCTCGAATAAAAACAGTTATGAATAACCATAAATATCCTGCATCGATTTTATCAGCGTTTTTTGCCAGGGGTTTCAATATAAATATTGGTTCGGATAAAACCTTGGATTTGTTTTAATTCCATGAAAAAAAAAGCATTAGTCATAAATCCCTGGATCATGGATTTTAAGCTCTATGACGAATGGATGCACCCGTGCGGCCTTTATTTTCTGTACGATTTTTTATTACGCAACGGATTTGACACCGTATTTTACAATTGTCTCAAACGAAGCCAAAGTACAAAACCAAAACAAAACGGTACGGGCGAATTTCCCAATGCGGAAATTGCAAAACCGGGCATTTATAAGGGAGTTAAACGCAAATTCAAGCGATACGGCGTTTCCCAAGACGAGTTCACTGGCTTCCTCTTGTCAACGAATAAACCCGATGTGATTTTTTTAGGCAGTTCTATGACCTATTGGGCAATGGGCTTGGCCGAAACAATCAAAATCGTCACAAGTATCTTTCCCGATATCCCCTGCATTGTCGGTGGAACCGCCGCGCACCTTATTCCAAATTGGATTAGATCGATTCCGGGCGTAACCCATGTTTTCACGGGAAATCTTTTCAATGCCAATGATTTAAAACAATCGGGCATTCCCCTTTTAAGCGAGCTTACGGCATTGCCCTGCGCCGCCTCGATGAATCCGGCATTCGAAAGTATGGAGTCCCTCAACCATGCGCCGGTAATGACTTCACTGGGATGCCCCATGTCCTGTTCTTATTGTGCATCCAAAATTCTCTGTAAAACCTATACCCGTCGCCCGGTCGAAACCGTTGCAGCGGAACTCGCATTGTGCGTGTCCGAATTCGACGTTTCGAATGCCGCATTTTATGATGACGCGTTGCTGTTCGATGCCGAAAACAATTTCATCCCTTTTGTCAACAAAATACGGGATATGCGGTTACCGGTTCAATTTCATACGCCAAACGGTTTGCATGTCGCGTTCATGAACCGTTTTTTAATAGATCTCATGCTTGACATTGGGTTTAAAACGATTCGCCTGGGATACGAAAGCGGCAAACTATCCGACACCCGTCACACAAGCGGTAAAACATCCTTTGAACAGCTCGCACAAAAAATCGTTCTGATGAAATCCGGAGGTTTTTTGAGTTCGGGCATCGGCGTCTACTTGATGGCCGGGCTCCCCGGGCAAACGCCGCAAATGGTCATGGAAGAATTAGCCGAAGTCGCATCGCTGGGTGTTTTAGTGAAACCGGTATTTTTATCCCCGGTGCCGCACACAGCTTTATTTGAATCATATTCTTTATTGTATCCGCAAATACTTGCCGACCCGTTAACGCATAACGATTCTTATTTTGTGACCTTGTTACCGCAATGGGACGCTACGGCTATGCAGGATGTTTTGGATAGGGCAAAATCTCATAATCAGAAAATACAAGCACCTGCCGATCCTAGTGACAGCAGCCTCGGCATTCCAAAACCCGCGTAACGAAACAACGTCGCCGAAAGATTGTTGCTATTTGGCCATAGCGGCTTTTTTCAGATTTGCGGGCATTTTTTCTATGGCATATCGCAAGGCGGTACGCGGCATTGTCGCTTTACGTTTCATGACAAAGTCGAATATTTGCGTGCAATGGGGTTTGCTTGCCTCTTTTAACATCCATCCGTAGCCTTTTTGCACCATGTCGTCGTCATCAAGTAACAACGTATCGGCTATTTTCAGGATCTCGGCGAGAAACAGTCCTTTACGAGCAGGAATAATCAGGCTCACGGCCGAACCGCGCCTTACCCAACGGTTTTTCGATGCGGTCCATGCAAACAGGTCGTTTATTTTTTCAGGGAACTTCATGACGAAAGAGCCGATCGCATGGTTGCAGAGCGTGTCGCAAATTGCCCAATTGTCAACATACCGGTTGAGCCATTTCGCAAGAACGGCGAAGTCCTGTTCCTCAAACGCCTTCGATTGTTTGTCCAGCCAGAACAACCCGACCAATTTCTCTTCGAATTTGTTCGTTTGCAACAGCGATTCGCAATAGGTAAAGATCACGTCTTTGCCTTGATCTTTAATCGTCTTGTAATACTCTGCGGCAACGCTGCGGACTTGTGCCGCTTTCAGCCCGTGGAAAGCCACCGTTTCCTTAAAAAAGCGCTTGGCACTTTCCCGTGTTTTCGCATCGCCTTTTTCCAATAAAGCGGTTCTGACTTTTTTACAAACAGGATAATCCATGATTATTCCTCATCGAAAACCCCGCAGCAACGCTACGGGGCTTTTTCGCGAAAATGCTTTTGCGGCTTACTGCCCGACGGTTATCCTGCGGGCAAGATCCAGCCCTGCCGGATTGGTAATGCGGAGAATGTACGCTCCTTTTGTTTTAACCATGTTTTGCAGGGGCAATGCATGGCGGCCTTTTGCATATGTCGACATCGGAAGCTGCCAAACCCGTTGCCCGCTGCAATTGAAAAGGCTTAGGGCAAGACTTTGGTCGGCATCGAGGTTAAAAACAACGGACTTCTTGACAACAAGGATAGCGGACAGCGCCGGGTTCGTGCGACGGGCCGGAAGCCCTTTTTGCACGGCATCCACGCCGATTCGCCCGTTCAAATCGACCGGGTTTTTGAGCCATTGCACCAATTGCTGCGCTGTCACGAATCTGACATCGGGTTTGGTGAGCGCGTAGTTGATAAACGACTCAACAACGCCTTTTCGCTGCGCCTGGGTGATGAACGGGATCGAATCCGAGGGATCGTCTGAGACGTATTCGTCGGGATGGAAATTGATCGTGATAGGGCATCGGTTTCCCAAAAAACGCTGGTCCAGGGAATATTTCAAGGTCGCGAGATATTCCTCGCTGTCCAATTGACAGCATTCGTCGTCGAAACTGTGTATAAGGTTATAATCGAACCCGGTCATTTTGCCGTTCGTCGTATCAAACCAATCGATGCCTTTCAGAATTCGCCCTCTTACTCCGGGTTTGAATCCGTATTTGGCGGCAACCGAGTCCGGCGGAACCTCGTAATTGTAAACAGGGATTTCCCAGAGCCCCGGAGTTTTTCCGCACGTGGAATAGGTATACGTCGGATCTTCTTTGACCCATTCCAATTGAACCGCGTCCGAAGGGCTGCCGTTGTCCAGGGTGTAGGGCCAAAAAAAGCATGTTCCGTCCTGATCGTCTTCCACCCCTTCTTCTATACTGCAATCGTACAAATAGTTTCGAGCGGCAAGGATCTGATAAGTAAACGCATTATACGAAAGCAGCGGGGTCCTGAACCCGACAAAAGTAGATCGGTCAAGTTGCATGGCCAATGCGGTCAGCGAATCGGATTTTGCAATGGTCTTCGTCCAATCCGCGAGGCTGCGTTTGTAGCCGTCGGTATAATGCGAAAACGTATGATTGCCGACCTCATTGCCATCTGCATAAACCCGTTTCCAGGCCGACACGCACGCCGAATCGGAATACGACGACCCGATCAAATAAAAACTCATCCGGACAAGGGCGCTGTCAAAGGTTTTCGCATTTCCTTTTCCCGCCGGATTGCGTTTGTTTTTTATGAAATTACTGATCCAATCCATGCCTTCGGGCATTGTATTGTCATCGGCACCCAGGACGATAAATACGGGAACCGAATCTTTGGAAAGCCCTCCGGGAGGACCGGCAAACGGATTTGCAACGTCTATCGACCATGTTGTCCCGCACAGAGCAAAAACCAAAAAAAACATAAACAAAAGTCGTTTCATTTTCCACAACCTTCTTTTTGAAAACGTGATTGTAATCCCGGTTAAAAATATGTCGGCACGTTCATTCTTGCAATGCCGGATCATTCATCACGAAGGGTTTTTACCAGGCGCGCACGGGCCAACTCCAATAATCTGAGAACCCCCGGCTCCTTATAATCCGGATAAGTCCATGAAAAAAACCTGAAATTTCCCTTCCGGTAATGAAGCGTGACTTCGCCGAATATACCCTGAGACAAATAAATTCTATGGTAAAAATCCTTCGTACTAGCCAAAATCAGTTTATCGCGGGTAATATATCCCGGATCAAGGTTTATCGTGCGTTTTCCATTTATTGCGTATCGTGCTTCAATTCCGTTGGTCACGTTTTTTATCGTCGATAACGCTTCCCTGTCTATATACTTTTCAAACACGCAATATGTTTTTTGCAGATCATTTCCCATTTCATTTTCGTAATATCCAGTATGATGAAACGGCACGGGACCGAATATTCTATCGACAGGACCGTACCTATCGGTGAGAAGCCTTACTACTTCGTCAAGTGGTACCGACCGCTGGAGCATAATTCCCATAAAAAGAACCGCGTTGTACGGCACGGACGCTTCACCCATTTGTAAACTTCCTCAACCGGGAGAATTCATTTTTCCACAATTCGATTTTCATACCGATTTTGAATATATTTTATACGATTCATATTCTGGATGCAATTTTTTAAAAATCATGGTATAGTTCAAAGAACAAAACCGGAGAAACGATGCAATTTCTTTTGACCTTGCAAAAGAAAAACGATCATACGGTGTTTAACCTTGCCGGCGATCTGAATTACGAAGGCGCCTGCAAGCTTAAAAACACGTTCAACGAGGTTCTGGCCGGCGGAGAAGTACATTTTGTTCTTGATTTGACCGGGCTTAAAATTATTTCAAGTTATGCCTTGTCTACTATTCTGAAATTATCGTATATGGCAAAAAAAATGGACGGTTCGGTCAACATCATCTGTGGGCAGGGAAATGTGTGGGATGTATTTTATGTGCTCGAAGTCGGTAAAGTCATCCCGGTATTCGAATCAATCGAAGCATTTTTGGCTTCTAAATCAAACGCCGGAACATCATCGCAGTAGAATTATAGTAAAGGATATTATCGGGTGGCACGCTCATTAAGTTTTTCAGGAGGAATTTTTCCTCCAAAAAATCTTCAGAATCCTGAATCCCTTGTTGTCGAGGAACTTTCGCAACCGCCTCGCATTTATTTGCCGTTATTACAACATTCCGGCGCAATTGCAAATGCCGTAGTAAAACGCGGGGACCGGGTACGCAGAGGCCAAATTATCGGCGAAATATCCCAAAACCTTTCCGCGGCAATTCACAGTCCTATTTCCGGATCTGTTTCGGCAATAACGCCGGTTCAGCATCCGAGCGGAAAACAGGTACTCGGCATCGAAATCGAAAACGACGGTGAAAACACACCTTTCGAAATGACCGGTATGTCAACGCCGTGGAAAGAAGCAGCACCGCAGGAAATTATTCAGAAAATTCTTTCATGCGGCATCGTCGGCATGGATAATGACGGTTTTCCCATCCACGTAAAACTTTCGCCCCCTGCCGACAAAGCGATCGATACCCTTTGCATCGACGCGACCCAAAACGAACCGTATGTTGCAAGCGACCTGCCGTTGCTTATCGAGAAAACGGAAGACATTCTAACCGGCGTTCTTATTGCGAAAAAAGTGCTCGGCGCAACAAAGACGATTTGTGCTGCGATGTTCGAAAATACAAGCATGGTCGATGCCTTGAAAAAAGCGCTTGAAGACGTTCGGTTTAAAGATATTCAGCTCGTGCTCACAAAATCAAAGTATCCCCAGGGTGCTGAAAAAATACTGGTTAAAACGCTTACAAAACGAGAAACCCCGATCGGCGGTTCTCCCCTCGATATAGGATGCGTCGTATTGAATGTTTCAACCTGTTATGCAATATTTAATGCCGTTTGCAATGGGATTCCACTGTATCAAAGGATTGTGACCGTTGCAGGCCCCTGCGTAAAAACCCCAAAAAATCTGCTCGTACCGTTCGGTACGCCGATTTCGTACCTGCTGCGGCATTGCGACACCGATATGGCGCGTGTTAAAAAAGTCATTGTCGGCGGACCTCTTCGAGGCCTCGCGCAAGCGGAGGTCGACGTGCCGATCATTAAAACAAGCACTGCGGTTTTAGCGTTCGATACCTTGACAGAGGGGATCAAACGATTCGATTGCATAAGCTGCGGCAGATGCGTCCGCGTGTGCCCCATGAGGCTCACGCCGTGTTACCTAATGAAATTTGTCAATATGGATAAAAACGCCGAAGCGATAAACTGGGGTGTTCAAGATTGTATAGAATGCGGCTCATGCTCGTTTGTGTGCCCGTCAAAAATCAACCTTGTCCATTTCATTAAATTAGGAAAATATCGGGCAGAATCCACTACCTCTACGGTAAAAAAGAATTGAATACCATGACAGATTCAAACACAACATTGGACAATTCCGGCGCCTTGCTTCACCTTTCAACGAGCCCGCATATCCGACATACCGAAGCGGTCGGTTCCATCATGCTGTCGCTTGTTTTGGCGCTTATCCCGGCCTGCATCGCCGCATTTTTCATTTTTGGGATATCGGCTTTTTTGGTTATCGGCGTGACCATCGTCGCCAGCGTGGGCACCGAAAGCGTCATTCAATGGCTTACAAAAAAGAAACAATCGATACGCGATTTAAGCGCCGTGGCAACGGGATTGCTTTTGGCGCTGACGTTGCCGCCGCATTGCCCCCTCTGGATAGCGGCAATCGGCGCCGTTTTCGCAATCGCGCTCGTTAAAATGCCGTTCGGCGGCCTCGGACATTCGCTTGTCAATCCTGCGTTGGCAGGCCGGACGTTTTTGCTGCTATCGTTTCCTGCGGCGCTTACGAAGTATACGGCACCGTTGCACGGATCGATTTTCGGCTTGCCGCATCCGCTCGACGGCGTCACCGCGGCAACCCCTTTGGTCTACTACAAAAACGCGCTTTTAACGGGCGTTTTCAACCCTCTTGATCTGCAGGACACGTTGCCGAATTTATTTTGGGGCAACGTCGGCGGGAGTCTCGGGGCAACGTCGACGGTGGCCCTGTTCGTCGGCGCGATGTTTCTCTTCTATAAAGGCATCATCCGATTCAGGATTTCATTGTCGTTCATCGGAACCGTATTTCTCCTTTTCTGGATTTTCAATAAAACCGGCGGTTTTTTCACGACCGAAGCATTGATCGTCCCGATGTATCAAATCATGTCGGGCGGATTGATACTGGGCGCTTTTTTTATGGCAACCGACCCGGTTACCTCTGCCGTCACCCAAAACGGGAAATTCCTCTTCGGGATCGGATGCGGAGTCCTGACATTCCTTTTTCGATCCTTCGGCAGTTTTCCCGAAGGCGTCGGATTTGCCATTTTGCTCATGAATATCTGTGTGCCCCTCATAGACCGGTTTTCCAGACCCAAACGTTTCGGCGAGGTAAAAAAACATGAATGACGTCGTTAAATCGATACTTTCGATTTCGTTCATCGCCATGGTGTGCGGTCTCATTGCCGCTCTGTCATTTAATTCCGTCAAACCGGACCCGGTATTTTGCATCGGCAATTACAATGCGCATGTAACGCCCTCATTCACCTTGGATTCCACACCGCCTCAAGCAGGCATGGGAGCATCGCAATGAAAAGCGATTTGAAAGATTGGTTTGTCAATAAAAACCCCGTGTTTACCATGGCCATGGGACTGTGTCCGGCAATTGCGGTCACGACGAATTTGAAGAATGCCGCAGGAATGGGGTTTTGCACGCTCTGTGTGCTCGTCGCGTCGAACGCTACCGTATCAATCGCCAGGAAATGGATCCATTATAAGGTCCGGATTCCCTGCTATTTGCTCATCATTTCAATGTGGGTTACGATTGCCGATATTATCCTGAGCGCAAATTTCCCGGTGCTGCGCCAAAATCTTGGAATTTTCATTCCGCTTATTGCGGTCAATTGCATAATTCTCAACCGATCCGATTCATTTGCATCCAAAAACAAACTGAAAGACTCGATATTCGACGCATTAAGCACGGGTTTCGGTTTTTTTCTGGTCCTTGCCATATGCGGTTTCATCCGCGAACTGGTAGGATCGAATAAAATCTTGGGACTTACGAGCATAGGGCATTTTCAAGGAATTCAGGCATTTTCCTATGCATGCGGGGGCTTTTTCTGCTTTGCATTGCTTTTTGCGGCGCTAAATGCCTACAGAACGGCGGGTAAACACCAATGATTCCATTTCAATCCGTTTTAGAAACCTTCGTTTCTTCGATGCTTGTCAACAACATCGTTTTTATCCTGATGATCGGGGTTTGTCCCTTTTGCGCCCTGCCGAAAAAAATGTCGCAATCGCTGGGAATGGGATTCACGGTTGTCGGCGTCATGGCCGTCGCCGGTGCTGTCGGTTACGCACTGAACCGGTATATTCTAATGCGCAACAATCTGTTTTATCTTCAGACAATGGTCTTTATCCTGGTCATCGTCATTATCGTACAGCTCATCGAATTACTGGTCGAAAAATTCTGGCCGTCGGCATACGAATCGATCAGTTCGTTTCTCCCTTCGATTACGACGAATTGCGCGGTACTTGCGGTATGCATCATGGCGTGCAACACATTGTCGAACCATAATCAGGCATCCTCGTTCGCAAAATCGACCGTTGTCAACATCGGTTGCGGATTCGGGTATTTACTCGCCGTTATTCTGATGGCGGGCATCAAACGAAAACTCGAAATGACCGAAATTCCAAGGCCGTTCAAAGGCCTCCCTATCGCCCTGCTGTCCGCAGGACTGGTATCCATGGCTTTTATCGGTTTTTCCGGATTCACTTTTACCACACTGTTCGGAGGATAACGCTTTGGGCATTTTTCTCCCCATTGTTTGTTTGGGATTGTTAGGGCTTGCTTTCGGGCTCTTGGTTTCAATTACAACTAAACGAGTATCGGTTTTCTCAAATCACACCATTCAAAAAATCAAAGACGCTCTCCCTAATGTCAATTGCGGGGTTTGCGGATATGCGACCTGTGCCGCATTTGCAAAAGCCGTTGCCGAAGGAAAGAAAGAACCCACGGGATGCATACCCGGAGGCGCCAAAAGCGCGCATGCTATCGGCGATATTCTCGGTATCACCGTCACCCTTTCCGAACCGCATATGGCCATTGTAAAATGCAAAGGCGGCGATAAAGAAGCCGCAATGCGCTGCGTATACGATGGAATTCACGACTGTCATGCGGCAATTTTGGCGGGAAACGGTCCCAAAACCTGCGTCGACGGCTGCTTAGGACTCGGCAGTTGCGTCAAGGCATGTCCCTTTAACGCGCTCTCCATCAACGAAAACAATGTCGCTGTTGTAAACCCCGACGCCTGTACCGGATGCGGTGCGTGCGTCTCGGTATGTCCGCGCGGCATCATAGATCTCATCCCCACGGTACACAAAATCTACCTCGCCTGCTCGAACCACGACCGCGGCGCCAGGGTAAAGAAATATTGCGAAGTCGGATGCACGTCGTGCACGCTTTGCGTCAAATCGACGCCGTCGGACGCGATCACGATGGTAAACAATCTCCCTGTTCTCAATTATAAAGCTTTGGAAAACTTCGTCGTTGCGGCGTATTCATGCCCGTCGCATTGTTTTGTGGACCTCGTTAAACATCGTCCCAAAGTGAATATCGATGCAAAATGCGACGGTTGCACGTTGTGCGTGAGCTCATGCCCCACAACGGCGATATCCGGAGAAAAAGGCATGCGCCACGTGGTAAACAAAGAAAAATGTATCGGATGCGGGTTATGTTTAAACCGATGCCCGGTCCACGCGATTGCCATGTGGGGCGGACTCGGTTATGCCGAAGGCAGCAGAAAACGACGAGCCCGTATCTGATCGATCGAGGAAAAACTTTACCCGGCAATCCCCTTTTTTCTGAGAATATCCCCGCAGCAAAGAGCGGGTTCCGTTTTGCAATATACAAGCCTGTTTGTTTTTGCACAGCCGATACGGTTGCCGTTTGCGTCGCGCAAATCAACAACGGTGGCGTCAAACGGTTCCGATCCGATTTTTCCCGGTAAAACCGATACGGTGTCTTCGAGGTTAAACGGATTCTTCACGTCGACGATAGGCCCCTTTTCCCCTTGTATTTCACGGACCACGCCGACGACCCTGTAGTCTTTTCCAAGGCGCTCGTTGCGTATGTCCTGTAAAATCATTTCCGTTCCGTAAAATCCGGTCGTGTACGGTCTGTGGTCCAATCGTTCCAATTCCTCTTTCCACGACGCTTTAACGGAATATTCTGTTCGGTTCATTTGCATACTGTCTAATGCGGCCCGGTACACCGAAACGACCGATGAGACATAATGGACACTGCGGTTACGGCCTTCTATTTTCAACGAAGAAACGCCGCTTTCGACAATGCGATCGAGAATCGGCAATGCATTCAGATCTTTGGAATTCAATACATACGCGGTTTTTTCATCGATGTATTCCTCTATTGTCAAAAATTCCTCCGAGGGCGGGCCCGATTGAAACACGGGCGCTATTGAATATTGCAAACGGCACGGTTGCGGGCAATCGCCGAAATTGGGGTGGCGCATTCCCCTGTACGCACCGAGCAAACAACGCCCCGATACGGATACGCACATGGCGCCGTGGACGAAAACTTCGGTCTCTACCCCCGATTGCTTAGTAAGAAAGGCGATCTGCGCCACGGTCAATTCTCTGGGCAAAATGACCCTGCGTATCCCCTGCGCGGCCCAAAACCGCGCGCTTTCGGCATTGAAAGTGCCGGTCTGCGTACTTAAATGTAAAGGAATATCGGTATGTTTTTTACAAAGGGAAAACACGCCCGGGTCGCTGACGATATAAGCATCGACGCGATGGGGCAGTTTGTGGATTGCCTGCACGATTGCCGCAACGTCGCATAGCATATCGTCGCTCGGCATCACATTGAGGGCGCCGTACACTTTTTTTCCTTTGTCATGAGCCATGCTGCAAAGGTCCGCAATTTCCGATGCGGAAAAATTGATACTGTGTGCGCGCAAATTTAAATTGCCGCAACCGGCATATACGGCATCCGCGCCATGGTCGAACGCAGCTTGCGCAACGCTGAAGGAAGCCGCGGGTGCCAACAATTCGGGTAGTTTCATTGGGATTATTATTCTTTTGATTTTACCGTATTGGAAGCGGTTGCCGAATCTTTTGCTTGGGGCTTTTTAAGCATATCGAGGATGCCCTGTTCATAGGCGGCTTTTTCACGCAAACCAAGTAAGAATAAAACCACGGCCTTGTCTTTAATGAAAAATACGGCCGGAATCGAGGAAACGCGGAAATAGGTGGCCAATTTCCGGTTTCTATCGATATCCACTTTCATGATTTTTATTTTACCCGTATATTTTTTTTTCAATTCATCAATCGTCGGACTGAGCATTTTGCACGGCATACACCAGGTTGCGGAAAAATCGATAATGACCGGGACCGGCGATTTGATGATCATATCGGCAATGAGGTCGGAAGAATCCATGGGTATTTGTCCGCCTGCTTCGGGAGGCGGATTCTGGGCATTTCCAAGTGATAAAAAGCAAAACAGGAAAAGGATTATCGTTTTAAATTTCATTTCGACTCCGTATTAAAACATTTTTCCGATATAGGTTAATTTCAATTCGCGTCCCCACCCTATTCTTTCGCCGGAAAGGGATATCTTATTCTGCAACATGTCCTTGACGTCGAATTCGATGCAAAAAGCGCTCGTTACAAACCAACGGAGCCCGACGTTAAGATACCCTTTCAACGGGTTTGCATATGTTATATGTAAAGAATCGCCGCCCGCGTCTTTGGCGTTTAAGGCGCAATCGTATTCAAGCGCGGCGGTGAATTTTTCATTGAATCCGGCATCGATTCCCCCGTAAACGTTCGGCCATTTAATCGGATCGCATTCTTCCAGAGAATAATTAATTCCGCCGTGCAACCCTATTTGCAACGCGGTCAATAGAAGGTAATTTTTGCTCATTGCCAGGAAAAACCCGGGAGACTTGTACACGTACCCGTTATAATCGATATCGACGCCGCCGGTCCCCTGATGATCGTAGCCGATCGCAAACGCAGGCCAAAAATATGATTCTTCGATTATCCTGATTTTAAAAATGGCCCCGATATGCGGATTAAACCGCGGCATTTCCCGTCCGATAAATCCGTCCCCGCCGTAACCGATGCCGATATTGATACGATCGGTAAGCGCCGCAAGCAGGTTCAAGGTCACGCCGCTGCCGCTGACGCTTTGATTGCCGTTGGGATAGGTTTGGCAACCGAGTGCAAAATATCCCCGCGACAAAATGCCTGCGGTATGACAATCGATGAGTTTTAACGGTTGTAATGTTTCTTTTTGGCAATAGGCGACAAAAACAATGGAAATTGCGGCGAGCGCCGCTTGGACAAAACGCTTTCCTTTCACGACTTCTCCTTACTGGACCTTGATTTTCGCAATTCGTTCATTTTCCTGATTTCATTCTTTTTCTTGCAATGTTCCTCATTGGTCATCGAAAAATCGTGGGCGCCGGTACCGTCCCATTTTGCGACGAAATACAGGTCCTTGGTTTGCGCGGGCTGCATCGCTGCTGCAAGCGAAGCAAGTCCCGGCGAACAAATGGGTCCCGGAGGCAATCCGGCATATTTTCTCGTATTGTAAGGCGTATCTTTTGCGAGTTCCGACACGAGGAGCGGTCCGTTGAATTTCTTAAGCGCATAGCGAATGGTCGGATCCGCGCCGAGAGGAATGTGTTTATCGAGACGATTATGGAAAACGCTTGAAATATGGGGCCGCTCGGAAGCCAACGCGGCTTCCCGCTCGACAATTGACGCCAATATGACGTACTCATGGGGAGTCAGCGAGGCATGCGCCCCGTCGGGAGCTTGGACGGGAAGCGTTTTTACCTTTTCCGCAAATTCCTGCGTCATGCTTTTAAGAATTTCCCAAACCGAAACATCAAAAGGAAATCGATACGTATTCGGAAATAAATATCCTTCCAAGGTAGGCGCTCGGACATGACAAAGCATAACAACGGCGCTATCGCGGCATTGGCGTACGAATTCCGCGCTGTCGACATTCAGCGCCGCGGCAAAGATAGATGCGGTTTGCTCGATGGTAAGCCCTTCGGGGATGGTGACCGAAACATCGACCGGGACCGCATGCTGTAATTTTTCAGTGGCGCTTACAATGCCTTCCCCGGAATAAAACGTATATTTCCCCGCCTGAATCTTCTTTTCCTCTCCCCGGTATTTGACCCATAAGACAAAAACGGCGGACGACGGCACGACGTGCTTTGCAGCCAATAATCTGCCTATGGCATGGAGCGAGGTGCCTTTTTCAATGGTCACATCGAGGGGTTCTTTTCCCACGTTCATCGGCACGAATAAATACGCGACAAGCCCGGTTAGCGCCAATACCAGTATCGCAAAAGCAATCAGCAAGCGTTTTGTTGTTTGCATAAAACGTATCACCCATAGGATAGCGTAAAATGTATAGCCCAATGCACCGAGTATATACAAAGCTCCGGTAAACCAGGCCCGTTTAATAAATGATATCATAGTATTCGTTTTGACAAATCACCACGCTTCTTTTTTTGCAGCAGCCGCGTTCGACGGTTGTTTTTCGGAATGTTGCAAAACAAAATTATACAAACTTTGAATTTTCGCATCGTTGGAACGCAATTTATCCGCTTTTTCAAGGAGCGGCAAAGCGTCCGAATACCGTTCGGTTTTAACATACCCTCTGGACAACTGATACATAAAATCGGGATCATTCGGTTTCAACGCATTTGCCATTTCCAAAAACACCATGGCGTCGTTTGCCTGATGTTTTTCCAGAAGCGTCACGCCGATATCTTCACAAGCAAGAGGATTCGACGCGTCGCGCTGTATGTATTGCTGATACGCCTCAAGCTCCAGCTTCGGCCGTCCCGTTTTCCCGTAAATTTTACCTAAATCGATCCAGAGAGTCGGAATACTGTCTTTTTGCGTAAGGAATTTCTTTAAAAAAAGCGAGGCCTTTTCCAGGGTTGCCGGTTGCTTTGCATACAATAATCCGGCGCCCAAAAGGTTCCGTATGTCTTTGGGATACAAAGCGGCATTTTGTTCGTATATCGCGGCGGCCAGCGGTATGCTGACTTTCTCCGTCAGTTGCGCCTTTCTGTACGATGCGTCGGCATCTTTTACCTCAGGAAATTTCGTATAGGCATTATATGCGGCGGTCGCATTGGCATTATCGCCGAGATTGTCGTACGATTCCGCAAGCATTTTAAACATGAGCGCCCCATGCGGGTTTACTTTTTTTCCGTCCCGGTAAAACCCTTTCAAATATTCCAGGACTTCCGCGCATTGCTTGTAATACTTGCCGTTGTAATACGCTTTGCCGAGCAAATACCAGTATTCGGGGTCATTGGTCTGGTCCTTGGGAATTTTTGCAAGTAAACGTATTGTCCCGTCATAATCCTTGTTTTTATACGCGTCCTGGGCAAGCATCATCGCAATGCCCGGATCATTCGGCGCTTTTGCCGCATATTTCTTATACGCCTCCGCCGCCTGGTCGGGTTTATTCTGTTTTGTATATAGATCCCCGAGGATTTTATATTCCGTAATCGCGTCGGGATTAATGGCGACCGCCTGTTGATAAGTCACAATCGCATCCATGATATCTCCCGATTTCGCATAGCAGCGGGCAAGCGACGAAATCACCGTGAAGTTCCGCTGATCGAGTTGCAATGCCTTATTGTAATAGGAAATCGCCTTTGGATAAAACGTTTTCTTTTCATACGTACTTCCAAGGGTCGCATACATGGTCGCATCGGCTTCGCCGGCACCGATTGCCGCGTTGAGAACCATGAGGACTTCCTCGGGAGTTCCCCGTGCAACCACAAGTTCCGCGTATCGCTTGAATATCCCTTTAATGTGCGGATTAACCGAAAATGCGGCCCGATATGCCAGATACGCACCGCTTTGGTCTTTTTGATCGTACAGAAAATCGGCCAGGTCTTTTTGCGCGTCCGCATCTTTGGGTCTTTGCGCCGTGTATTTGCGCAAAAACGCCATGGCGCCGTCCTTATCATTCGTCTTTACGCACAAATCGAATAACGTCTTATTGATACCGACATCCAGCGGCGTCAATACGGCAAGTTTCCTGTACAATTCCTTTGCTTTAGGATAATCGTTCTGCTGAAGGCACGCAAAGGCGTACATGGAAAGTATCGGCGCCTGGGATACCATTTCCGAAGGAACAAGCGCGAAATATTTTGCCGTCGCGTCATAATCCTTTTTCTTGAAAGAATACTCCGCAATCATTTTGGCAAGCCCGTATTCCTTCGGTTGTTTTTCAAGATATTTTTTATATACCGACATGGCCTGGTCGGTTTTCATTTGCTGCATGTACATGTCGCCGAGCGTTTTTAAAATCTTCTGGTCCTGCGGATTCAAGGCCACGACCTGTTCGTAGGTTATCGAAGCTTCGGTGACGTCGCCGGTTTTCGATTGACATGCTGCAAGCGACATGAGAACCGGGACATTTTTCGAATCGTATTGCAACGCTTTTTGATACATCGGTATGGCTTTTGCAAAGGCGGCCTTCTTTTCATAAGCCCCGCCGAGCGCCGCATACACGCCGGCATCGCCCTCGCCCGCCTTGACGGCAGCCGAATACACCGCCATGATTTCGTCGGCAGTACCGTTTTTCGCGACGACTTCGCAATACCTTTTGTAACTCCCTTTTATGGCGGGATCCGCAACCATTGCCGCATGATAGGCGGCACCCGCCAAAGCCATGTCTTTCCGATCGTACAACGCATCGGCCAAATCGCGTTGCGCCTGGGCGTCTTTCGGGCTTAACGCCGCAAACCGTTTGAGATGCGACAGGGCTTCTTCTTTGTCGCCGTCACGCATGCACAAATCATACAAAGTCTTTTCTATAAGCGGGTCTTGCGGCGCAAAGGCCACCATTTGCTTATACAGCATTTTCGCTTTTGTATATTCCTTGGTCTGATAATACGATTGCGCAAGCATAGACAATAAGCCTGTTCGTTTCGAATCGTTGCCGGAAACCATAGACAAATACCGGACCGCTTCGGCGTAATTTTTCGATGCGTACTCCTTTTCGCCGACAATATACGCGACATCGAAATCGCGGGGTTCTTTTTCGAGGTATTTTTTATAGACGTTATGGGCCGCGTCCTTTTTGCCCAATTTCGTATACGTTTCCGCCAACTGTTTATACAGCTTCGAATCGGTCGGGTTTAAGGCGATAAGTTGCTCATAGGTAATCGAGGCTTCGGCCGCGTTGCCCGCCTTAAGCTGGCAATTCGCCAAAAGAGTAAGCACCGGCAGGTTCTTGGGGTCAACCGCCAGCGCCTTTTGACATAAAGGAATCGCCTTTGAATAAAGCCCCTGTTTAAAATAGGAATTTGCCTGCGCGGCATACATGGCCGCGTCCGCTTCGCCGGCATTGACTGCGCCGCTGAGGGCAAAATCGACATCCGCTGCGGTCCCTTTTTTCGTGGCAAGGTCAAAGTACCTTTTATAAATGCCTTTCAAAGTCGGATCGGTTGCCAAGGCCCCCTTGTATGCGGCAAAGGCGCCCGCCTCGTCCTTCTGCGAATACAGTAAATCGCCCAAATCTTTCTTTGCAACCGCGTCCGTCGGTTTTAATGCGACATATTTGCGTAAATAGCCCGCAGCGTCTTTCGCAAGGTCATTATCCGCCGCGCATACCGAATACAATAACTTGTACAGTTCGGGATTTTGCGGGGAGATGGCGGCCAATTGCGTCAGGACCGAAAATGCCTTTTTGTAATTTTTGGCGAAATAACTCGCCTGTCCGAAATGGAAAAGAAACTCGGAGCGTTTCGCATCCTCGCCCGAAACCATAGAGAAAAACCGGGATGCATCCTCGTAATTTTTTTGTTTGTATGCATACTCGCCGACAAAAGCAGCTATTTTGCCGTCCTGGCTCCGTTTTTCAAGGTATTTCTTGTACACCGACACCGCATCCGCTTCCCTGTTCTTCTTCACGTACAAATCGCCGAGCATTTTATATTCGTCAATTGCAGCCGGATTCAACGCCACGACCTGTTCAAACGATATTGTCGCGGCATCCGCTGCCCCGGTAGCAAGCTGGCAACGCGCGAGCCCGCTTAACACCAAGACGTTTTTAGGCTCCAAATTAAGGGCCTTTTGGTATAATTCGAGCGCCTTGCCGCACAATCCCTGCTTTTGATATACCGCGGCCAATGCCCCGTACATGCTTGCATCGGCTTCTCCTGCCGCAATGGCACCGGCCATGGCCGCGTTCATTTCCTCTTTCGTGCCTTTGATGCTTACAAGTTGAGAATACTGCTTGTAAATCCCTTTGATTTTCGGATCGAGTTTAAGGGCGGTGCGATACGCCGTAAGAGCGGCGTCGAAGTTTTTCTGGTCGAAATACAAATTTCCGAGGTTTTTCTGGGCAATCGGATCTGCGGGACTCAGGGTCAGGTATTTTTTCAAATAGCCTGCCGCGGCAATTTTATCGCCGGCATTATTGGCAATGTCGTACAAGTTTTTAAAAACGTCCCCGTTTTGGGGGGACATAACGCTCAGTTCTTTGTATAAATCGTAGGCCTGCTTATAATCCCGCTGGTCAAGATAGTATTTGGCGAGCCGAAGGCGCGACTCGATGTTCCCTTTTTCGAGTTCAATGATTTTTTTGTCCAAAAACGACAAATTGGTCGCGTCGTTCAATTGTTTGTAACAATATGCCAATTGTTTGATATATTCCAATTCATACGGCTTTTTCGCTATGAGAAACTCAAGTTGTTCCTTGGCTTCTTTGTATTGGTTGTTGCGGAAAAATCCTTTCGCAAGCACCATCCGGGGTTCCAAAACCGACGGATCGAAATGAACCGCCGACTCTGCCGCGTCTATGGCCTTGTCCCATTTGTCCAAGGCGGCTGCGGAAAGGGCCAGCCCGGTTGCCGCCTGCGGCGATTTTGCGATATAAAAACTTTTTTCATAATACTTGAGCGCGTCGGAATACCGTTTCGCCTTCAGGTTGTAATCGCCGAGAGTGAGAAAAACCTTGGGATCGTTGGGGCTGAGGGCGGTTATTTTTTCAAAAGTCTGTTTCGCTTTTTCCAATTGATTGTTGCGTTGATATAAATCGGCCAACCGTGCGTATGCCTCGACATTGTTTTTATCCGATGCAACGGCCTTTTCCAAGCTCGCAATCGCTTTTGCCGTCATTCCGGCTCCGTTATACGCATCGGCCAAAAGGAAATTGATGTCCGGAACCAGATGCGAATCGCTGTCGGCCGCGGCGATCGCCCTGAAATGGGAAATTGCGCTTTCATAATTCTTTTTCTCCAAATCCGCCTTGCCGGCTTTGGAATGCGAAATGATGGCTTCGGGCTCGGCCGAAAAGCCGAACGCGTCTGCGGCAAGGTTATATGCTTTTAACGCACTTTCCATGCTGCCTGTTTTTTCCTGCGATACCGCCCGGCAGTATTGGTCCATGGCACTCAGCTTGATTTTTCCCGCAATTTTTTCAAATTCATTCGCAGCGGCGAGGAATTTGTCTTTTTGATAATAGGCCTTGGCCAAATCAAGGTTTGCATTCAGCAAGTTAGGATTACGCGTTATTGCTTCTTTCAGGTAAAATATCGCCGAATCCAGTTTGTTCGATTCGAGGAGCGAGCGTCCTATTTTATACGCATCGTCGGCATTGGGCTGGGATGCGTAGGCGACTCTGAGCAACGGAATGGCCCGTTTGTAATCTTTTTCTTCCCAATAAATGTCCGCAAGTCCCCTGCTGGCGGCCGCATTGGAAGGATCGGCGTTAATGACCCGCTCAAGCGCGCTTTTGGCGTCTTTTACCCGTTTCAATGCCATGCATGCCCTGGCATATTCCCAGCTTGCTTCGCCGGTAGGATTGACATCGACGGCTTTTTGCGCATAGGTCAAGGCATTGTCGGGTTGATTCAGCTTATTGTAAATTCGGGCGATGCTGTAGTAGGCCGTATAGTTCTTAGCGTCCATCCGCGAGCCGACGAAATAACACGCCAACGCCTTCTCGTTCAGGCCCAATGCTTCATCCGCTGACCCGAGCTTTACCCACACGTCGGCGGTACGGTTTGCCGACGGCAATTTATCGTCTGCATAGGCTACCGCTTCGGAGTATTTCTGGGTTCTGATCAATCTGTCCAATGTTTCGTCGGCAAACAAAAAACTTGCCGTACCATAAAAGACAACGACGCAAATACATCCTATCAGGCGTTGTTTATAACCGGCCATTTGCATATTCTCCTTTTTCCCATCCAACAGTGAAGCAGCACTTCAAAAGCAATTCCCTTTTTAATAATTTCGTTATTTCTTTTTTGATTTTTTGGCAGCAGCTTTCGTACTGTCGTTTTCGATCTTTTTCGCGCAATCGGCAACCGCAAAAATGCTGCCTTTGTCGAGCACCATTCGGATATTCACGTCCCAACCCGTTCCCTGCTTGAAATCTTCTTTTTTGTCTACTTGTTTCTCGACTCTTTTAACGCAATCTTCGAGTTTCGAGTCATCTATTTCCAACTGATGCAAGGCGTTTTTCATTTTCGAAACCGCCTGACGCAGGGCCTGTTTCTGCGCATCGGCTGTCGCCGCATTGATGTCCCGGTTTACCGAATGCCCCGTGCCAACGACCGAATCGGTTTTAATGAGCTTTTCCTCGTCCTTAATTTCCTTCTCAACATATCCCCAAGTACCGTCGGTGCCGATGAGAATAATCTTGCCGTTGCTGACCGGAACCGTGAAGTCTTTTTCTATTTCCGAAGGTTTTCCGTTTTCATACACCCAGGTATTATCGTCTTTCAGCATTATTTTTAATCCGTCGGGAGTCGTTAAAACCATGTTTTTCGCAATAAGCAACGTTCCCGCCGATACGATTATTAAAAGGGCGATCGCAGAATTCCTTATTTTCAAAACAACCTCCTTTAAACGATTAATTCCCTATCGTATTAAATAAAAACAATATCTAAAATATACTTAAACTCTCAATGAATAAGTATTCGGGTTTCAACATAAATATTTGATTTTTATCCTGTTTTCTCAAAATTTTACCATCGCGCTTTGAAAAATTAAAGTAATCATATCTAATTTTTATCGATGTAACCGTTGCCCCCTTGTTTTTAGGACATACCCCCTCATTAAGGGCATTCCGTTCAGCATTAAAACCGCCGGCGCCGGCATGTCTTTTCGGTGCGCATTTGCGTTGTAATGAATTTCATTGCTTTTACGGTTTGGAATGTATCATTTTTTCTCATGTAAATGGCTTTTCATGAATAACAAAGGAGATTGCGTGCTATTGCCAAGTAAGTGTCGTCTGTCGATAATTTCCCTCGGGAGCGTCATTTTGTTTTCGTTCAATGTTTTGGCTGGAAAAGCGGCCGATACGGCGGAAATAATGGACCTCGACACCGTCCCCACAAAATCGACAAATCATCCGGTACGCGTATCCAATTCAAAATCGAATCAACCCGACGATACGGTTTTCATCGATGAAGCGGTTCCCCAAAAAGTACGCGTGTCCAATTCGCGACATATGGAAACGAGCCTGCCCGTAGAATCCGTCGATTTATCTTCGCCCCACAACAGCAGTGGGCCTTCCAAAGGAAACATTATTACCGGAGCGTGTTTGTTCGGGGTCCCTTATTGCTTATCGATTATAGTCGGTTCCCTTATCTCGACTAACGAATATAACAATGGTTTCTCATCCTATTTCTATATTCCGGTCATTGGCCCTTTGTTGGTGTATTTCAACGACAATCATTCGAGCGATTCCGACACGCCCGAAGGATTATTATGCGCGGGCTGGACAACGGCCCAGAGCATCGGCGTTTTCCTGCTTATTAAAGGAATTGCGGGACAAGAACGCGAGCATCGGTTTTCCCAAACGCAATTCCACCTCGCGCCGACCTATTCGAGGTACGGGTCGGGCTTTGCCGTGCAATACGATTTCGATCCGAATTGATTTACGCGGTTTCCGCCAAATAATAAATGTTTTGCGGATCGACAAAATGATCGAAGATTTCCTCGTTATGGGAAATCATAAGCAGCGCAGCGCCTTGTTTTTGTTTTTCGGCGAGCAATTCCAGAACCTTCTTGACACTCACGAAATCCAGACCGTTGAGCGGTTCGTCGAGGATTATCAGGTCGGTTCCGAGCGCGAGGGTGCGCAATAGATTCAACCGTTGCTTTTGTCCGCCGCTTAAAAAAGCGACTTTTTTTGATAAAAACGCTTCGGAAAGGGGCTGCTCGAATAATTCATGAAGTTTATTTTTAATAGACTCTCGGTTTAATGCGGGTGTTAGCGGCAACCCTGCAAAGGTTTCACCGACACTCGATTGCAAATCCAAAGATTCATCGGCATGCTGAAACACCATGCCCGCTCTTTTTCCCCATATTTTTTTTGCCAGTTTTTTCTGCGGCGTGTTCTCGTTTATCGCGATGCCGGATATTGTCAGGTCTGATTCCCGGCTTTTGTACAAACCGAGTATAACCTTGGCAAGCGTGGTTTTCCCCACGCCGCTGGGCGCTTTTACATACGCCATTTCGCCTTTGTTGATGACAAGGGTTTTCTCCCGCGAATGCGCGGCATCGCCGTACAAGCACAATTTTCTGCCGAATATTTTAAAATGCGGCGCCATTGTCAAAACCGGTTGCTGCGCGCCAGACGCCGATATGACCGGCTTACTTTTGTCAAGCCATGTCAAATAATCGTCGGCCGAAAAGTCGACCAGTTCCACCGCAGCGCCCTTGGAGCGACGTAACTCTTTCAAGTGAATGACGTCCAAAAGCGGTGTATACTTTGTATACAATTCGCTGATTACCGAATAATCGTGCGTAATAATCGTGACCGTAAACGGCTTGGTTTGATAGCATTGGAAAAGCAAGCGGATGAAAAGATTTCTATAGGTATTGTCGAGGCTTCCGGTCGGTTCGTCGAACACGAAATAACTGGGCGAATCGGAGGTTTTTGTCTGCAAAAAAACATCGATCTTTTTGAACGCCATTGCAAGCAAAATACGCTGTTTTTCCCCGCCGCTCGGCCTGTAGGGCTTGGGAAATACGTCCAATATCCTTTTTACGGCATTTTCATCCGTTCCCCGCCATAAACGCATCATGATTTCCTGTTCGGCGTCCGATAGGGCCAAACTGCCTTCCCGCAATTGAGACGAAATATTGAGCAAGGGATTCAAATGCGAAGAAGGTTCCTGGAAAACAAAAAAACTGTTCTTTTTTATTTCTGCGGTTTTCGTTTCCTTCAAGTAGTCGGAATATTTTTTACCATTGACCGATATATCGAGCTCGTCGCCGTCCAAAAGCCCGTAAATTGCTTTGGATATCATGGATTTGCCGATGCCCGATTCACCAAATAGAAAAGTAATTTGGTCGCGGGGCACCTCGTAGGAATCCACGGTGACTATCGGCCGCGAATGGGAATATACCTGTACGCTGAATTGGTCGTTTATCATAAACGATGCCTCTGTGCGTATCCGTTGGCGATATGGAATGTACATACGAGTAAAAACACAATTAAAAATGCCACGGTAAGACCCTGCAAATGTTCGAAAAACAAATTGCCGACGTACAACGGATGCGTCAATGCATAGCCGATTGCCAAAACATCCTGTTTACTGTCTATATTCGCCAGCATGCTGCCCATGGTCGCGGGCAATGCCGTCGCATTGACATCCGTCGAAAGCCCCACGGAAATGATAAAATCGACGCTGCATTGTAGAAATATTGCGGCGCCGAACACGGAAATCAATTTGTTGAAAATGTGAATTCTGCTGTTTTTCCACAGTATGTCGATATTGATGATGCGCGACTCGGAAATGCCGCACACCTGCATCGCATTATAAAAATCGAGCTTTTTGTAATGCGCGATCCGCTCGCGCATCAAATCGACGAATTCGATGAATACGAACACGCTGATACTGACGGCAAGTAAAGGAAAAACCGGCAAAGCGCCCCGGATAATCCCGTTTTGCAACATGATGCCGACCGCGATATAGCCGAATAAAATGCCCACGACTTGCGGGACCGATCGAATGGTGTTGAGCAAAAAGGTCACCAGCATATAGCTCGCCCTGCGGTTATGACTTTCCAAATAATTCAGCACAAGGGTAACGATCCAGGCAAAAATCAATGTGAAAACAACGACAAGCAATGCAACGCATATCGTATTAAAAAAACCGGAAACGACAAAACGCAATGCAGGCTTGTTCAAAAACAATGCATCCCAAACCCCGGTAACGAGCAGACCGAGGATCAGAATCATTGCCCAACGAGAGTCTTTTTGTTTTAACACCGATGCATCCATGGACAGTCCCCGTGTAAAGTTCCCGGCCAAAGCCGGGAACTTTACTTGTTTTCGTATTTCTTTTCTTCTCTGTTAATAAGCAAATCGACAAATACTTCGGTGCCTTTTACCGTGTAAAAAATAAAAAGCACTATCACGATCACGATATCGTAATTTTTGTATAACAGCTGCCGCAAAAGTTCGTAGCTTAAATGCCCGTGGATATTCAAAGCCATTTCAATGATAATAAGCCCGGAAATCAGGAACGACGCCTGTTCTTTGACCGTCGATAAATACTGGTATCGTGCGTTTTTGTAAATGTGGTCGAACACGTGGCCGTCGAACGTTTTAAAAGGACGGAATATTTCCGCATACGAAATGCCGCCTTTTTCATGTTGACCGTATGCGTTGTTCAGGTTTTTAACGATTGCCGTATCGATATACCCTTTTCTGCTTTCCGCAGTCAAAAACGCAAAAAATTTATTCATATACGTGACGAGCAGGCCGTTGGAAATGACGCCGAGTAATGCCATAAAAATGATGGTGTCCGTGTTGAATTCGGTTCTGATGGAATATGCGATAACGTAGGCAGGAGAAAACAGCACAAAGTAAGCCGCAGTGGTTCCGATAGCCTTCATAGCGGTTTTACTGCGGAATAAAAGCGATTTTTTCCTCTGTAAAAGCATTTGTTTTTTCCTGACAAACCTGTATACGCCAAGGGTTTGAACGCCGTAATACGTTAAAAGCATAACCACGATATACACGAGCAAAAACTTCACGTACATACCGCATAATTGAAGAATTTTCGCTCCCGACAATTTCTCTTCGATATATGATTTTTGAATCTTTTCCGAAAACTCTTTTTCCCTGCTTGCCAATATTTCATTGACGATAACGGCATTCGTATCGTATTGGTCGGGATAATACGCATTGATCACGTCTTTCAATAATGCCTTATGAAAGGAGTCCTTAAAATCAACAAACCCCAGGTCGCCGTATGCCGAAAGCCGCGCCTTTTCCTTGTTTATGACCGCGTTAGAGGACGAACGCACGACAAAAAGTAAAAGCAAAAGAAGGACCGTAACGAAAACCACGCTGAAAAAATGCTCCGCCAGTTTCGTTTTCATCGGATTTCCCCTGCCATGGGCTCGATCAGTATTTCTCCGTGAAGGGATTTTACCGCGTAGCGTTTGCCGATCAAAAGATTTTCAATGTCCCTGACAATATATCGCGAGCTTTCATCCAGCAACGCCGTGTTCCGGTACGGCGCATTGAGAACGCAGGAAACGGCATGATTTTGTATCGAACATTGCCAAAACGGAATGGTCTTCGACTGCCCCGTCACCGCGTTGAAATGATCGAAATATTGTCTATAGGTATCGTTTGCAGTTTGGAATCGCGCAAGGATGCGGCTTTCCAATTCTTTCGCAACGCTCGTGTCGGCTTCTTGCGCCGCGACGGTCGCTTTATGGAAAGCGTCGGCATTGCCCAATGCGCACCAGCAATATTGCGGCGGATGAGTGTCCCGTTTGACATACCATGCATTTCCATATTTAAATACGCGGATTACTTTCTCTCCCTTGCTTAAAAACCCCTTGGAAGGCCCGGGCATTAGTCCGATCGAGACGGCGACCGAACCCGACGAGACATATACCGTATCATTGACAAGCACACATCCTTTTAAGACCGCGCGGCCGTCTTTGGACGATGCGCCCAGGAATTTCCCGGCATCGTCTTTTTGTAAAAACCATACTTTACCGTCGAGTTCGAAACGCAACGCCTTGGTGATTTGGTCACCCAATATTTCTTCGTTGTTCACAATTTGCATTGGGGAAAATGAGACCAGCTCGTTTTGTTCCGATGCCGTAAGCGGCTGCTGGAACCGGTTCAAAACCGTGAATTTTTCCGGTTTGTCTATAATGAACATATCTGCGGTTTTCTGGGGAAACGCGGGAACGATAAGCGCAAGAACGAATAGTACCGGCCAATACCGTGAAAAAACGGACCGCCCCTTTTTCGCCGGGAAAAAGGGGCCGTCACCCGAAGTAAATGGTAACGACATTTTCAACGTTATCACTACTGTTTGGCTTTTTCCTGCCATTTTTCGACCGTAGACAACTGTGAAGCAGTGCCGTACAAATCGATGGTCTTGTCGTCGAATTGCGTACTGAAGTATGCCAAAGACGGCAACGAAAAGAGCCAGCTGGCCAGTGCGAGCTTTTGGTCGAGCTGGTCTATCATCTGTGAATATGCCTGCTTGTCCCCTATTTCGCTTGTCGCCATAAACCCGAACACGCAATCGAGCAATTTTTTAAGGTCTGCCTGTTCAGCGCCCGATTTGTTGGGATCGAGGCGGAAAAAGTTCTTGTCCCCGGAAACCGATTGCATATCGAGCGCGGGCTTTCCATTGGCGCCGGCAACGGTTTGCACATTGATTTTATACGATTCGAAATCGGGTTCGCGCATGAAAACCGGGTACAAATCAAAGAGGAAATTGCTTCGGTACCCGGAAAACGGCACCAGCACGGCATCGTAATTCCCCTTGCGGAGTTCCTCGTTGCTCACGGCCGTCACTTTAATTTTTCCGTGGAACATTGCTTGATCATTAAGAATTTCAACCAAATCCGACAATTCTTCCCTGAAATCGAAATTCAAACAGGTTTGGATACGGACCGTGTCCGGCAAAATCGACGGATCGGGACCTTGACGGTCCATAAGCGGGGAAACGACCTTTTCTTCGATATAATACGAAGTCGTCGGGAACACGCTATTGTTCAGATATTCGTTGTAATTGTCCCCGTCGCCTTTATAATTGGCAATATGCCGCTGTTGCGGGGAACGCATTTTGAAAAACCGGTCCATCACCATTTCGTTGTTGATGAGTTTGCGTAAAGCAACTCGTTGTTCGGTATTTAAGCGGTCGACATTGAAAAGCACCGCAAAAAAACAAGTCGCAATGCTCGATTTGGTGAAATATTTGCTACTGTCCCGCAATATCGGAGAAATGGATCCGAAGGGTGTGGACAGAAGAGTATTGATATTCTTGTTTTTCAATTCGGTGGTATACGTGCTGTTGTCGATAAACGGCTTCAATATGAAATTGGTGATATGCGCTATCCCGTCGGGCACTTTGTGGAAATAAATGACGTCCTCGTATTCACCCGACATCAGGTACGGTCCGGTACCAACGGTATACGACGGCGCTTCCATGTCCGAGGTCGCAGGAAGGATTTTAAACGAAAGTACTTCTTTAATATCGCCTTCGGTCCAAATACGGTCGCCTTTGAATTGGAATTTTATCTCATTGTTCGCATCGGGCCCCGTGAAATCGAAATCCGGGAAAGCTTGCGAAACAAGGATATAGTCGGGCGAAAGGCTTCCCAGTTTTTGAATTCGTTTCAAAGTGAATTTCAGGTCAGGCGCCGAGAAAAACACGTCCTGCTTCGGCGCGATGGTCACCTTGGATTTTTCCATCGAAACCGAATAGCTTGAATGCCACTTGTGATTTTGCTTCAACCTAATCGATACGACATTTGTTTTCACGTCTATGCCGATGAACTCTCCCAGGCCGTCTTCATAAGTTATTCCGCTCGAATTTGCGGAAACGTTGAACAATCCGTCGAATAGCACTTCGTCAAGTTTGTCGGCAATGGGTACCGAACTGGGAATATGCGGGTCTATGCGCGGTTTCTGATGGGCGATATACGGAATGACGATTGAATCCTTCAGGTTTTTGCCGAACACGAAAAAGTATACGAGCGCGGCCGCACAGGCAACCAAAACGATACTCGAAACAATCAAAACCTTTTTCATCGAATCCCTCTCTTTCATCAAGTTAGTATCCGTACAAAATTATAAAACCCTCCGGTAAACGGATCAGTTCTTTTTAATGATCGGTTTCTGGACCATGACGCTCACGGGAAACGATTTAAAAGAATGATGCGTAAACGAAATTTCAAGGATGTTATTCTGGTCCTTATTCATTTGCACCGGTGTAATCTGGCATTCGTAATCGTTTGCCGCGCTGGGCGCAGAAATGGTGAAACGCCCTTCGTTTTTGAGCGGCTTCTTATTCAATAATATCTCGTCGTACCATTGGGTCGTGGCCGCGTTTTGAGCCACTTCTTTCGGCAATTTGATATTCACGTCATAGACGGGGAAGGTTGCGTCGGTCGGGATATCGACGTTGAGCCGCACATAATATTTGTTTTTCCCTTTCCGATTGTCGGAAATCGGCAATGCGAACACGCGGCGATATTCCTTGGGCTTGATGATCTTTTTGGCAAGCTGGGGATTGCATTCTGCGATACGGATTTTCAATTCCTTATCGTCGCCTTTATAATGGTTGCCGTGCGTTACCACTGCCCGCGCTTTGAGCACGCCGTTTTCTTCCGGATTTTTAATGAACTGCTCATAACACAGTTTGATCGCCTTTGCGGGGAAATCGTATTCCTTTAGTTTGGCAAGGTCCGCAATGAGCGCGTTCTTTTTTGTAATGAGTTCGTTTTTCGAGCCCGACGAAAACGTCACGTTATACACGGGATAAAACACGGAATCCGAATACAGCGAATCCACATTTTCCAAAACCCCTACTTTTTCCTCGCAAAACTTATTGACCTTTGCGCGCGTCACTCGTTCGATGGTGGAATACAACGAATCTTCGAGATCGCGTACCACGGATTCCTTGAGCGGCAGCATAGCCGCCGTATTCAGGTAATTTTGGTCAGCATGCAATTTCTTAAGCGCGTTTTCGGCCGATTGCCACGACGTTGCGGCAAGAGCGGTTTTCACGTTTTTCGCCTGTTGATCCAAAGACATTTTGTCAAGGTCTTTATACTTGTCCAACACAAAGGTCAAATGCTTGCTCGACAATAAAAGCGACAACATGCCGCCGAAATCGTTTTGGGTTTTGAGGATATTGAGCTGCTGGACCAGTACTTCGGCCTGACGGCTTTCGGCAAGATGCTGCGTCGCATCGGTCGACAATTTCGCCAGTTCCGCGTTTAAGGCCTGGGAACATTTATACGTCGCATATTTGCCGTATTGGTCGTCTATTTTTTGCGGAACGGCATTTTGTAAATTAGTCAATCCGGCAACGACTCCTTTGAAAAAATCGTCCGCGGGAAATTGCGGCCCGTTCTTTACCGCAGATCCGATTTTGGCAAGCGTATCCCGAAGTGCGGCAAGCGTGCGGCTCTTGGCGTCGAAATCGGCGATGAATTTCATCATGAGCGTGAAATCCTGTCCCACGGGAATGTCGGCTTTTTCCAAAAGGGTCTTGATTTTAGGCATGCTCGCGGTAAAATAGGTCGCCGGATCAAAAACGCCGGCATCTTCCTTGCCCGACATTTTCATGCTCAAGAAGGGCATGACTTCATCGAGCCTGTTCTTGAGCAGTCTTTGACTTTCAAGAACAACATTGGGAGCCTGTACGCTTTTTTTGTCGAAATACCCGGTAAAGTCGTCCAGGCGCGCCATAAAATCGGCAGGAGTTCCGCGGCACGATTGTTCTTTATTGAAAAAGTCGAGGGCCAGCAGATATGCTTTCTGGAAATTCATTTCGTCTTCCAGTTTTGCGCGTAACGCTTTATAATTCCGATACGCCTCGTCCGTGGAATTTACAATGCTTTTGGGGAATATGCTTTCGATCGCAAGCAACTCCTTGTACACCGCCTCAAGTGCGGCTTCGTGTTTTTTTACCGTATCGATCGCCGTCGAAAAGATAAATCCGTCGAGCCTTGTCGACGTTCCGATGCCTTTATATGCGCTCCTGTCAACCACATTCTTCGAACAAATATCGCGGTATTCGGCGTGTTTTGTTTCAAACTTGAACCGCCATTGGGGAGCGTAGCGGTATTTCATTTTCAAAATTTGTTCCTGGGTCCCGTTTTCAAGCATCCAGTAAAACATCGGCGATTTCGTGTCGACGGGATACACGCTTACCGAATCGGGAAACGGCGTCTCGTCGGGAGATTTCGCGCCGACTGTTTTTTTATCGGCAAACGAATTGGTAAAGTAGGTCGTTATTTTCTTTTTTATGGGGAAATTCAACACGACATAGTAGTTGTCTTCTTTCGGTGCGGGAAAGGCGATGAAATACTTTTTTTCCTTTTTCAATTCGAAATCTTTTTTGTCGTTCTTGAGTTCCACAAACCCTTGTTCGGCATATGATAATTCCGGTTTTGGTTTCAGCTGCTGATACGGTGCACATCCGAACATGATAAGCGCAATACAAATGGATAGCCCCAGGCCTTTCAATTTCATCTTCCGCTCCTTATCCTAAAAGTAGAGTATCTCGAAAAAAGGGTTACTTCTTTATAATCATAATATAATGATCGCGCCGGGCCAAGGCATTTTTTCTGTCGAGGCTGACCGGTATGCTTTTTTCCAACGCAATTACATGCATTTTTTAGTAAATTACTGTTAAGTACCTTTTATTATTTGAATAGCCCTTTCATAAACCGTTTGCGAAAGATTACTCATCATGAATCATTCCCTTTCCAAAACAGCTTTATTTATCGGTATTTCCCTGAACTGCGTATTCGGCATTGAAACGATAACCGGCAGAGCAATATCGACATCGTCCGCACCGTTAACTGGCGTCAAAGTCGTATTGTCTCAATTGAAACTTGCGGATACGACCCTTGCCGACGGAATATTCGAGTTTAAAATCCCTTCCGCCGAAGCAATTGCAGTGAAGCATCTCCTCGTGCCGTCGTTTTCCATAAAAGGCAATATGCTGGATTTTACCATATCGCAATCGCAAAAGGTCACTATCGAATTTTTCGATATTCAGGGAAAACATGCAAAATCGGTGCTCAACCGATTTCTGCAACAAGGGCAATACGGATTCAATTTGAACGATGCCGCCGCAGATCTTTCGTCCGGCACCTATTTCGTATCGGTCACGATAGGCACGACCTCGGCCCATGCAAAATTCATGATCGCAAACCGAACGATACAAATGACGACCCCGGCGAACACAGCCACAACAAGCGATCCCATGGCCAAACGCCTGGTCGACTTTGCGCAAACCGACACCGTGGTCTGTTCGAAATCCGGATATTTTACGATCAGGAAACCGCTTGCGACATTGACAACGCAGAACCTCGGCGATATCATCGTGGATCAGGACAAAATCATGGTCGGCAATACGACTCAGGATCAATACGATATGTTTATCGTGCAGTCCGTTGCGGCAAGCGGCATGGACTCGTCGATGGCCATGATCATTAAAGCCATGATCGTCATCGAATCGGGGTTCAACGTACAGGCGATCAGCATGTGGGACACCCAGCTTCCCTGCGGCACGCACAGTTACGGCCTTATCCAGGTGACGCCCGGATGTGTGAGCGGTTATGCGACGCTGCCCGCGTCGACCGCGCCCACGGCAACCATCTCGGGCGGGCTTAACGGCGTGAAACCCGTATTGACTTATGCAAACAAGGCCGATTCGGCGTCCGGAAATACGATAGTCAAGGAAAGCAATTTCGTCATCGATCTGGTGAGCAATCCGGCAAATCCGCTTTACGCAACCTCGGCATTCAACCCTGCGTATTGCATCGATCACGGCGCAAAAACGGTCGCCGGCGTCATGAGCGAAATGAAAACAAAATTCAAAACCTGTACTGCGGCGAATTACGTATCTATGACATTGGCAGGCTACAATCAAGGAAGCGGAACCGTGACCGGTTGTTCGACGTATAATGTAAACGGCCAGAATTACGCAAACAGCGCATTGACGCAATACAGGACGTTTTGCAGCAAAGCGGGAATTACCCCGCTGTATTGAGGATTTTGACTATCATTTGACCGGCAGCACGGTATCGGGTTTTACACATCTGAATCCGATCGTATTCAAACGCATCGTGGGGTTATATGCGGCGCGCTTCGCGCTTCTCAGGCTCGAAGCCTTCTGATTCCATGCGCCGCCCCGAACGACCTTCAGTTTTCCTTCTTTGGGCCCAACGGGATCCGATTGATCGGAATTTCCGTAATACGCGGGATCGTACCAATCCAAACACCATTCCGTTACATTGCCGTGCATATCGTAAAGGTTCCATGCATTCGGTTTATAGCTGCCGACCGGAATTGCCCGCTCTCGATTCTGCCCTATCGGCGCGCCGCCGAAAGGGAACTTTCCGTTGAAATTCGCCTGATCGCCCGACAAGGTGTTGCCATAAGAAAACTGCGTCGTCGTGCCCGCCCGCGCGGCATATTCCCATTCCGCTTCGGTCGGCAAACGCTTGGAAAGTTTGGCGCAATACTCAGAAGCGTCGTTCCAGCTCACATTATCGACCGGGCATTCGCCGCAGCCCTTTGTTGTCGACGGATTGGCACCCATGACGCGTTCATATTCATCTTTGGAAACTTCATATTTATCCATGTAAAAACTGTGCAAGGTGACCGTATGCTGCGGGGTCTCGTCCGGATCGCCTTCCATGTTTTTTGACCCCATGGAAAATGTACCGCCTTTTATCCAGACAAGATTTTCACGGTACGCCGGCGGTGTCGACACGTCGGGTGCATTGACGGAAGCAGTAGCGGCATTCGGCATTGCCGCGCTTGCCGGCATTTTTTCCCCTTCTTCGACTATCTTCCCGACCATAGACGGGATTTCATCCAAAATCTTGCTTATGTCGCCCGTTACCCGGACATTTTGACGATTGAGCACATGGTTGCGCAACACGTCTATCATTTTCAAATTAAAAAGGTAATTGCTTCCGATTTGTCCTAAGCCGCCCACGATCACCGCGTCGATGCCCAGGACGTTGCCTATTCTCGAAATACAAGAATCGGTATAGCAACCCAGAAGCGATTCCTTGCCTTCCGATTGCAGCATCGCCCGAATGTCTTCGAGGAACAAAACCTTTGTCGACGATTTCTTTTCGACTTCCTGCGCTATGTAATCCGATACCCGTTCCAAATTGTCGCGTGCGACCGTGCTCGACTGAATCGACAAAATTGCCACTTTAAGTTCCTTTTTGGGCAATCCGGACTTTTTGTCTTCCGCAAGAGACGAAATGGCGATTTCGGGCCTGTTGGGATAAATAATCGCCCTCGTGCCGCTGCTCATCAACGATTTCGACGAACTCGACTGTTGCTTGATTTTTGCGGAACCCGTAATGAGTTCTACGGTCGTCGTATCTTTTTGCACCATTATAGACGCTTCCGCGCTGTTCAGATCGATAGTCGCCGACGGTGTGGTCAGGGTCACCAGCGCGGTATAGCCGAACAACGGTTCCATCTTTATCCAGAAAATACCCTTGTCAAGACGGATGAGCATCCTGATGTTCTTCTTTTCGCGATTGATGAGCAGTTTGTCGAAACCCACCGTCGTATTTTCCTCCAATGTCACGCCGATTGCCGGCTCCAAGGTGAGAATTAGCTGTGAATTGGCGAGGGTTTGCACGGTTTGCCCTGCTTTACATTCCTTGACTTCTTGCGGCTTCAGCCAACGGGATTGGTCCTTAGACCACACTTGCACGGTCCCCGACGATTTGGCAATCGAGCATTTTTGTTGGACGATTTCCGATTCCGCAAAACCGAACCAATGTAATGACAGCGTCAGACAAACGGCATAAACGGGAATTGATTTCATGTACAGTCCTTAAAAAGTATTCTGATTTTTAAACCTACCGGCAACAGAACGGGATTACGCTTTGCCTCACTTTAAAATTTAAACCCGATCTTAAAAAGAAATTATACTAAACCGACACTATAAATACAATGAAAAGGTTTTTCATTGCGTACAATTATATAATAGAAAAAATTCGGTGAGTTTGAAAGAACTTACGCGCAGGATTTGCAAGGCTCGACATGAATGACAATATACGATTCCGGCAATTTCTTTTGTATTGCCGCTTCAATCTCATTGCACAAATCATGAGCCTTTCCCACAGGAGTCGAACCGTCCACATGAATATGGATGTCCAGTTCGCGTCGGTTTCCCGCTTTTCTGGTTCTTAATTTATGAAAATGGCGGATTTCCGGAAAATGGGAAATTATCTCGGTTATGATTTTAATTTCCTCGTCTGGAAGCGCTTTATCGGCCAGGTCTTCAAGTGCTTTTCTCGTTAAATCCCAGGACGCTTTTAGTATCAATCCCGCTACGGCAAACGCTATCATCGGATCCAATATCGATAATTTGGTAACACGGATAGCCACCAGTCCGATCAAAACGCCCAGCGACGTGAACACGTCGACCGACAAATGCATGGCATCGGCTTCAAGCGCAATTGACTTTTCCCTTTTGGCAATTCGCAACAGATTGATTGAAACAATGATATTAACGATCACGCCGACGCCCATGATCGCTATACCCCAATCGAGCCGCTCGACGTGGCCCGGATGTATCACTTTCTTTACTGCCTCGACAATTATTATTCCCGCTGCGACAAATATTAAAATCGCTTCGAAAAACCCTGAAATATTTTCAAATTTTCCGTGGCCGTACGGATGGTCCGAATCTGCGGGTTTGACTGCGGCTTTAATCGAAATATAGGCAACCAGACTTGCCAATAAATCTATTCCGGAATGGATAGCCTCGGAAACAACGGAAACCGATCCCATTACAATGCCGCCGCCCAGTTTCAAACCTACCAGCAACGTATTTGAAATAATGGAAATAAGGGCTGCGCGTTGTTTATTCATTGTATCCTCAAATTGCAATTGTCCGTCGATTTTCGATTCCGGCTTTATAATATAAATTACTTTCAAACGAGATCTTTTACAAAAGGGTTCCTGTCTTTTAAGAAAACAAGGTATATTTAAAGTACTTTCTAAAAAGGTGTTTGTGCTTACTAATCAAAAATCCATATCGCGTTTGTCCCGCTATCGAACAGCCCTGTTGCAGTTCAAATCCTATGGTCTGTCCTGGATATATTCCGACCAAATTGCCGCATCGCTCGGCATTACCGCAGCACAGGTACGAAAAGATTTTTCGCATTTCGGCGTTACGGGCAAGCGCAAAATCGGATATCACATCGACATTATCCTCGAGAATCTGAGCAAAATTCTGGGAAAAAATGAGAGCCAAAAAGCCGTTATCGCGGGATTCGGGCCCATGGGAAGGGCTTTTTATTCCGATTATCTCGTTAAGGACAAAGGTATAGAAATCATTGCCGCTTTCGACGATTCGAATACTTCTCCGATTGTATCCGGTAACGGTTCCGAGCTTAAAATTTTGCCCATGGCCGAAATGACCTCGGTCATTACTTCGCAATCGATTCAATTCGGCATAATTGCAATACCCGATAAAACCGCTCAACATATTCTCGATATGATGGTTTTAGCCGGAATTCGCGGAATACTGAGCCTTTCTTCCGTAGAACTCAAGGCACCATCCATTTGCTTTGTAAACTCCATCAACCTTCTTCGCGAATTCGAAAAAGTCTTGTTTTTCGGCGGAAAACAGGCGAAACGGAGCGCGCAACGTGCGCGTCTTTAGTCTTAGAGCCAAGATCCTTTTTTTCTTTCTATCCGCAATTATCGTTTTCGGCTCTCTCACCGCAGTATTCGGTTATAGAATCATCAAATCAAATGTTCTCAAACGGGCCCAAAAACAAGTCCAATACGATATCCAAACCGCAAAGGTCGTATACAACCACGAACTCGAAAAAATAGTCATATCCTTTACCAGCATTTCAGACCCGCATTCGGCAATGCAACTAAAGCGGAAATTGGGCCTTGATTATGTATACAGCATTTCGGTGCCCGCGAACAGGCCCATAGCCAGCGAAATCGCCCGTGCGGCGCTTTCGGGAAATCCGTGCGGCGGCTCGCGGATTATAGACAGTTGCGAATTAGCCGGATTGGGCGATTCGCTCGCGGAGCGGTCGCGCATCGACATTGTGCCCGCGCCCCATTCCCCGCTTTCAGCCCGTACGACATTGACAAGCGCGCTCGCAATCGAATACGCGCAGCCGTTTTTCAATGAAAAAGGCGTTGTCACCTCTATACTCGTGGGCGGAAAACTGTTAAACCGGTATTTTGCCATGGTAGACACGATCCGAAACACCATATACGGCGACCGGGTTTACCGCGACAAGCCGATCGGCACGGTGACCATTTTTCTAAACGATATCCGCATCGCGACGAATGTTTTGACAAACAATAACAAGCGGGCGTTGGGAACGCATGTTTCATCCCAGGTATACAACCATGTCTTTATAGAAGGGAAATCGTGGCTCGACCGGGCCTTTGTCGTCACCGACTGGTATCTCACCGCATACGAGCCGATTACCGATATCAATAAAAAGCCCATCGGCATCCTGTATGTCGGTACGATAGAAAAACCGTTCATCGATTTGATTTTCCATACGCTTTGGCAATATTGTTTCATCGTCGGCTTGATCACCATCGTAGGAAGTATCGTCGCATTCCTGCTTGCAAATAGCATTTCAAAGCCCTTGCGACATTTTGCCGCGTCGGTTGGGAATATCGCCGCCGGCGACATGACGCATCGGGTCGACGTCGAAATGCCGGTATTGGAAATCAAGCAATTGTCCGAATCTTTCAACGAAATGATCGCAAAACTATTGCAACGGGAACGGGCTCTCACCGCCAACAACAGCGAACTGGAGATACTTAACGAACGATATCTTAATCTGGTTGGCATGGTGTCGCACGAACTCAAAGGCATTCTTGCCTCCGCAATGCTCAATGCCTGTTCGGTGCGCGACGGCTATCTCGGCGAATGTACGCCCGTGCAGAAAAAATCCCTCGACTCGGTCATCAGGAACCTCGAATACTTCGATGCGACGGTCATGAACTTCCTGAATTTAAGCAGGATTGAAAAAGGAGAACTATCATTGTCTATCCGCAACATCCTCATGCGGGAAGACATCATAGACAAATCCATCGATTCGTTTCAAAGCCAGGCTGATGCGAAAAAAATGCTCATCCGCAACCAGGTATCGCGCGATTGCATCGTCCAGGCCGATCCCTCGCTTTTACTCATCGTTGTCAACAATCTTCTGGGTAATGCGATAAAATACGGAACCTCCGCAAGTGAAATCGTGATCGATTCGCAACAAGCGCCCGACACCACAACGATTTCGGTGTTCAGCGCGGGAAGACCGATAACGGATCAGGAATCGAAAAAGCTGTTCAAACGGTTTTCACGAATAGAAACCAATGCCGAAACAAAAAAAACACGGGGAACGGGAATCGGCTTATTTTTATGCAAAACCATAATCGAAAATCACGGCGGTACCATGGGATACAAAAGCGACGATACGGGCAATTATTTTCTTTTTACCCTTAAAAACCTACGTTCGTAGGTATCGGGCATTTCGTACATACATTCTTTTTTTCAAAGGAATTTTTATAATGAATCAAAAAATATTGGTCGTCGACGACGATGTTGATTTTCAGGATGCGACATCGACGCTTTTAACCGCAAAGGGATATGAGGTCATTACGGCAAGTAATGGCGAAGAAGGATATGCCATGGCGAAATTGCATACGCCGTCGGTCATGCTTTTGGATGTGATGATGGCCCATGATAGTGAAGGCTTTGATGTGGCCCGCAGAATCCATGAAGATCCCGCAACAAATGAAATACCCATAATCATGATTACCGGGATACGAAAAGCAAAGTCGCTCCCCTACACTTTTGATCCTGATCCCGATTGGCTCCCCGTTACTATAGTATTGGAAAAACCGGTCAAACCGGATGTCCTGCTCTCCGCTGTTTCTAATGTTTTAAAATCCTCGTCTACAAAAAAATAAGCAATAATCGCACTCATATCGATTTTCAAAAGCAGCCTAATTAGTCGGAAATGCAGGGATATTTCCGACTAATCCGCTGCCGAGTTGGTAATTTTGCCATGTCCCATATTTTTATTAATTTTTTTCCCGATTTTCAACAACATATTGCCTAAATGTTAATTAAATTCAACATGAGGAGGAAAATTCCGGACACATTTGATACGTATTTCAACATTGTTCGGGATTTTGTTCGGTACTTTGCGATTTTTTTAGTGACCGGGTGCTTCAACGAAAGAGTTTTTATGAAAACATCATTGCGTTTTGCCGTCGGTATTGCGTTAAATGTCCTTTTGCTTTCGTCCTGATTTGCTGCTGATAATTTTCCTTTTTCACAATCCCCCCCCGGCGGATTAAAACCGGAACAATGCCCCATGTTTGTTTTATTCGGGTTTGACGATAACGGCTATGCTGATGGAATCCTGTGGTTTCGAAACCTTGTAAAAGACTTGAAAAATCCCGACGGCACGCCGGTACGGGCAACTTTTTTTTGCAACGGCATATATGGCGACAACGATCAGGAAGTTTTAGCGGCATGGCAAGCATTGGCAGACGACGGTCATGAAATCGGCAATCATACCTGGGACCATCCGCACGGTACCGGACTTTCTCCGGATCAATGGAGCAAAGAAATTTCCGATAACACGACATTTCTCTCAAAAAATCTTTCGATCAATGCCAACCAAATCAAAGGTTTTAGAACGCCGTTTCTCGAATATACGCCAAGCACTATGACTGCCGTGGTAGCGAACGGATTGCAATACGATTGCAGCATCGAATTCGGATACAACGGATGGCAACCGGATGTCGGAGATCCGGATTATCCCCCTGCCACATCCGGTCTCTGGTGGAATTCCATGAGCAGCTCTAAAACATTTCAAAAATTGTTCTGGCCGTATACGTTGGATAAAGGCTCTCCTCCTGGAAACTCGGCAATTGGAAATCCCGTGGTTGCCGGGTTATGGGAAATCCCGGTTTACACGTATTTACGGGCCGATACCACCGGTGTCGTCACCGGCTTCGATTTTAACCTTTGGACTAATTCTACCAGGGCATATTTCGCCGCAACTTTGGAAAAGAATTTCGACCTCAGGTACACGGGCAACCGTTCGCCGCTTCTCATCAGTGCGCACACTGATTATTATACAAAAGACAATGAAGATGCCGAAACTGCTTTTCCAAACGCACATTGGCAGGACCGCCGCGGCGCAATAGAAGATATTTTAACGTATGTCCGCAAATTTCCGGATGTGAGAATCGTTCCCATCAGCAATATGTTCAACTGGATGAAAAATCCTACGCCCCTCAGCCCGACATCGAATAAAAATGCCATTGCCCCAAAAGCCGCAATGACCAAAATCGCAATGAAATTCCTATCCAAAAAAGCAGTGGGCTTTTCTGTTCCTGCAAACGGGGCATTCGATTTATTGATTATCAATTCTGCCGGAACCGTGTTGCAAAAAAGCCGTGCAACGGCAAACGAAAACTCCGTTGTTTTCCCAATGGGAAATCTTCATGCATCGGGTTATTTCTTGTTTACGCTTAAAACTAAGCAAAATGTCGTTTTTACAAAGACCGCTTTTGTTGAATAAACAGTCGGGCTAATCTGCAGATACTATTTTTAAGGAAAGTGTGTTCCTAATCACACTTTCCTTTTTTAAACCAATCTATTTTAGTTTGATCTTCATCTATAATTCCTATTTACGCAAAAGGATTTTTGATGTCCAAAATGCAACAATTCATCTTATGCCTTGCGATGCTGGTAATTTTAAGCATTTCCTCCTGCACTAATATAGCAAACCCTTTCGATGATCCTAATAATGCAACAGCATCCTTGATTATTGTTGATTCAAAACTACTTGCAAGCACCGGCAACGAAGTGTTCGATACCGTCGGGAATACGCTTAAAATAGGAGTTTGCGCATACCTGCCGAATTTCGTTGATTCCGTGAGAGTAAGCATCACCGCGGGAATTGTAGATACGACTTTTAAAATAGAGAAATTCAGTTCGGAAATCGATACTCATTGGTGCCCTATTGTTTTAAAAAAAATCGGCGTCCATTACGTTTCGGCCAGGGCATATTTCAAAGGTGGAAATCTCCGCGATTATTCGGGAAGAATTACAATAGCAGGAAAAAACCTCGTTCCTGTCGTAAAACCGACAACCGCAACTGCAAACGAAGGCGAAATGGTAACTTTTGTTGTTTCGGTTCAAGGCGATACAAATCTGACATACCAATGGTCCCATAATAAATCTCCGCTCATTGGCAAAACAGGCCCCGGTCTCGGATTAAACAACCTTACGGTAACGGATTCCGGTTTGTATTCCTGTCGTGTCATCGACGAATTTGGCGATTCCGTTTTTTCGTCGCCGGTTTATCTGACCGTAATTCCAAAATCGATAACAAAAGCCAATACAAAACCCGGCCTGACGGTATTGGGCAGGAAAAGTTACCTCGAAGGAGAAATTTGTACGCTGTCCGTTGCCGTCGTCGACCCCGATTCCGGCACATCGGATTCCGTTGCCGTTTTAAAAGCGCCCGCCGGATATACTTATAATAATAATGTTTTCATTTATAAACCGATTGCAGGTTTTATCGGAACCGATTCCGTGATATTTACGGCCATTGATAATGGAATACCGCCTCTTGCAGATACGCTAACGGTACAATTCACCGTTTCCAAGACGATGCCCGGCAACGAAGGTCCGGGGATTATTACTCAGCCGATAAATCAAACAGTGAAGGCAGGTACTTCCGTAACCTTTACCGTGGTCGCCTCCGGAACTCCCTTGCCGTCATACCAATGGCGGAAAAATGGCGTCAATTGCACGTCTCCGTCCGCCGTAACCGCATCTCTGACTATTGATCCGGCAACGATAAGGGATACGGGGACTTATACGGTAATTCTGACTAATCCCGTCGGTACCTTGACAAGCTCCGGTGCTTCATTGACAATTACCTCAACGCCGGTAATTACGGTAAATGCTCCGACTCTCACAAATGATTCAAGTTATGTAACTGAAGCCAACCCGGTCATCACTGGAACGGCGGCAAGTGAAGCGGGCGTACAAGGACTAACGGCAAAAATAGACGGCAACGGCATTGCCGTGACGGGTTTGACCAATTGGAGTTTAAGCCTTGCGGGAATCACTAAAAAAGTTTGGCATTCCATTTCCATATCCGAAACGGATAGCGCCGGTAAATCGATCACCAAATCGTTTCAAATATTTTATCGACCGGTATTATCGAAGCCGAACCCAACCGCTTTGATTACCGCGACAAGCAGGGCAATTTCTATTTCCTGGCCTTTTGTGTCGAATTGTGAAAAATATTGCATTTACAGATCGGCCAACGGGATACTTGGTTCTTACACGCTTATCAAAGATACTGCCTCGACGGGAATGGTCGATAGCATGCTTAAAATAGACAAAGAGTACTGCTATAAAATCAGGGGTTACTATTCAATAGGAACAAGCAAATATTCAAGAGATACGACTGAATTTTCGGATCCTGCAAACTTTTCAACAAAGAATTGGTTTCAGCACGTTTACAATATTTCCGAATCGGGAACGTCGGTGATTCAATGGCCGGATTCGGGATATGTTTTCTGTATGTCCAACTACAATGGGACCGCTACCGGCAGGGCGATGATCATGAAAATAAACAGTTCATCCGATAGCCTGTGGTGTAATTCGTACGGTACGATAAGTTGCGGATTAAATACTATCTGCCGAGTCGAATCCGATGGTGGAATTCTATCGGGCGGCTTTACAACAGCGAATAGTCGTTCGATCGATTATCTTCTAAAAACCGATGCCCTTGGAAATATTGGTACTGCAAACACTTGGAGTAAATCGTTCACCGGCGGTATTATTTATTCAATTTTACAATCTAAAAACTCCGCTAGCCCCGGATTTGTTGCTACCGGCTACACGTATGTTGCAATGCTCGGTGCGGTGACAAGGTGGGGCAAATGTACGCCGGCCGGTGATTCGATTTGGGCCAAAAGCATGTTTCCCTATGAAGCATATTCATCCACCGCAACTACGGACGGTAATTATGTCTTAGCCATTGGCGGCAATGCTCCGGGAATCGCTAAGTTTAATGAAGTTGGTGATACTCTTTGGACTAAATACTATAATTTGGGATTTTATTTCCATTCAAAATCTATTCGGGAAACGTATGACAAGGGATTTTTCATGGTCGTAGATTCTCAATATTCGCCATTTTCCTCCTATTTGATTAAAACAAATTCTTATGGCGACAGTCTATGGTTAAAATCATTGGGAAACATGACTATTAGCGGGAATAATTCTTTTCAGAAGCTTGCTAACGGCAATTTTGCATTAATAGGAAATACTGCGACATCGGAACCGAATACAATAAAACTTTTAATACTTGACCCAAATGGAGTGATTCTTCTTTCGAAAACTTATTCCAATGCGGGTATTGCAAATTCCATTCAGCAAACCTTTGATGGCGGATTCATTATCTGCGGATCTAAAGGCGGCAAAGTACAATTAATTAAAACCGATGTTAATGGCGATATTGGTCCTTAACTTTTTTATGCAATAAAACTCTATTTAGATAATTTCCATCGAGATATTTATTTTGGATTTCATTTTCTTTTAGATGGTTTTCAAAGGCTAAACGGTTTTGCAAACAATTTCAGGACTTTCTGCAAAGAAATCTCCGGTAAAACATCCTATCTTATAACTATATTTATTGAAAATTACCTTTAAAAAAAGGAAGATCAGATGAAAAAAATTGCAATCCTGGTTTTTTGCGCTTTCCTATTTGCCGCAAATGTAGTTAAAGCCGGCGGCGAAGTGGCATTTTGGGCCGCGGCCGGCACAGGTGTCGGAGCTTTGCAGCAATCGTATGGAAGTGTGAATCCCAAAGATGCGATAACCACGGTATGCCTTCAATTTTGGACACCGACGGCCTCCGGTGGTGTAACCAAAGGTGCCGATAATCCCTCAAGTTTTGTTACTTGGGCTCACCAAAATGGTATCAAAGTGCTTTTAACGGTAGCCAACAATGCATCGTGGGATTGGAACCTTGCCTCAAGCGCCTTTGGAAATGCCAATGCGTTTGCAACTGCACTTATTAATGAAGCAAATGCGTATCAGATGGACGGTATCGACTTGGACCTCGAAGGATATGGCATATCGACCAGTCAATCAAGCCAGACACGGACACAATTTAGCGCTTTCATAACAACGTTGTCCGGTAAGCTAAAAGCAAGCACAACCAATTGCAAAATGCTTACGGTTTGCACCACTGCAGATGCACCGGATAATCCGGATAATGTTCCCAATAGTGATTGGTGGAAAGATTGGGTGGGCAAAGTCGATTTCGTTCATGATATGCTTTACGCGGAAGGCGGAGAAGCCGATTGCGAAGGATCGGATCCCAATGTTGTTGGCGACGATCAATACTATTACAGCACGCAGCAAGGTATTGGTAAAGCCGTCGGCTATGCCGCATCACAGATCTCAATGTGTATTCCTTCGTTCAACACGGAAAATGCCGCCGGATGGCAAAGCAAATGGAGTACTCACTTTGATCAACTTTTAAAAATCGGCGCAAGCATCGGCGTATGGGACCTGAAGCTATCGGACCCAAATTGGACATCGTCTGCACTTTGGACAAAACTCAAACAATTCAAAACAAGCGCCAATAATAACAGCTTGGCCATTACCGCAACTTCCGGCGGTAAAGTCACCACAAGCCCGACAGGCACAAGCTTCGCTCCCGGGACGGTAGTCACTTTGACCGCTGTGCCTGATGCCGGTTTTAAATTTGTTTCATGGAGCGGCGATTTTACCGGAACCGCAACGACGGCATCGGTCACCATGAATGCCAACAAAACAATCACCGCGACCTTCGCACTCACCAGCGGCGGCGGGGCGTTCGATATGTTTGCAAACGGCACGTGGGATTCTTATATCGATACCTACGGTTCAAAAATCACCATGACAAAGACCGCGACCGCGCTTACCGGGGTTTGGACATTGGTGAAACAGCCGACAGACAACGATTACCCCTATGTCGGCGTCAATGTCGACGCGTCCGCCGGTTCATACAAAGGATTGACGTCCGTTATCGTTACGTACAAATCGACATCGAACCTTCTGATTTCCCTGACCGATCCCGCACTTGCAAGCGACGGCGATTGCTATCAGTATTCATTGCCGATATCCGCATCCGTTCGAATAGATACTCTTGCTTTGAGCGATTTCCAACAGCCGTCCAACCCCACTAAGGTCGCACCGCTTCGTCTTGATTCCATCACGGACATCGATTTTACGCCCGACATGGAACTCTCCACCACTACGGGCGGCGCGGGTAATTTCGTCATAAGCGGGCTCATTGTTAACGGAACGACTCTCAGCGGCGCATCCGCAATTTCCAACAAGCATGTGTCAATGGCGAACATGTCTGCGTCCCCCATCATTAAAAACACACCGGCAGGCCTCGAGATTTCCAATATCAGGAACACTCGTTCCATCGTGGTGTATAATGCAATCGGACGCGCAATCGCAACCCTAACGCCTTCCATGTCGCAACGCAGCGTCATGAAAGTTCCCATGGGTAAAACGAACGGAATCCTATTTGTCCGTTTCAGCGGCACAAACGGATCATCGTCGGTGCAACGCATCATCCGCTAAGCATTGATTTACATTCATGAAAAGGCCGGCATATTCATGCCGGCCTTTTTTTATCCCTCTTTTGGCCGTTCCCTCTTTTCCGATACATGGCAAAAATTTATATTCATTTTATTATTGATAATTAATCATTTATCGGCATTAATGGGAATTATGATTTTGCCCAAATTGGGAATCATAATGATTATTGGATTCCATCCCCATTGTACAGACGCCCAAATTGGGCGTCTGTACGAAATCATATTCGCGGCAATATTTCGCATTTGCGGAATTAATAATTCGGGATATTGATCATTAAATTTTATATTGGGAATCATAATGATTATTGGATTCCATTCCCATTGTACAGACGCCCAATTTGGGCACCCTCACGCATACGCCGAATGAAATTTCTGCATCTGTACAGACGCCCAATTTGGGCGTCTCTACAACGAATCCCGCCGGGCAAAAACCCCAATGGAAACCCGGGATTATCGGAATAATCATTAATCAATATAAACGGATTTGCACCATTCAATCACGAAAAATCAATCCCGAATTTGCATGGCATCCGCGATTCCACGATCATATTATCCGAAATAATAATGAATTAAATCGAATTAGGAAATATATAATCAATAATCCCATGAAATGGAAAAATGATAATTCGGCATATCCGAATTAATTTTTGGGGAATTCGCGGGAATAATATTCGGGATATTGATCATGAAATTTCATATCGGGAATCATAATGAATTTTCCATGAAATTATCATGCATATTTTGATTCCATCCCCATCGTACAGCCGCACAATTTGGGGAATCATAAGGATTATTGGAATTCCATCCCCATCGTACAGACGCCCAATTTGGGCGTCTCTATGGTTCCGAAATACTGAATCCGCGCATTTTTTTTCTTTTCTTTTCGATTTGAACCATATATAAACAAGATATAGAACAATTCCAAGACCGAATCCGATTATATACATTGCAAAGTAAACCGGCCTGGCTGCGTACGAAAAACATCCGGGGCCAACAAGCGTGACAATCGCGGTAAGAGAACCTTTCCAACTGAATTAAGCGCCCATAAGCTCGGCTTTGTGCCCGATTGTTCTTGTCGAACAATAAATACCTCGCCCATACCGCCGCGATATCGTTCGACAACATCAAATTCGAGTAACTTGCCTTGGGACTTGCAATGAAGCAGGTGTTCATTTCGATCCTGACGGGCTTCATAATAATGACCGGCAAACGGATCCAAGGAAATGTTTTTTTTAAGAATGGGAACATCGTTTTCTTCCCCTATCCGATCGTGTAATGTAAAATCGGGACAAATCGTCTTGTTTGATTCGATTCAAGTTCGTTCCGAAAATCATCTTAAACTCCCAAAAATCCTGTCCCAAAATTCATTTACAGGATTTTTGCATCATTTACATAATAAAATGGAACGTTTACAAAGTATAAAGTTCATTTACAAAGCCTTTTTTATCGCTTTTATAAATAAAATTTGAATAAAATAGAGGTTTTTTATCTCCGGCAACGGCAAAATGCCCTAAAAATATTTCTGTAAATGAACTTTTGACCTCTGTAAATGATATTTTTTGAATATTCAATGAACTTTTAGGCTCTACCAATGAACTTATCAGGATTGCTTGCTATTTTTTTCCCGCTGCGAATTACTGTCCCATAGCCATTTTTGCTAAAGTTTATAGTCGTCCAGAAACCTTTATACATCACCCGGATATTATTTCATTACGGTAACCCATAATCGTGAACATTTGTTTGGCCATATTGACAATAGAATAATGTGTCTGAACGAATACGGCACAAATATTCAAAATGAATGGGGCAAATCGTTTGTTATCTGTCGAGGATTATTGCCCGATGAATTTGTGGTGATGCCGAATCATTTTCACGGAATTGTGCGCATGGTTGAAACCAAGGACCGAATCGGTCTCAACACCGTCATTGTAGAGACGTTCGGCCGAACGTCTCTACAAAAAACAACACCGCAACCGACGGACCGTCAACCGAAAGAATTCCCGCGAATATACCTGAAATCGGTCTTCGGGTATCGATATCGATACATCGCTCCCCTTGCTCGTATCGCAAATGATACATTCAATGTATTCATCTTAAATAAAAACCTTTAATAACATATTGAAATGTAATAAAATAGGAACGGGGCTTCGCCAACGGCACGATTATTGCGAAAATGGTAATGAATACTAGCAACTTTTAATGGTAAACAATTTTGCTTCTTCGGGAATAGCAAACAGTTTCCTATTATTTTCAATAAAAAAAGTCTTATCGAGGGTATAATTAATAGTATGAAAATCGTTTTATGTTTTGTTTGCTTTTTGCTGTTTGCCAACACGCGCAATTGCCGGGGGCAATATTGTTCTAATGATAATCGGTTTACTCAAACGCCTACATTTAGCGCCAATCAAATTCAAATAGACTCGATGCCGTTTGCAAATGTGATAGATTGGCAAGGTGCGAATCAAACGTTGAAATTGGATGTGTATTATCCAAAGAACTCTGCGGAAACGATTTCCAAACGTCCTCTCATTATGATGATTTTTGGCGGCGGGTTTGTTTCGGGAAACAGAAGCCAAGTTTCGGAATACTGCCTGGATTTTGCGGAACGGGGCTTTGTCGCCGTTGCCATCGACTACCGGTTAGGACATGAAGTCGCACCTTGTACCGATACGCTATCATGGGAAAAAGCGGTATACAGAGTGCATCAGGACGCCCACGCTGCCATGCGCTTCATGGTTGCTCATGCGGCAACGTATAAAATCGATACCGCATGGCTTTTTGCAGGCGGATACAGCGCAGGTGCGGGCACCGCGTTGGCACTTTTCTGGAAAACGCATCTATTGTAAAAAATTCATTCACTGATAGCAATTTAAGTTTTCAGGAAGATTTTATGAAACCAATTCGATTGACGACCGCTATAGTTTCTCTGTCCATATCCTTTTCCGCATTCGGTTCGGGCGCGGTATTGAGTGATCCGAATGCCTCGACGGTAGCAAAAAACGTTTATGCATTTCTCGCCTCGCGTGCCGGATCAAATACAAACAGGGTTCTGGAAGGGCAACATCTCGGAGGAATCAACGAAATAGTCGATCCGAATCAATTTCAAATAAATGCCTATGCCGTAAACAACAAACTCCCTGCGCTGGTCGGTTCCCGCTACGATTCGAATAACAAAAACGCCGCAGGTTCTCCGTATACGTTGAGTGCCGCGCTCGACCAGCAAATCAACAATAAACTCATCGGCATTTGGAACACCAATCATTCGATTATCCATCTCACCGCGGTTGCACCGAATCCGTGGAGCTTTCAATCCGGGCGATTGCCGTCCGATTCGGACGGTACATTGTCGGAACTGTTGCGCACTGCACCTGCTTCGGCGGCAAAAACATCCTTTTGGAATTCGATTGACATAATCGCAGCCGGATTGCAACAGTTGGAAGACGCGAATGTGCCGGTCCTTTTCCGCCCGTTTCCCGAATTCAATCAAAGCAAGTATTATTGCGACGGGAAAGATTCGATCGGTTTTAAAAACCTCTGGATAGACGTGTATAACTATTATGTCAATACGAAAGGGTTGCATAACCTCATTTTTTGCTGGGAAGCATGGGTACTCAACAAAGCTCCGGCTTATTCGAATATCAAACCATGGTATCCCGGAGACGCATACGTCGACGTTGTCGCCGGTGCTTACTATTTTTCGTACGACAAAACTTATTTCGATACGAACGGAGCGCTCGTTTTTCCCGGTGTGAATGATAAAACCATCCACGACGCCCTGCTCTCTTTTAAAAAGCCGTACGGCTCTACGCAATGGGGACTCAATCAGAACGAACCGAATAACACTCCTGGCGATAACACTTTCACGCTCAAATTTATCAATAATGTGCCGTCGTTCTCGTTCGTTTACTATTGGACCGGATATCAGGAAGTACAACTTCAGGCAAACGGAACAATATTCGTCAATGATCCGGCCATTTGCACTGCCGATGATTTGCCGAATTTCAATAGCGATGCGGGAATTCGGATGCCCAATAGCGGGAATATCACCGCCATCGCCGCCATTCATAGGAAATCGAAGGACGTCATTACTATTGATTTTTACAACCCTTTAATTGAAACGGAATTTCGACTGATTTCCATCAATGGTGCGATTTCCCGAATTCCTGTTTCTGCCGGAGGGTCGCAAATTATTATGGAAAAGGAAAAGTATCATTTGCATAACGGATTTTATATATTTGAAATGAAATCGAAATCCGGACTTATGCGGGGATCTCTGTTCCTTACTTTTTAACTCAACGCATGGAATTTATAATTATGAATTTTTAATTTTAAGGCAACAAATTAACAATTCAGAGCATTTTTTTTGCAATATCCTCTTATTCCGGATGAATAATGTTAAAAAAGAAATCACCTATTTAATATTCTTTTGTTTTCTGTTAGAAAACACTTTTTATTTCCAAGGCACCTCATGGCAAAAGGTTTTAGTTATTTTGATAATATCTTAATCATTGGAAATAATTTATGAGAATAATTCTCAACGCAATTTGCTTGTTATTCATTATTTGTTTTCCCATTTTTTCTCTCACTGTCGACTTTGCTCCTATTAAAGTTGGAAACATTTGGGTATATAAAGATTCAACTGCAAATGTTGATGGAACCCCAAATCATATTTTAATAAAAACGATATCGATATCTAAGATGTCCCGGGATACTAAAGATACTAATAATATTATCTTTAACGTAACGGTTCGTGATAGCGGAATAGATTCCGGAAGAGCTAGCCGCGCAATTGATACGATTTATTCAATTGATTCAATTATTAAGAAACGGGATACTATTGTTTCTGCCGGAAAACTAGCAATCTATTTTAATTTATCAACAAAAGACACGGCTAGTTTTGTGGATTCTTTTTCTATATTCCATATTGACCGCGGAAGTTTCTTCGGATTTAATAAATTGATAGGGTATTCTCATTATCATTTGAATTACGTTGATGTTATGGTATATGAAGAGATTGATACCTCCTTTTCTCTTGAAAACGTTGGATTGATATATAGGTTTAGTAAAAGCTCGGATAATCCCGGTATAGAACAATGGGCAATAAGCACCATCCGACTGATAAGTTTTAACGGAAATAGCCCTTATGATATTTCACATGCAAAACGGATTTCAGAACAAAATTCCCGCTATAATTCTAATGGATCGCTTCGATTTAAAAAGGTTGTAGTCCTTTATAGAATGCCCGACAATCAATATCCGTTACATAGTTACTTTTATGATGTTTATGGCCGCAGAGTACAAACCAATCCGTCACTCCTTGCAAAGAGTATTTATTTCTTTTCAAAGCAATAAGAGCAGACTACCTGAGAGCATCAATAGAGCCGAAGAGAATACGTCTAATAATATTTGTATTAATTGTTCAATCCCCTACTATGAAACGGACAATCGACATTCCGATGCTTTTTTCCGTCGGTAAAGCGCAAACCGGCAATATCCGCCTGAAATTTGATCTCACAACAATGTTGAATAATGTTGACATGCGCCATGAACTCGCGACGCATTCTTTCGACAATCCGGCCCTGGCCATCCGGATGGCCGATGCATTTGACTGTGCAGGAGAAACAGGACCTGATCGCATTTCTTAAATCATTGACGAATCAGTAAACCGGGATTATGAATTGAATAATCAACTAAACGCGGGAAATTCGGTTGCGTCGGGAACGATCGCAACGCCCTCAACTTCTATGAGCCAGGCAGGCCTGCATACTTTGGCTTCCAAAGCGATAATGGGCAACTGCGGCGGAATCGCCGTTTTCAAAACCGGTTCGACTTTGGGCCAATCGGTAAAATTACGCAAGTAAACGAACAAATAGGCCAAATCGTTTAGAGCCGCGCCTTGATGGGACAACAACGCCTCGACATTGGCGATTGCCCGCCGGGTTTGTTTCGCAACGTCGCCGATAAAAACAACATTGCTTTGGGCGTCGATGCTGGCAGTTCCGGAAATATACAAATGCGACCGGTCGCCGAAGCGAACGCGCAGTCCCCGTTCAAACGTCACATTGTACGAAATGGTTTCCGACATGTTTTCCGATGCGTGCATGCGGACGATTTGCCCGGGCTTAAGCGGCGCTATGGACAAAGAATCCATGATCACCTTATGACGTACCGATTCTCCCCGTCCTTCTATACCGGTGCTTGCCAAATATCTGGTCTCGTTCGTGAGCCCGTGCCTGGCGAAGAATTCCCTGCGCGAATCGACCATGCCTTTATATTGCGTGTCAACGTCTCTGATATAAATCCATGTCCTGATGGTATTGGAAAGGACGTCCATTTCGGCATCGTGAATGGATTCGAACAGGTTTTGCAGAATGCGCGTGGTCTGCGAATACGAATCAGTTGCGCTTTCATCGGCGAAATTCGCCGTATGCAGCATACGATAGTGTATGCCTTGCGCACGCGAAGCGTTTTGAAACGACCCTTGCAAAATGCTGTTGCTTTTTTGGAAACCGGTCCCGTCGGCTTTTTTAAGATGATACGAGAGCAACGTCACCGGTGCGGAGACAAGGGGCTTTTGTTCGATGACGGAAACGGCGCCTTGAAGCAGCCGGGAGTAAAGAGCGGATTCCTTGATTGCATTTTTCTGGTTTATCAAATCGTTGACAAAGATTTTCGAGAACACCGCGGTGTGGTCGAGCAAACCGCATTGGCCAAGAGCTTCGGAATAGCGCCCGTTTAACGCCGACAGCACGTCGTTTAAACTTTCACCGGGTTCCGAACGGAGAACCAGGAAATATTCCGAACTGCCCGATGTCGATTCGAAACAGGTTCCATATGACAAATCTGAAAACTTAAAATATTTCACTGAATTATTCGCCCGCCTTTACGCCGCTCATTTTTGGACACCTATGACTTGGCGAAGCGTCGTCGTCACACCGGTCGTATGATCGGTTATCAGAATGCGTGCGACATAGGTCCCTGCCCCCGCGTTAATACCTTTGGTGGTTTTTCCGTCCCAATTCAAAAACAATTTCGGCACATTCTTATTCGTTTCCTTAGACATTTCGGAACTTTTGTAAACCGTATTCCCCACTGCGTCGAAAATTACGATGGAACCGGATATCGACCCGTCGGCAACGTCTTTGGTCACGGCTTTTATAAAGGAAACTTCTATACGCGTCCCGTACGGCACGTTCGGCTTGGTTCCGTCCTGTTGCGACGGCGGAATCTGGGTAACGCCCGGTTTAAAGGGATTGGATGCAACATGATAATCGGATATTATCGAGACGTCGCCGCATGTCCCGAGCTGAAAGGGAGTTCTGCTCCCTTCCTAGACAAGCAATGCATTGGTCAATATTTTCGACGACTCGTACAGATACAAAAACCGGTCCGATTGATTGATCACGGAATTGAGAAATTCCGACGACGAATGGTTCGTATTGTTCAGGGTGTTTACAAAACTAAAATAGTCGTTTTTGGGATCGCCCGGTTTGTTTGTTGAGTTCACCGGCTCGCTGAACGTGACGCGGAGCGTGTCGAATTTACCGGCAGGAACGAAACAAACCGCCTTTATCACCGGCGCGGCACCGTCTACGATCGCACTAATGAAAAACGGACGCCCACCCGTGGTCATGGGCAGGTTGGTCAAAATAAATTGCGACGAACCCGTATTGACGCCGGTTTCATAGATCGACCCCGTGGTTTCTGTCACGATAATATGAATGGTTTTTCCGTTCTTGTCATATACGATGTTGGACGGTTGCAAGACTATTCTGTTCCCGTCAAGAGTCACCAGGGTCAGGGATTTGATCAGGTCCGATACGGACGGCATCGGCGTTTTGATGGTATCGGAAGTGTTCCAGGTCAAATCGATCCTGTCGATATGGCCGTTTTTATTCGTATCCAGGACGGTTGCGGTCACGTCCATATTCGTTATCGGGGGCGCATTGGCCTTGACGAAAATGACCTGCCTGGTCTGCAATGTCGCCCCTGATTTCGGATCGGTGTACGAAACGATAATGGTGTCTTTTTCGCCGCCGGTCACGGCTTTAAACGTATTGGTATTGCTGGGGCCGTTTCCAAGCGTCATACTGCTTTGGCTCGAAACGGGCTTTTTTAACTGCCAGGTGATGTTCTTTGCAAGGTTGGTTGAATCCTGAAACTGCTTGCCGAGACTGTCGGTTCCGATGATAACCGTATGGAACGAAATACTGTCGCCGATGCCGACCGTGTCCCTGACCGGGAAAAAGCTCAGCATGAGAGTATCTAATGTCAAAGAATGGATAAGGAACACGCCGGTAACGTCGAATTTGATGTCCTCATAATACATGTCGCTGCCGTGAAGTTGATCTTCAAACCCGAATTCGACCGTATCGGTACGCACGGTCCCGTTTGTTTGCGTATGAATCCAGCCCGCTTCGCACCAACGGCGGCCGAACGGAACCCTCTTTTGCTGATCGAGACTAAAAAAGGTGGTGGTGTCCTGGCGCGAGCTGTAATGTCTGTCAATATGTTGCCAGCCTTCGCCCGGCGCCCTGTTTGGTCCGGTAAAAAGCATTTCGGTATCTTTTGCCAACTTATTGGTGGTGCCGCATCCGCCGTCGAGGGTTGATTTATACATAAAGAACAGCGTATCGAGATGATGAATGGTCGATGCGACCGGTGTCAAATCGATTCGTTCGGGTGTGGTATTGCATTTGTTCTTAAAAAGGAAATACGTCGTGTCGGGCTTTCCCGGCGACGGAGGAAGCATAAGGTATAATGCACCTTGATATGAGGCGCTGCCGTGATCGTATAGCCATACGATAAACGGTTTTGTCGTATCCCGCAAGAACGTCGCGCCGATGTATAACGAATCGGCCCTCCATAAACCGCTGGGCGGCAATCCGCTCGGTTGGGCCATTCCCCTTACCCGCCATAAATCGGTGTTTTCATCTTTTGCCGGCATTTGCGCGGAAACAAACGACATCGACACCAAGAATGCGGCAATGACCAATGCCGTTAATGCCGTTAAGCGAATAAGTTTTTGTGTCTGCATAAAACACCCTCATCGAAGGTTAAGGAATAATATACCGGCCTATACGGCCTTTTAATCCGCCTCAGAACCACGCTATAAATATAAGTCCAAGATACGGTGAAGATAAACAACAGAACGATTTCCATTGCGTAATTCCGAGATCGGTTTAAAATCGAAAAAAGCCCTGTTCGCCGTATGGGCGAACAAGGCTTTTCACGTAATAACCTCGCAGTACCTTACTGAAGAATACGCATCATTTTCCGAATGCTCCCGCTTTGCGTTTTAAGAGTAAGCAAATACATTCCGGAAGGAAGGTTCGCTGCAAGTGCATTTGGTCCCATGGCACCGAAAGAAACGACGTACTTTACCATGACTCCGGCCGGGGAATACAGGGAAAGTTCATACGATCCCTGGGCCGGAAGCGTAAACCCGATCTCATGCGCATGAACGGATGTAATATCGAGTTTGTATTCCGCAACCCCTCGTTTTTGCGTAAGCACGTCCGTGGTCATCGGTGCGGCGCTGCCGACGACGGCAGGGGTTCCGTACACTTTGAACTCAAACAAAGAATATCCATAGGTCGTGTTGCGGGCAGTGCCGTTCATTCGGATATACCGTCCCGAACCGCTCAGCCCCGTAATGTCGTCGGTGCGCGCACCGGTCGCCATATTCGTTTTTGTTGAAATTGTCGACCATGTCGACCCGTCCGACGATACGTCGATGGTATAGTTTTTGGCAGATGCCGCTTCCCACGTAAGGGTCACTTGCGAAATCAGATACGTTGCGCCGAGGTCGATGCGTATCCATTGCGGATCGGCAAACAGGCTCGACCAACGGGTGGCCGTATTGCCGTCATTTGCGTTGGTCGCTTTCAAAAGCGTTCCGTTATTGGTTTCTTCGCTCGAAGCAACAATGGTTTTGCCTTTGCCGATTTCAACCGGCGTGACAGTGCCGACCGTAACGTTCACGAGTGCATCGCTTGTCGCGCCTTTGTCGTCGTATGCCCTGGCCTTGAGCGTATAGCTGCCCTGGGCAAGAGATGCAAATGTCCAGGAATACGGCGCGGCATTCACCGTACCGGCAAGCGTTGTTCCGTTATAAAACTCTACTTTCGCAATACTGCCGTCCGCATCCGAAGCAACTGCCGTGACATTGACATCCGAGGGTATTGCGCTGAAATTCGCCTGGTTTGCAGGGCTTGTGATGGCTACCGTTGGCGCGGCGTTGGCCGGCGTGCCGTATACCTTTATTTCATACAGCGAATAGCCGTAAGCCGTGTTCCGTGCGGTGCCGTAAATTCGCACGTAACGCGCATTGCCCGTTATGGCGGTTATGTCGTCGGTCCGGGCACCGGTTGCCATGCCTGTTTTGGTTATGGCGGTTGTCCAGGTCGAATTATTAGTCGACAACTGAATCTGATAATCCTTCGCGCTCGCCGCTTCCCATGAAAGCGTGACCCTGCTTACGGCATAGAGCGCACCCAAATCGACCATTATCCATTGCGGATCGCTGAATGCCGACGACCAGCGCGTCGTACTCACTCCGTCAACTGCAAGGCCGGGTTCCGTTCCCGCTTTTTCGGTCGACGATGCCGTGACAACCTTGCCTTGCGCCAATTCCAACGGTCCTGCCGGATTGACCGTTACAGCGATAGACGCGTTTGCCGTTGCTCCTTTATCGTCGGTTGCGATTGCTTTGAGAGTATACGCCCCCACGGCAAGGCCAGAAAGAGTCCAGGAAAACGGAGCTGCGGTTACGACACCCAGCGACGTCGTACCGTTGAACAATTCAACTTGAGCGATACTGCCGTCGGCATCCTGTGCAGAGGCGTTGACAATCACGGTTGCGGGAGCGGTGAACGAGGCATTGTTCGCCGGACTTGTTATCGAAACCGTGGGCGGATAATTGCCTACCGAGGTCGTTATCGAAGCGGTCGTGCTCGCCCCCTTGTCGTCGGTGGCAATTGCCTTTAGCGTATAGGCGCCGTTTGGAATTGCCGCAAATGTAAACTGATACGGCGCCGAAGTCACTGTGCCGGCCAGGGTCGTACCGTTATAGAAATCGACCCGCGACACCGATCCGTCTGAATCGGTCGCATTTGCCAGCATGGTAATATCGACCGGCGACGTTGAGAAATGCGCATTATTCGCCGGGCTTGTAATTGAAACCGTTGGAGGAGCATTGGGAGGAACCATGCTTGTAAAGGTGATATAATTGAAGTTGAAATTTCCCGTAACCATATACACGCGCAATTCATGATCGCCGGCAGGGAGTGTGAATGTTCCCGAAACAGCGTCGGCCCACGATTGCCATCCGTTTGCGGTGGTAAAGTTTACCGATCCGTTTGCGACATCGGCTCCGTCGATTTGGATTTTGAGCGTTTTCGTTCCTGCCGTGGCCGACGCAACACGGGCGGTAAACGAATAGCTTCCCGCCGCAGGGACTTTAATATTGTATGCCAACCATTCTCCTGCGTTAATCCATCCGACATTATAACCGGCCCCCGCATCGGTACAGGCCTGAATGTCGACACCGTCGGTTCGGTATACGCCGCCGGTATTTGCGGCATCGGCATCATGATAAGCAACTCCTTCGATTCCCACATTATAATCTTCGGCCTGAATTGTAGCCGGAAGCGTTGTCCGGGTTATGTTGATTGTCGGATTTACGGAAACAAGTTCGATGCCGTTTGCCGTGGGATTCAAATTTCTGGTATATTGCCGGGCAGTTGCATTGTTCCAATGTTCATACACGCCGACGCCCGCATTTGCGGCATTGACCATATAATTGGTACCGCCGGTTTGATTGTAAATGCTTGACCAGAAATCGTATGAAACGCATTCTTCGGCAACGCCGTCGAGCGACATGATGAAACTCGACATTTGCTTACCGCTAAACGGGGCGATTGCGGTTCCGTTCGACGGCGTGCCGTCGAGATTGGGATTCGGATACATTGCATCCATGCACCACAGCACGACCTTGCCGCCGAAATTGGCATTTGTCATAAACGCGGTCAAGGCGTTGTCGCCCGGGTGCCTGTTATTGTCCTGCCACAAATTCGAAATACCGGTTATGCCGTAAAAGTTTTTTGCGCCAAAGGTAATGACCTGGCCCGAATGTCCTTTTAAGAGCGGTTGACATATAATATAGCGGGCGTTATAGAAACAGGAAATTTCACCGGTGGCCACATCGGTGTTGGGAAACGCATTGGCTACCGTGGACGACGTCACCCGGTTGGTGCCGCCGAAATGGTCGACGACATTGACATTAGGGCATGCGGCTTTAATGGCATTTACGATATTGTCGGTAACGACGCGACTGGGATCCCCAATCCAAATGTCCGCCTGAGGCACGCCTGCGGCAACGAGACTTTTTAGTATCGCGACGCAGGTCTGCGGATTGGCATTGCTTTGATTGTCGGCAGTGCTGCCCTGATTTATGGCATTGTTCTGATTGATCTTTATCGCGATTTTATCGCCGCTTTGATATCCGGTTCCGGTACGACCGTGAGAATTATTGAACCATTTGAAAATTTTGTCCCACGAATCGGCGTCGGTTGTTCCGCCCGACAAGTTGACAATGCCGGCGGTAAAGGCCTTGTCGTATTCGGCCTGCGGATTGACCGCTGCATCCCAGTAATTACCCGTACCGGTCCATTTTGCGGCATTAGGATTGTATACCCAGGTGACGCGACCGGGATAAATTCCCTTGCCCGTGCCGGTAGGCGCGGCAGAAGCGGGTTTTGCATCGCCGGCAATAAAAGCCATGAGGAAAACGCCGCTTAAAATTAGAAAAAGGGTTGCAAAAAAATACTTCGAATTCCGAAAAAATGCCGATGCTTTGCGGAACGACAATACGGAACCCGCAAGCGCCACGATATAAGCTAAAAACCCGAGCCGAATCGGCGATGTCGCTTGTAAACAGGGATAGTTTGCACGCGAAGGCTTTGGAATTACCCGAACCAGATACCAAATAGTCGCCGCTATGCCGGAAAAAAGCAATGTCCATGCGGGCCATGCTTGCTTGTTAATTCCGCGAATACGACCGGTTTTAGGACATCTTTTGAAAAGTTGGGGAAAAAACATTGGCACTCCTTTGGTTGAGCGATTACTCTGCCCTTACGCATTGTCAACATCACGTTTATCATAAATCAAATTCAATTACGACTATTTTCAATAAACCGGTAAACAATATTTTTACCGTATAAAATTATTTCATTCTCAAATTATTTGATTTTCACTAAAAACGGAAAGGGCTATACGATAAAATACTTATAGGAACGGTAAACAAGATACCATTAAGAATTTATCATACTATTGTGTAAAAATCCGAAAATTCGTCTTGTTTTTCGCTTTTTCGTATCCTTTTTGTATACGGTGGGTATAATAAAAAAAAGCCCGGTTTATCGAAACCGGTCCTTTTTAATGAGGGCTATTTAAGTTACATTATCGGGATAGAAGTATCGGTTTACAGAAAATCGATTGATTTGAGGATTGTATCCGTAAAAGATACGCTCCGTTTGCAAAGTTTCGCAGGGTGAAAAGCGGAATCTCAATTTCATTGTCACGAGCGGCAAATTCGCCTTTAAATACTTTTTCACCGTTTAAACGCGATATGGCAACCGTTGTTTTTGCTTTTCCGACATTCGTTATGGTAAGAAGCCCGTTTTTGATTTTAATGAATTGAGGGGAATTTTCCGCTTTATTTGATTTTTGGACCGAAACTTTTCCCGAATCAGGATTAAGCGGATTGATCGGCATGCTTTTCGACAACGACCTTTGGTTTTTAAGCAAACGACCGGCTTCTCCGGCAAGCCGCAAATACCAATCGCTCGGCAAATTGTAGCCGTCGGCATCCAGCGTCAGCCACCAATCCGCAGGTGCAAGAGACTTTTTAGGACATGCTTTCAAAATTGCAGTTCCTTCATCGACTTCGTCGAACATTGCTCCGTAAAGCATCGTGGCGCCCGCGCTTACTGCATTGTAAATTTGCTCCCAATAAAACGTACCGCCTTTGCGGGGTATCTGGTTTTGAGGACCCGGTGTCGCACTCCCGCGAGTCATATTCGCCCAGGAAAACCCGGGAAACACCACAGGTAAATAATCGATGCCGAGCTTTTTGCATTCTGCAATGTCGGGTACGATTCGGTTCGTTTTGAAATTATCGGCTCCCGAGGCATCGCCGAAGCTTCCGACAAACCACGGGCTGATGACGTCGGCGCTTCGAATCGTGGAAGCCCACGGTTCACCAAGCGTGCGCCAATGTGTGGCACCGTTGCTCACCACGCCGACCATTACCGTTGCTTGGTATTTCGCATCTGCATCGGTATGAAACCAGTTCAGAATTTTTAACGCCACATCCGGAGTAATCGAACGGTCGTCAAAACCGTACCCCCACACCGACACAAGCGGCTTACCTTTATGTTTCAAATAGCGCGAGCTTGCAGTCACTTTAAACGTATCGACGAGATATTTCCAGTCGCTGGTAAGATCGTTGAAAAGAGTGCCGTTATTGGCACCGGTTATATCGTACATAACCGTGAAAACCCTGCCGTTGGCCTCTGCAGCCTGTTTGCAATTAAGAAGCACCTTGTTTGTAAAGTCGTTCCAGCCGACGTGCTTTGGCCCAAACCGCTGAATCCAGACGCCGTCGATGTTGTTTTCCTTCATCCACCTGAAATGCATGAGCTCGGTATTTACCTTGTAGGAAGAAAACAACTTCACCGGCGAACCGTCCGGATATTTCATGTTCGTCGCATACAGCTCGCTCGGTAAAAATTCGGTAAGGTCGGGAAACACGTCGCATTTCAATTGGGAATAGCTGGGGTCTTGGTTGTGAAACCAATGAAACCATCCCCCGCCCGAGCCGTCGCCCGGACATTGAAACCACCCTTGATATCCGCACATGAATTTACCGGTCAATGTCGTTGCATCAACGGTGTCCTGGGCCCAAACAGGCATTATTCCGAAGCAAAAAAGAATACATACTATTAAAATTCCGCAACGTGACATAGAACCTCTCAGGTTATTTTTTAAATGGCTTATTTCGCCAATACGAGTTTTCCGGTAACGACACCCTGCTTCATTTTCGCTTTTACCAAATAGCAACCGCTGCGGACGCCCGCCTTATTCCAAACAAGATTGGAACCGGTGCAGTTGACAATTTGCTTAACGAGTTTTCCGGATGCATCCGTGATTTCCAAAGACGCGGGTATGCCCGGCAAAGAGAATTGGACAAATTTCCCCATAGCGGTGATGGTCATTTTCTGCTGTTTGGGAACCGACCGGGTTTCAATCAGAGCCGTGGATGCGGAATCGAGCGCGACAACCTTGCTCATATCAAAGGTGATTCCGTTCAATAATTTGATGTTGTTTTTCTTGGATACGGGACCAACGGCGAGCCTGGTCAATGTTCCCTGGTTCAAAGTTCCTTCGACAACGGTATTATCGGGCCCATGCAACCGGAAATCAACATTCCACGTTTTGTTCCATGCGGGAAATAATTGGATTGTGTCGTTGTCCGCCTGCAAAAGCATGCACTGAAGAGCCAATGAAGAAACATTGCCGCTGTTCATTTCAGGCAAACCGTCGACACCGCTAAAAAACGCCGGGAATCGCACAGTACCGCTTTTTAAATAATTGGTGACAAATTGCATGGCAATATCCGATTGACCAAGATAGGCTGCCTGCACCGCATCCTGCGACCAGTCATGGGTCTGGCTGAATTTCCTTTTGTTAAACGAATTGAGTGCAAGCGCCATATTTGGTTTGGAAACACCGAAAATCCTATACGGAAAAATTGCGTAGAGCTCCGGATTTTCCGAATTGGCAGTTACGGCAGATGGTGTTGCCCCCTCGTAGTACATGAGTCTCATGGTACCGTTATCGTTGTAAGTTGGAAGATCAGCCACCTCACCCCGCAACCTGGTCCAGGTTGTTTTCAGGGAATCGGGCACAATCGACGAAGGGTATTTGACTAATTTATCAAGGTCCCATTGCAATCCCGCTAAATCGCAGCTCGGATTGGTGACTTTCCGGTAGGTTTCCAGCGCATTTGCAATAATGTTCAATTTCCCATTTGCACGCTGCCAATGCACGTCCCAAAAACGAAGTACTTCCCTTGCATACGGTATCAATTTTTGCGTTGCGAAAGTATTATCTTTTGTAAAATCATAATAATCCAGCATCATAGCAAGCAATTCAAGGCTTCCGTTATAATGCAGACCTACCCAACCACTGATTGTGTTGATGCCGTCGCCGTAATCGCTATTGGCCCATAACCCGAAAAAGTGGACAGTTTCAGGAACGTTCATTCCGTCGTGATTGAACAACGCCTTGGTCGCTTCTTTTCGTATCGGAATCATGTCGGTATACATTTTGAAAAACGGGTTCATAAGGTCGAAATCGCCGGCTGCAAGATTGAGCCAAAACATGAGCCGGGTGTTTTGCATCCAATAGGTGCCGCCCCAGGTTCTGTTATCGGTGAAATTAAACAAAGATCCGTTGAATTTTGCCGGATACGCGCCGCGGCCTTCGCACGCATTGACAAATCGTTGCAGCAGATAGTTTTTGGTCGTTTCGGTCTGAGTATTGTCGAGTTCTATCCAGCTGCGGCCCCAAAAATTAGCCCACCACTTTTCATGCGCGGCTCGCGCCTGGGAAACGCTTGTGGTATGTGCGGCAGCAACGATATTTTGAATATCGGTTGTCCAAGCAGCGACACTGGCCGCTAAACTCGTATGCGTGAATATCTCGCATACCGCAACAGTGTCATTCGCCGAAGTAACGGTAGACCCGGAAGCGGTAAAACCGCTCCCCTGCATGATTCCGCCGAAGGTACGGTTCGACATCGGGTCGGTGAAATGCGTTTTATCGACTTTTTGCGTCGAGGTGGTCTGGTTCCATATATAGCTTGACGAAGGATTCCGATGATAGAAAACAACGGCGTTATTGCTTACCGAAACGGTTCTGCTGACAGCGGTGCCATACGACTGGTCTACCGACACGGCCATAGTAAAAGCCTGGATTCCATGGCCTTCGATGCGCACAACCGACGCATTCGCGTCAACATACATTATTATGTCTTTCTGGGATACCCCAGTTCCGCCGATAATTTCTATCTCACCCTCTTTGAGTTTGAGTACCTGGGAAAAGCCCGAGGAGAACGGATTGGGGGTGATCGTCACATCGATTTTGGCCAATTTGGGAAGCATTGACTCGACCCAACCGTTGTCATTCGCATCATTCCACGCATCGGTGCGACCGATAAGAAAATGAATAACATTATTTTGCACCCACACATTGCATCCGGTTTCACCATTACCAATAGGCATGGAGCCGGTGACATCCGCACTTTGCGATGTCCAAGTCTGATTATACGTGGTCACGTTGAATGCCTGCGCCAAGGTGCAAAACAAAGCCATAATAATCAAGCCGCATTGAATTTTTCTCATTGGTACTCCTTTTGCATTTCTTATCGTATGCAAGCTTTTACCGGTTTGAAACAGCGGTAAACCTTGCGATATAGACTCCGCCGGCGATCCCGAAATCATGTGACAAGCTCATATTGTTTTTAGTGACGGTAAAGTCTCGGATGCATTTACCGTTAATATCGTACAGTTTTCCTTTAATCGTTTTTCCCATAAACTCATGGGGCAGCGAAATATTGTCTCCGACTATTTTGCTGCATTTATTGACCGCCAGAAATTCTGGCGCGCTTTCCCGTGTTGCGGCCGGAGTGCCGATACCCGTCGTCAAAGAATCGTAAATGCAAAAACTCGCATACGACAATGCGGGCAATGTCGCCGTGATCATTTGAGTACCGACGCAGATTGCGACATTTTGCGGACCGTTGTTTTGATTGTTGGTGACCACGACAAGACTTCCGTCGGGATTTTTCACCGCGATTTCATTGGTATCGTACTGGCCGGTTACCTTAAGCACTTTTGATCCCGGTCTGATGTAATAGCTTAAATGCTTGAGTCCGTAATATTGTGAATTATAAGTGATTTTTTTTCCTACGGTGTCTATGGTAATCATGGAATTCTGAGCCCAATGTCCGCTGGAACCCGTTGCCCACTGCGCACTGAAGCCTCCGTTTGCCAAAATCAAGTTCCATTGAAACGCACCGGATACGCCGTTGGCAATTCCCATTTTAATTTCCGGGAATGTCGACGATTGAATATAGTTCCATGAATTGTCCCCGCCGCCGCATTGCAATTCCGTCAAGTATTCTCTGACGTTGGGGAATTTTTTATGGATATAGTTGATTTCGTCTTCACCTTGATACTGATAGCAAACCGTGGTGATAATGGGACCGGTATACGGGTCTCTGAGCATCGGAACAAAGGCATTCGTGTCGTTTATATTCATTGTCGGCGTCCATAATTCGACATCGGGGTGATCGGCAACCATTCGCGGACCAAGGAAATTTTTCATGAAATTCAGCATCATGGTTCCCGACGACCATCTCATGGAGGGAAAAGGCTGGCAACAGTAGGGTTCGTTCTGAAACGCCAATGCGAAAAACGGAATGCCATAGGCCTTATAGAGGGTTATGGCTTTTGAAAAATACAGAGCATATGCCGTTAATGTCGCATTATCCTGTTTCAATGCGCAGTCTTCGGAAATGGCGGTTCCACCAAACCAATTATTATTGTTTTTCATCCATGCCGGTGCCGACCAGGGGCTTCCCCAAACCTTTAGATTCGGGTTGCGGACAAGTGCTTTCTTGACAAAATCGAGCGTGACGAGACTGTCGCGGTTAATGCTTATTTTAGACATTGCATAGTCGCCGCTGTTATCGTTAAGAGAATACCCGTCGATCGAAAAATCGCTGCATCCGATCGGTAAGCGGATCATATTGAATTTGCAGCCGCTCACCGTATCGAACAATGCCTTTATCACGCTGTCCTGTAATGTTGAAGACAATTTATGCAATGCCAACACTCCGGATTCGTTGGGACTTCCGCCCCATCCGGTCATGGTTTGATATTTGACCGTGGTATCGAGAATTATTTCCGTGTTCTGGGTAGTGTGGGTTACAACCGACAATGCTTGCTCCGCAGCCCAAGGACTGGCCGATGTCGAGGTACGCCATTTCGCTTTCAATACGGCATGTGCCGGAGTATTAATCCCTCCTATCAGTATACAAAGAAACAATATCATCGCAAAACATTTGAACATGTCAATCCTCTGCTTTACCATATCAGCCCACCCTCGGAAAAATTTTTAAAAAGAATATTTAATTTTCAGCATCCAATACCATTGGCTGTTTTTTATCAACGCCGACTCGTAATCCTGATATTTCTTGATATATGTTTCCGTCCTCAAATGGTCTCTGCCGATTAATCCGATTATCGACAATCCGTCATAAATGGTTTTCTTTCCATAGATGATCCATTTCCAATCGTCGTGGGTATAATCATAGGCATTTTCATTTGCCCCCGGAGCAGACGGAGTAGCGGAAACCGCACCGGTATAATTTTGATAACTATCCGGGTATTTTGCGCCGAACCATTCGCCTTCGAGAGCGAGAACGTCTAGTTGTTTAAACGAGGGGATATTGAATCCGATCGTCACAGGCATTTTTTCCCAAATATTATCGTATCCGTAAGGATTGCAAATATTATTAGTGTCAAGTGCATTGCTTTTGGGATAACTCGCCAAGCCCAGTACGGCGGTTTCCATATAAACCTGTCCGTCCTTTTCGCCCAAAAGCGGGAAATCGAAAAAGCGTTTCGGATCGACCATACATCGGAACATCAGCTTCGTTCCTTGATATGTATAATAGCCCGTATCGTTTGGGGAATTTAAATAGCCGTTGGTTTGATAATCATGCGTCGATATTTCAATGTCGTTTTTTTCGTCAACCGAGAACAAACTGCCGATAGAAAGGCCGAGTCCGACATCAAACGCCTTTCCAATCGATGCATCCGCAACATAGGAAAGAGAAAAGTTATAAAACGGTTCAATGTCCGACATTGTCGTCAACAAAAGATCCTGACACAGCCAATCGGATAATTTGTGTGAAATAATAATTCCATTGAGACGTGCCAACGGAAGATCGAAATTTGTTTCGATATACGCTGGATAGCATCCGGTTCTGAACAAATATTCGCCGAAATCCTGTGCCTGCGGATTGTACTTGTATTCGAACCGTCCGATCCCGATAGTGAGCTCCGATTTTCCTTTATCTCCAAATGATATTATTCCTTCGGCATTTGTTATCGTTATGTCGAAGTTCTGCATAGGAGCGCCGAAGGTCGAATTATCGCGGACCGCGCTTAACGGACTCGTATTGTACCACATTCGCGATTCGAGCGAAATAACGGCGGAAAAGATATCGTTTACTTTTGCGTGTGCGGCCAAACCGGCATATAAATGCCCTATCCATAGGTGATATAGTTCCGAATTCAAATTTCCGCCATAGTGACCATCCTCTATTTCGCCTGCTTCGATTGCCCCATATCCGGAAATGTCGATATGTTTTTGCGTCGTTTTTGCATCTGCCTTTTGGGGCGTAATTTCCAATGCGACCGAATCTGCAGACAAGGGGTCGGCATACAGACAGGCGCACAAAGAAAGTAATGCAGCCGAAGAGGCGCACAGATGTTTTAGACTAGCAGAAAGAATAAGTTCCTCCTTTGCAAAGTATCTATTATCAATTTATAAGTTGAGCAGTCAGCGATCTTTTTTCCGTCAATAGTTTTTTGGCTATTTGCACGTTTCCCGCCGCATTCCGCAAAATTATTAAATAATAACCGGAATGAATCTTTGGTAATTGAGCATTTTTCGTCAAAAGTACATTTTTGACGATGCACTTTCCATCGGCACTGAAAATCGATATTTCAAGTAACGGCGATTTTTTCGCAAACATTGCCTGCCTTGGAGCAACCGACACCGTACCGCCGTTGGAGGTAATGAACTGCTTAAGCGTGTTATAGGATAATATGTTGATTTGGCCGATAAGCCCGAGATCGCTGGTATTTCTTGCGCATTCCGCCAATTTAAGAAGTGCGAGATAAAACTGGTTCAGCCCGTTATTCAGGTCCAGGCATGCGGCGGATTTGCCACTCGTTTTATACGTCGCATACGACTTATTTATATTTATTAATCCCTGGACATATAATATCCTGAAATCAAGCCTGTTGATCATGATATCGAGCCAGTATTGGCCCGATGCTAAAAGTTGCGGTCTCAAACTTTTCAAACTGGATGAATATCCCTGGTCGCGCACTACGATAGATTGTTGCTTTGTGATTAATGTCTGGCAATTGTTCAAGGTCGTTTGGTCCGTGGTGAAAGCTGAAAGCTGCAACGGCTGCCAACCTTCCGAAATGTTCATGTCCCTGTAATCGCCTGTCGTCGCGGCGGGGATCGACGCTTCGCTGCTGTCGCTTGCATTATAAAAATTCAGCATGGTCGTTGCGGCGGCGGCGCCGTACAGTTTTGTGCAATAATCGGAATAGAATTGCGCTCCGGTAAGAGAGGGGTTCCAAACAAATTCAGCAAGGTATTTGATATTGTGTTCAACGCCGGACTGCTTCCACCCGTCAAGCGTCACGCATTCCACGTTGTTCGCCGCGCAGGCTTTGTACATTTTTTCCTGTTTTAAAACACGATATTCGGGAAACCAGACCAGTCCGTCGTATTCCCACCAATCCGTCATCCATGTTTTACGATCTGTTGTCAATTTATACTCGTTAGTCGCCTCGTTTATCCCTTGCCGGGTGTCCCATGAATTCATACCGTGGAATATGATTTCCTTCGGGCAGTCCCGATCGAAACCGCTGAAAAGTTCCGACATATCCCATCCGCCAGTCGCAATTTTGCTTCGTTCCGCGGAAGTCAGTTTGTTGACGGTTTGCAAAAACAAATACGCGTAATCGATGTCGCCCTTTTTATTCGCGTCGGTTGCCCAATAGGAATACTGATTCCGGATTGCGGTTGCGGCAGCATCGTTGGTCACGGTTTTCCATAATGCGCCGCCTGCTTCTGCCTGCCACATCCAGTAATAATCGGATTTCGGATAAATTTGTACCAACCGTCTGTAGCGGTCGACTTCCTTGTTTACATTACTTGCGTTGAGCGGATCAGGCATCGGTTCCCAACCCCTGGAAGTTGTCAAGGCGAAATTGCCGCCTCTTGGTTGCATGAGACAAAACCCGACCACCGTGGATATTCCGCGCGTATGGGCATAATCAATCACTCTGCGGAGCATCGCCTGACACGAATCTTGAGCAACACCATTGCCTTTACTTTTGTTCTGCCACCATTGCCTGGTACCGAATGTCGTCATTGAACCGAAGGGCCCGCCGCCATACATTTTTGCCGGATCAAACGAGTCCTGCCAATCCGCAACATGGTCCGAAGTCGCATTGGGAGACCCGTCGGAATAAGTGTCGTTATAATATGCCATTCCCGGATAAAAATGAAATTCTATAAAGTTAAGCCTTAACCGCGTCATCCTATCGATAAACAGCTTAAAATCTTCCTCATTCCATCCCGACATGCCGCATAAAAAATTGTCCCAGGGAAATAGGCCGTAATATCTGAACGCCGGGGCAACGCTGATATTTAAATTTTTTATAGTAAAAGCAGCCTGAGGCGGCAGAATTTCTCCGGATATTTGAAAATATGCCCCATACTGTTGTAAAAAATCATATACGCAGGGAGAAAGCCCCGTATCGCTCTTGGCTGCGAGATAAATCGTATTGTTTATCGTCTTGATGGCATAGCCATGATCGGCGTATTTTCCTGTTGGGAAACCGATATTGCCGCTGGAAACTTGTTGAGCGATAAGAGCGTTGTTTATCGGAGTACCTATTACTATATCAAATGTCGACGGCGTTCCCGAAGTATCTATTGCATCCGAAAACATCTTGCTTAAAAATGAAACCGCATCGCTTACGACCCAGGCTTCCAAAGCGGTTTTAGGGGAACCGGTTTTAATCTTAATGGCAGCCTCAGCCTGAAATTGACATATCAGCAACCCGGCTGTTGCCATGAAAGCGGTTAACAAGGTTTTTCCCGGAATTCGTATTTTCATAAACCTTTTTTTCCCCGATGGAAAAATGATTTTTCGTCGTATCTATTATACCACTTTATAGTGATTTCGTATAGAAACAAAACCCATATAAAATCGGCCATTCCCTGCTTTGAAAAAGGGTCCGTATCTCGCAAAAAACCGGTTTAATTTCTTCACTTTCCCTATCAAAAGAATATAAGAAAATAAAAGTAAAACGTTCGATATTTATAAAAAAAACAGTTAACTAATTAAAAGTGTATTTTTGCAACATAAAACGTTATAAGGCAATAATTATAATCAAGATATAATAAATATCAAGTATATATTATTATATACAAATCTAGCTTATATAATTGATAACACGATAAATGAAAAACTGGAACTGCGGGAATATCTCTAAATAGCGTTCCTCCCCCAAAAAGGGGGAGGATTCGCGGTTTCGCAAAAGTAGCAGTAACTATTTGAGAATCGGTAAAACGACGCTTCGTGTGCCGAAATGTTGTGCATCCAACACACACATATACGCACCGGAGCCGAGACTCGGCAACGCAAGGGTATGTTCACCTGCAGCGCCGTTTTTCATAGTTATCGGAAGCACGGTTTTTTGACCTGCAAAATTCACAATCGACAACGTTACCTTCGTGTCCTTCGGCAAGGAATAATAAAGCATTGGTGTTTTACCGACATTGTAGGCTCTCACCATGAACGGCAAAACCTGCTTTTCAGTTTTCGCCGGCAAAAAGCCTGTTGTTGTTTCGCCTGAAAGAACCAGGAGTGATACACCCGGTTGATATTGCGCATATGTCTTGGAAAATGTCGCATTGGTAATCGTAACCGTAGAAACGCTGTCGAGCAGTTTCAGCGTTCCATCCGCCTGTAATTTATCCCATTGCGCAGAAGTCGGCTTCGCAGGGCGCCCTTGGCTTACCCAGGTGGTAAACGAATTGCTGTGGTCGTGATCTACGCCGTATCGTTCTACTTTTACTTTGCTCGATTGAAACGGCAAATTCTTAACTTGTAATTTCATGGAATCTATGACCGTTGAAACCGTAGGGTTGGCACCGCTACCGTAATTGTGATCGTATATGAGGATTTGAACCTGGTTTTTATCCTTACTGACCGTTGCAATGCCGTTTAAGCCGGTAGTGGCGGTCGCCGCCGTGCCGCCCGTAAGTGACAAAACAGAATCTCCGAGCATATGGAGCATTTTAAACGCATTGAACGACGGTTTCTTTGCATCTCGTTGCCTAAGAATCATGCCCATTGCACCGGCAAATGCTGACGTTGAGGACAAATTGGCTTCTTCAAAAATATCCGATATTACCCAAAAACTGAAAACATCGGGCGGCTGAACGCCTTGGTTCATTTCCGGAAACAGCGAATGCACCGCTTTGGCGGCAAATGATGCATTGCATTCGTCGTCAAAGTAATTATACCGGGCGCTTGCATTCCATTCGGTTTGCAGGTTCTCGAGTTTAAGCGTCGGGTATCTCTTGATAAATGCGTCAATCCCCCGTTGCCGCGGTGCAAAAGCCGTGGCATTTTGATCGCCTTCGCCCCACGGATATTGATGCCACGATATAAAATTCACCCTTGTACTTGTCTTTGCGGAGTTTGCATAGTTTTTCGAAATACAGTGGTTTAAAAATGTTTTGAGCAAACCGCCCGTATCTGACAATGCCGATGCCGGCCCGCCTATTTTAATATTAGTATCGGCCTTTAGCGCTCCTTCGACGGCATAATCATACATATGCAAATAATCATCGTATGTGCCGGTAAAAAACTGAGGATTAATGTCAGGTTCATTCCATACTTCCCAATGCCACGCTTCGATTTCTGAAGCACCGTATCGAGTCGCACTGTGTTTTACGATTTCATAAATAAGATTCTGCCATTTGGTATAATCTTTTGGTTTTGTCACATTGCCCGGAACGCCGTTATACCAGCAGGTAGTGGTTGTTCCCGAAGCAAGAGCCGCCGGCATAAAGCTGAGCTCCACAATCGGTTTCCAACCAAGCGAGGTCACATAATCCATAATCGTATCGTAATTTTTCCAATTGTAAACAGGATTGCCCGAAGCGTCTTCCTTGTAGATGCCGACATCGTCGTCCAAAATGCCGTGCGCGCGCACGCTTTTCATTCCGAGCTCGTTCTTTGCAATAGCGAATGCGGATCGGATATTCCCGCCGTAGGCCGTGTTGATAACGGTATACATATGGTCGGCACCGACGCATTTTTCCCAGAACCGGTTCAACGCCGACGTCGGCTTGCCTGCATCAACCGCTATGTTGTAGGTTGTCGCCGCAAAGGAATTATTTGACAAAACAAGCATACACCACATGCAAAAAAAAACGCTTTTTTTTACAAATAACGGCGTTTTTTTCGCCGTTGAGAATATTTTGAAAACGTGCATTACCCGGCCCCCTTTTTTTGAAAATTATTGGGATAAAAAACTGGTACTTCGTGTCGCAGCCAACCTCTTTGCAGCAAAACAATCGTCATAAAATACCGTCATTTCATAGGGAAAACAAGAACTCAATCACAATGTGTATACATTATGTAAACACGTGTTTACCGAATTCAAATCGCACAGGCTATTTCAGAAAAAAGCTAAGCGCATAACTACCGGATCGAAAAACACGATTTGTTTACCGTTGAATGATATAAGGTGCGCAAAGATTATTTTAACGCCCTATTCATGAATATCATACATTCAATCAAATCCAAATTTCCCTCGATAAATCGGGATATTGCATTATTTATTTCCACTATCGCCGCAATCGGTTTCGGCGATAGCATATTCAATTCGATTTTCAACAATTTCCTCAACGACACTTTCAGTTTAAAAAGTCTAGACCGGACTTTTTTAGAATTTCCAAGGGAATTACCCGGATTTTCCGTCATATTTGTTTCCGCAGCGTTATTTTTCATTCGAACAAAACGATTGGCGGTAATTTCGGCGGTTTGCGGCACCATCGGTCTTATTACAATGGCGCTGTTTTCCTTCAGCTTTCATTGGATGTTTGCGTGGTTGTTTATTTTCAGTTTGGGCCAGCATTTGTTCATGCCGCTTAGTACGAGTATTGGGATGGAACTTGCCAAACAGGGAAAAACCGGTCAACGTCTCGGGCAAATAAATGCCATCCGAAATTTTGCGGTCGTGCTCGGCAGCTTTTTTGTTTTTATCGGGTTTAAATTCTTAAATTTTAATTTCAAGATATGCTTTTTTATAGCAGCATCCCTGTACGTTATTGCGGCATTATTTCTTTTTTCCATGGACCCCGGTAACGCTCACGCACCTTCTACCCATTTAAAGCTTTACAAAAAATATTCGATGTACTACTGGCTGTCTATTTTATTCGGAACAAGGAAACAGATATTCCTGACTTTCGCGCCATGGGTTCTTGTAACCGTTTTCCATGAAAAAACCGCAATGCTGGCCACGTTGCTGACTATCGCCGGAATTGCAGGCATCGTGTTCCAACCGTTTTTAGGAAAAGCAATCGATAGCCTGGGTGAAAAGAAGGTTCTAATGCTTGAGGCCTTTTTCCTCATTTTCGTTTGCATCGGATACGGTTTTTCAAAAAATTTTTTCACCGAACAAATCGCATTACTCATTGCCAGCGTCTGTTTTATTGCCGACCAATTGCTTATGTCGGTAAATATGGCCCGATCAACCTACCTGCATAAAATTGCGATCAATAAAAGCCACATCACGCCTACTCTAACCATGTCGGTTTCCATCGACCATATTTTTTCCATTACCGTTGCATTAATCGGTGGACTGATTTGGTCAAAATTTGGCTATCAATCGGTTTTTTTGCTAGGAGCTGGAATTGCTGCGGTAAATTTAATTTCAGCGTTTTTCATTACCCTACCGAAAATTTTACCCGAGTCCCAAAAGAATATGTAAAAAAGAAACCCTTCGGGTGCTGTGTACCGAAGGGTTTTGGTAAGGTAGGCAAGGAGAGGTTAAACAACCTACCTTACAGAGAATTTATCAAAGAATTCGTTAATTTTTTTATGTCTATAAACAATCTATTTAAAAGTTGATTATATGTTTTTAAAAAACCATTTTATATATATTTTAATTAACATCGGCTCGATTTTAATTACAAGAATAAATATACCGGAATAAATCAAAAAAAAAAACGACAAAATTGTCGTTTTTTTTGTTCGCACCAAATTGTATGAATCCATTATTAAAAGAAGCCTATACGTTTTTCCAAAAGATGGTAAACGTATTGATTGTGGACAACGACGAGCAAATCCTCGAATTGCTCAAGGCTATGTTCGCTTCACCGGTTTTTAACTTCGTTTCTTCAAGCTCGCTTTCCAGTGCCATGGAATTTATAGAGAAATCACAAATTCGATGGCATTGCTGGATACTTGATATCGATTTAGCTTCAGAAGATAACGGCTTGAGCATTCTTTCTAAAAATTCCGGTTTTCCTTTCTCCATAATTTTATCAGGATTACGATCCATGTCCATAGCAACCGATGCCATGAAACTGGGAGCAAGGGCCGTGGTCGATAAAGATCCTTTGGGATTAAGAAGATTATATACGGAAGTATGCCAAACCGCTGCGTTGGCATTTGTGTTGCATGGAAAACAAACGCCTTTTTTAAATTCATTTCTCCATTTACAAAATAAAAACGTGGTTTCATTGGAAGATTGGGCCGAAATTTCGGCAACGCCGGTACGGCAAATCCAAAGAATGTGCGGTCTTCACAATTCATTGACACCTCATTATGCCATAGCATTATACCGGACAATCTTCTTTTTATTATGGCATTCGGATTTTCAGGAAGAAATCATATTGAACCCGATCGATAGTCAAGACAACGAACCTCAATTTAAAGATTATCAGCAGGCCATCGACTATATCATGAGGAAACTGCCTCATAAGCAACTTCGAGAGATACAGCGTACCGTATGAACGGCTTAAAAAAAAGTTTTTTTTCCGCATGCATATTGTTACAATTGTCATATTTGTATTGAACATTGTTCTTTTTTATACAATCTCACATTTTAAATTACCCCCTTTTATCCCCTATCTATTGGTCGGCGGCTTTTTCATTTCATATTATATGGTATTTCTGCACTTGTTGCGCGCAAAAGAACAAACCATTCAAGACCAGCTGGACACGTTAAAAAACAATCACGGCATGATACGCGGGCAAATGCATGATATTTCCAATTTCGTCGGCACTGCATACGGGTGGTGTCAATCGACATTCAAAACATCGGACCTTGAAAAAAAACGGGAGCATTGGCAAAAAGCAACTTATTCGTTCAATAAGGTTTCAGAACAGTTGCGAACGATTTCGACACTTTTGTCGGACACTGATACTATGGTGCAATTATCATCGATGGCCCCGTCTACATTTATCAACGAACTTCGTTCTTTTGTAAGCCAATCATTTGCATTTGAAACGAAATTGGACGATTCGACCGCCCCGGTATTCCTTCCCCAAAGGATTTCCTTTGCAATCCCCCGTCACTTTACCGGCAAGCGACTTGCAATAGATCTGCGAGCGTTCAAAGACGTTCTACGACATCTCGTATCGAATGCGGAAAAAGCCGATGCAACGTCCATGATCATTCTGTTCAACGAAAACATCGAAAAACAAGAATTGAACATCATCGTTAAGGACAACGGCACGGGTATTCCGCAAAGTATGCGCGGCGTTTTATTCAGGGAGAAAATCAATAGTGCCGGCGGCTCGGGAACAGGGCTGTTGCACGTACGGATGATTATAGAAAGTCATGGGGCAAAAATACGGCTCGGCTTGCCGCCTGCCGATTTGCAAGCAAAACAATGCACCGAATTTGTGATTTCGGGTTTGAAACTGGTATAGAAAAGCAAGTAAAAAACAAACAACAATCAATTCGGCACATTGCAATTACAAATAAAAAAAGGAGCGATGATCGTTATCGTCCCTTTTTTTATTTAATGCCAATCGCAGACTAAAGGTCAATCGACATAAAACTGGCTGACATTGTCAATAATTTTTGCACGGTTTTTAATATCCAGATACCAGTCATAATAATTCTTCTGTGCAACATCGTTGAGAATTTTTCTTTGCATTTCGGTTATTTCTGGGCTGCCCCACGGTATATCGGTAACCTTTTTATGCCACAAAGGCTTTACAATATAAAAAGAACCGCTCGCTTCGATAAGGCCGGATACCTTGTTATCGGGCAATGCAAATGCCGCAGCAACAGGTTTATTGTTAAATCCGACTCCGGCAATATATTGTTCACGACCGACGGTGTCTGTGGTACCGCTGACAAACAGCTGATCGAATTTGGAATATTGCGCAACTGCATTTTTATCGGGTATTGATTTCATTACTTCCTCAACATGCGCTTTCGCTTTTGCTTTCCGCGACGCATCATTAAGGATCGTGGCGATTTTATCTCGTGCTGCAGGGAGAGGCAATATGCCCTTTTTGACTTTGAGCTTCACCTGAACGATATAATACCCATTGTCATTTTCCAAGAGATCGGAAACTTCTTTTTCCTCACGCTGGAATGCAAAGGTCGCCGCTCCCGGAACATAACCGAGTTTCGGCATCATTTCACCGCGTTTGAACAATCCGGTGGAGTCAACGATAACGGTGGTATCCCGCGGCGTCACGGATTTGATTCCGGATGCGACTATTTTCGCATGCAGGCTATCGGCCAAGCTGCTCAATTTATCTATTGTTTCCCCGGAAGGAACAATCTTCCGCAATATATGGCGAGCGCGTACCTGCTCTTTGCCGTCCTTTACCTGACGTTCATCGACGAAAATAATATGATAACCGAATCTGGTTTTCACCGGCATTGAAACCGTTTTGGGCTGAATCGAAAACGCAATTTGTTCGAATTCCGGAACCATCATGCCTTTGGAAATCCAACCAAGCTCTCCGCCTTGCGCACCGCTTCCCTCATCATCGGATTCCACGCGCGCTTCTTGGGCAAAATTCGAATCGTTATTATTGATTTTAGTTCTCAAAGCAACCAATTCGTCGTAAGTGGCTTTTTCATCTGCAGCGGTCGGCGATTTGGGAATGCGCACAAAATACAAATCCGCCTGATCGGGGGTCGTAAAAGAATCCTGATGCGCTTGATAATATTCGGATATTTTCGCATCGGTCACAGGGTCCGGTGAAAACCGGTCGCTGTTAAGAGCGGCATATTCGAAAACCGCTTTTTCTTTTTGTACTTTGTAATCGTAGGCGAGTTCCGCATTCGATTGGAAATTCTGCATAGACAATAGAAAACGAAGCGATTGCATGGGCACAAGGAAATCCCTCGTGTATTTTTCGAGCGATTGCATTCCTTCATTTTCGTAAATTGCGGGATTGTTTAAAAAAGCAATGAATTTCGTGGTATCGAAGACGCTGTCGGTTTGGAATTGTTTTGCCTGATACACTTCCGGCGGAGGATTGCGTTTGATATATTCGAATATTTCGTCGGCAGAGGCACCGATGTTCATCTTCGCAAAAACGTCCTTGAGCAACAAGCGGCTTACTTCGGTTTCCCAGACTTGTTTCGGTACCATTCTGCTTTGTGCCGCAGGAACTTCCGCACCCTGGTATTGTTCGCGTTGCTTTTCACGTTCCGCACTCACCATTTTATCGAAATAGCGAAGGGATATATCTTTTCCATTTACCTTGCCGACGGCATCCTTCACCCGGTCGCGGCTCGAGAGGTCCATTCCCCAGGCAAAAACGATTGTCGCGACAAACGCGACAATAACGATCCACATGATAACCGCAGCATTTTTCCTCATCGACTGAATCATAGCTTTTCTCCAGAACAAATGGTGTTAAATCGGGTGACACATGTAATACAAACAAATCATTTCGTTTTTAATTTGAGCAAACTTTCGTACACGGCTTTATTACTGATAATCGCCAAGGCGCTTTTGAATTGCGAATCATCAAGCAGCTTCTGACGATTCACAAAATCGTTATCCTGTCCCAACTCCCGGACTAAAAACGCGTCGCGAAGATATGTTTTGATTTCCGTCTCATTTTTTGTAAACTCGCGCTTGTTTTCATCTGCCAAAATAGCTGCCAGCTGCGCACTGATTTTCTTTAAATGGTCCTGTTCCTCTTTAGTCCAATCGGGTTTGTTGCGCATTTTATTCAACGAATCGGCAACCGCTTTCTTCGTCGAATCTTTTACGGACGCCTCGTCGATGATGCCGGCACGGACCTTGAATTCGTCGAATACGATTTGCGCATAGCTTTGATAATTGAACTTTATTGAATCCAAATACGTATAGAAGTCCTTAAGTACGGCATTGTCTATTGCAAATGAATTGTCGATTTTGAGCTTCTTGGCTTTTAATTTCGGGTATTCGACATTTGCAAAGCCGAAGAACGCATCTTTAAGGAATAAAGCACGAATTAAAATTTCCGGGTATTTCTGTTGTACGACAGTGTCGGGAATGATTCCGCCTCCGCCGTGAACAATGCGACCTTTGTTTGTTTTATACGTTGTCGTATCGGTCTTCGAAGCGCTCTTGCCCGTACTGTCTTTTTTAACAGAGTCTTTCGTCGCACCGTCTTCGGAATCCTCATCGTCCGATTTTTTCTTTCCGCGAATACCGTTTTCCGGTTTATTGATGCAACGGCCCGAAGGGGTGTAGTAAAAAGCCGTGGTTATTTTCATATGGTTGACGTCGTCGATAGGCAGGATACTTTGCACCGAGCCTTTACCGAACGTCGTATCGCCCACGATCACTCCTCTATCCCAGTCTTGAATGGCTCCGGATACGATTTCCGAGGCGCTGGCGCTGCCGTTATTGACCAAAACGACCAACGGAATTTCGGGCGGAAGTATCGGATTGGTTGTCACATAGGATTCCTTATTCTGGTTGGCGATTCTTCCCCGAGTATACACAACCAGCGATTTTTTTGGCAGAAATTTTTCCGAAACTTCAATTGCCTGCGGCAATAACCCGCCCGGATTGTAGCGAAGGTCCAATATCACGCCTTTGATGTTCTTTTTAAGCAATTCTTTGAGCGCTTTTTCAACTTCGCTGCCGGCTTCTTCGGAAAATTGTTTCAAAGCGACATAACCGATACCGTTATCAAACACGCCCGAATACGGAACCGATTTGATATGAATTATTTCCCGGGTTATCGTATAATCGAGGTCTTTGGGTTCACCGCGCCGGCGGATGGTGATGGAAACATCGGTGCCGGGTTCGCCGCGAAGTTTGCCTACTGCCTGATCGATGGTTATGCCGTCTGTTGATTTTCCGGAAATCTTGAGGATTTGATCACCCGATTGTATTCCGGACCGTTCGGCTGGAGTACCGGGGATAGGCGTCATGACCGTCAGCACTTTGTCGCGAATGGAAATCTGAATGCCCAAGCCGCCGAATTTTCCTTCGGTTTGGATCATTAATTCTTCGTACTGTTTTTTCTCAAAGTAATTAGTGTGCGGATCGAGGATTTGCAGCATTCCGTCTATTGCATTGTCAACCAGTTTTTTGGAATCGATGCTTTCAACGTAATTTTGATGAATTTTCGTGGCAACCCGTTCGAGTCGCATTATGTCGGCGTAAAAATTATCGTTTTCCGCTTTGGTAACGTCAAAAGCCAAGCCGGCAATAATAACGATAAGAATTGCCAGGCCAACCAAAGGTATCCGCGGGGACATGGGTTTGGGTCCGTTTCCATTTGTGCTATTCATTCGTCTGCTTCCTTTAAGCCTTGTTCAAAAGGCCTTAAAAATGTTACGCTGGGCAGCTATTCGTACCTATAAAAGTGCAAAGTTTTTAAAATACATCAGAAACGATAAATTCCATACTATTTATTCTCATACGGGTATTATTGCAAACGTCCCATGATCGAATCCAAAACTTTTTTAGACAAACCATCCATGGTTTCACTGCCTTGCAAAAGTACGATTCTCTGCGGATTTTTTCTGGCCAAAGCCAAATATCCTTCCCTGACCCTCATAAAAAAATCCCTGCCGCTCGACTCAAGCCGGTCGGGTAATTTATCGGACTTTTTCAACCTTTCGATCGAAACATCGACATCGACATCAAAAATAAAGGTGAGCGCCGGCTCGATACCGGACGTGGAAAACGCATTGAGTTGCAACAGCGTATCCATGGAAAATCCGCGCCCAAACCCTTGATAGGCAAATGTCGCCTCCTGAAACCGGTCGCACAGTACCACCTCGCCGCGAGCCAATGCCGGTCCGATCACTTCGCGACAATGCTGCGCACGAGCCGCAAAATACAACAGCGCTTCGCATTCATTGCTCATTTGTGAATTGTCGGGAGATAACAGCACGGTACGGATCTGTTCGGCGATATTCGTCCCGCCCGGTTCCCGGGTGACAAGATACGGCAGTTTTTTGTTTTTTAATGCGGTTGCGGCCATTGCAACTTGCGTGCTTTTGCCGCAGCCGTCGATGCCTTCGAAGGTTACAAACAATCCGCTCATGTCGCACCGTGACATTTTTTGTATTTTTTCCCGCTTCCGCACGGGCACGGATCGTTTCTCCCAACCGCCAGCGCAACATTGACTACAGGGGCACGCTTGGCAGGGCCGTCACCCTGCGGCGCCCGGTTTGTCGAGGTTTGCTGCGGTTGCGGCATGGGTTGCGCCTCTCCTGCCGACGAAAATATGTCAAATGCCCCGTGAATCGTCTGGCTGCGCTGCAAGCCCATCCGGTCTTCCTCGGCAGAAACAGCTTCCAGTCTGAAAACCATGGATGCGACCTCTCGCGCAATACCGTCACGAAGCTCCTCAAACATTTTCACGCCTTCGCGTTGATATTCGTAAAGCGGGTTTTTCTGGCCAAACGCACGATATTGGACGCCGCCTTTCAAATGGTCCATTTCGTACAGATGGTCTTTCCATAAATTGTCGATCACCATAAGGAAAACACCGCGCTCGAATTGACGCATGACATCGGCGCCAAGACGCGATTCTTTTTCTTCATACCGCGCCTTGACAAGTTTCCATATGTCGTCGAACAGTTCATCGATGGTCGACACTTTACTTTCCGGATAAATAACCCCGTACAACATCTGCAATTCTTTTTGCAGGTCTTTGAGGTTCCATGATTCCGCGGTCTTGTTCGCTCCTGCATATTTGTAAATGAGCGACTCCAGAATGGCGGCAAGTTGATCTAAAATTTCGTCCTTGATGTCCTCGCCTTTTAATATCCTTTGGCGCAAGCCGTAAATTTCCTTGCGCTGCAAATTCATGACATCATCGTATTCTTTGAGGTGCTTGCGTATTTCGAAGTTGCGGGCCTCGACGCGTTTCTGCGCATTACCGATCGCGCCGGTCACAAAACGATGCGAAATGACTTCGCCTTCCTGCGCCCCAAGCCTGTCCATGATACCTGCAATGCGTTCGGACCCGAAAATGCGCATGAGGTCGTCGTCGAGCGAAAGGAAAAACTTTGACGACCCGGGGTCGCCCTGTCGTCCGGCTCGGCCGCGTAACTGATTATCGATACGGCGGGCCTCGTGACGTTCGGTACCGATGATGTGCAATCCGCCCAAACCGACGACGGTCTGGTGTTCTTCGTCGAGCTGCTTGAACAATTTTGCAAACCGTTTGCGTTTTTCATCGAGCGTCAAGTCTTCGGGCTCAATGCCTTCCTTGACAAGTTCGTTGTTTGCATGGGCTTCGAAATTTCCGCCCAAAACGATATCGGTACCGCGACCGGCCATATTGGTCGCTATGGTAACGGATTTGAGACGTCCTGCCTGCGAAATGATTTGCGCTTCCCGCGCATGTTGTTTCGCATTAAGCACTTCGTGCTGTATTCCCGCACGCAGCAACAATTTGCTTAAGATTTCCGATTTTTCAATCGAGGTCGTCCCCACCAGCACCGGCCTGCCCTTTTCGTTCATCTCGCCGATTTCCTTGACAACGGCGGCATACTTTTCCTTGTTGGTACGGTATATTTCGTCTTCGAAATCGTTGCGGTTGAGGGGGCGATGCGAGGGAATGGTGACGACGTCTAATTTGTAAATCTCGTGAAATTCGCCCGCTTCCGTGATCGCAGTCCCGGTCATGCCCGAAAGTTTGTTATACATCTTGAAAAAATTCTGAAATGTAATGGTGGCCAGGGTTTGATTTTCGCCGGCGACCTTGACGCCTTCCTTTGCTTCGACGGCCTGGTGCAACCCCTCGCTCCAGCGTCTCCCGTGCAAAATACGGCCGGTAAATTCGTCGACAATGAGGATTTGACCTTCTTGCACGACGTAGTCGACGTCTTTTTCGAACAGCGAATATGCCCGCAAAAGCTGCGATACGCTATGTATACGTTCCGACCGCTCCGAATGAGCCCGATGCGCTTCTTCGCGTTTTTCGGATTTTTCAATTGGCGACAGGGATTCGTCGGCATCGATTTTCCCGATCAGGTCGGACAAATCGGGCACCACGAAAAAATCGGGGTTCGAACCGCCGATGAGTTCCCGGCCTTTTTCGGTCATTTCGGCGCTGTGTCCCGATTCATCGATGGAATAGAACAATTCCTCATCTATTTCATGCAGTTTCCGTTCGCGCAGAAAATCGGTTTCAACCTGTTTCATGTACTGCGACACGCCCTGTTCCTTAAGGAAATTGATAAGCTTTGGATTTTTAGGCGATCCTCGTTTGACAATAAGGAGTTTTAGCCCCAGTTCGTATTCTTTTCCTTCTTTTCCGACAAGTTGCTCTATTTCGCCGAGTACCTTTTGAATGAGTTGGACCTGGGCGTTGACCAGACGTTCGACACGCGGTTTGAGTTCTTCGTATTCCCGGTTCGATTTTGTGACCGGGCCCGAAATAATAAGCGGCGTACGCGCCTCATCGATGAGAATATTGTCGACCTCGTCGATGACGGCGAAATTGAGTTCTCGCTGCACGAGCTGAGACGGCGACGAAGCCATATTGTCGCGCAGGTAATCGAAGCCGTATTCGTTGTTCGTGCCGTACGTAATATCGCATAAATAGGCGTCGCGGCGTTCCTGCGTCCCGGGCTCGGTCGTGTCCAAACACCCGACGGTAAGCCCTAAAAAGGAATGAATACGGCCCATCCATTCGCTGTCGCGCCTGGAAAGATAATCGTTGACCGTAACCACATGGACACCTTTGCCCGACAACGCATTTAAATACGCGGCCATGGCGGCAACCTGGGTTTTTCCTTCCCCGGTTTTCATCTCGGAAATATTTCCCTGATGCAAGGTAATCGCACCCATGACCTGGACGTCGAAGTGGTACATGTATGGAATTTCGGTTTTGAAAACCGGATCGAAAACAGTGCGTTTTTCGCCAAGGACTCGATGCGTTGCTTCCCGAAAAACAGCAAACGCCTCGGGCAAAACGTCATCGAGCGTTGAACCGGCCGAAAGCCGTTGCTTAAATTCGTCCGTTTTTGCCTTGAGCTGATCATCCGTCAATGCACGGATACTGTCTTTGAAACTATTGACCGCATCGACTATGGGTTTGATGCGTTTCATGTCGCGGTCCTGCTTCGAGCCGAACATTGCACCTAAAATTTTCAACATCAGCATAAAAAATTCCGCCTTATCTTTCTTGTTGCAACGTAAATTCCGTAAATTCTATATCTGCGATTTGACCTTTTTCGAGTAAAGAATTGAGTCCCGACCTAAGGCCTATGCGCAGCGAATCGACGACGATATCGTCGAGTGATTTTCCAGACAGTGATTTTTGAACCATGACTTTCAAATTATCGCGTTTTACAAGGATTTCCTTTTTTAAATCTTTATTGGCCGAAAACGACAGCTTAAGCGACACCTTCAACTTGGGTTGTGTTTTATCAATTAACTTACACAATATTCCCGCGAGTGCGACGGAATCTTTCGGCAAATCGGCCACAACGGGAAGGGATTCCTGTACAATTTTTTGCGTCGGTTCAACCGCTTTTTGAATCGGTTGGGGTTCGGCTTTTTTTGGCACAACCGCATTGTCTTTGGGCCTTTGTTCAATTTTCTCCTGCGGTGCCTTGACTTCTTCGACAGCCGGTTTTTCAACGGTTGAAAAAACAGCGTCATTTTGCGGTTGAGCAGACTGTGCCGATTCCCGGGCAGCCTGTACCGGCGATTCATTTTTCTTGTTTTTCGAAAGCAATAAATCACTGTTATTGCGGATAAAAAGTCCTATTGCGAAACCGACGGCTAAGATGCCGACAATTATCCAGAGGATATTTTTAGATTGTCCGCGTTTTTTATCCGCCCATGAAGATTCAGCCATTACACACCATAAAAAACGCCGGCATCACAATTCGCAGGCAGAATAAAGGGTTATCCGAGAAATAGTTTTGAGAATACTGCCGCACAGGTTCATGCTTCCTCAACTTTGCAAGAAAGAGGCACGCCACGGGAAAACTTATCAACTAAATCGCCCAAAAGCTTTTGCTGTTCGGCGTTTAGCGATTCAAAATGCATCCCGAGCCTAAAGCCTTGAACACGTTCCTGGCAATACACGACACGTGCACTTAATTTCAGGGAATTAATCGTAATGGAAAGAACAGCGTCCTTTTCTTTTTTCTTATCGTGATGGCAGCAAACGCCTGTTTTGCTCAAATCAAAAAGCACAGGTTCATTTTCACCGTTAAGATTAAGAAACTCAATGCGTTCGCTGGCTCTGTCCTTCATACGTTTCTCCTGGTAATGGGATTAGAAGGAACCCATAGCAAATGCTGTGGGGACCACGGCCCGGATATAAAGATATTATTATAGATATGGCTTTGTAAAAATAATTATCGTTATATGCGCATTTGGGATTTTTTTCAAAAAAAGAAGTTTTCCTCAATCCTGGCCATATCCGGCCCTTGGACATTGTTAACCCCGAGATTGTTTCTTTGTTATCGGTCCGAGAATATGCGGTTTTATTCGGAAGGAACGGATTGTCCGGAAAAGAGTATCCCTTTTTTTGCATCATAGGTTATTGTGAATTCACGTATTGCGGATTTTAATGTCGATACGGAGTCGCCAATTCTAACGCATAAATCCGGAAACGCCTGCTTTCGAATCACTATTTTGCACAGTTGAGGAGTTTCGCTATATGTTTTTTTTATCAATTGCGGCAATTTAGCCATAAGCGATTCCTGTTGCGAAGCGATTTCCTTAAGCGACGACAATAACGTTTTCAATTGTTGTCTATTCGGCATTGTTTTAAGTTTTTCCAGCGCATCGGGTTGCTTTAAATCAACACCGATTTCTTTTTGGATACGAATGGCTTTTTTATTGAGTATCGCAACAGATTCCTTGGTAGTCTTTAATACTTCCAAGGCATCGGGATCTACGCCGCAAAACAACCAGGTAACGTTTGCCGGAGAACCGACGGATTTTAAATCCATACCTTTCATGGACACGAGTTTACCGCCGATAACACATCCCTTTTCGTCGCTGTTGACACCGTCGCCTTTCACCGTTACCGTACCGTTGCACCATATTTTCGAATCGCTGACGAAACTTTTTACAGCCAGATTCCCCTCTACATGCAAGCATCCGTTTTGAATAAAACGAATATCGGCATTCCCTTTAACGACAATGTCCGACGTTTCGCCGAAAAGACCGTGACCGACAGTAAGCCCTCGTCCGCATCTGATAATCGCACCGTTTTCAATGCTTCCCTTGACAACAAGGTCTTTGCCGCATTCCACTTTAAAACCCGAACGTATGTCACCGTCGACCAAAATGGAATTGCTCGAATACAAATTTCCGGTTTCCGGCCCGACATTCCCTTTTATGTGAAGCGTCTCGGTCAGGGAAACGGTATGGTCGGAAAGTGACAGTATCCCGGTTTTCTGTGCGACATATTTGGTTTTCCCGTTTTCATTCTCAACCGCAATATTGTCTCCAGCCGTAAAATCAACGTCCTTTACCGGTATCGGAGGAATCGGTCTGCCGAAAACGTCGACGCCGGGATTTCCACAAACCGCATTGATTTTTTCCGCGACAACAGTGCCGACCTCGATTTCAATAAAGGGCGATATTTCGTGCAAATCAATATGGCCGGTCTTGTCTTCGACGCCGCTTCGCTTTGCTTGTAAGAATACGGTGATCGTCGCATCGGTGCCGGATGTCGGCGGTAATCCGGCCGCGATTACGTATGTCATCATAGTGCCGGCGTTCAATTTGCCGGCAATCGCGGCTTCATCATGCGGGGCATCGACGTTTTTTACCGGCAGCGATGTCACGGCCGATGCGTAATCCTTTATCAGGAGTTCGGCGTTGTTCGACACCAGCGGAACAAACACAAAACATTTGCGCATGGAATCGGCGCTTGCGATTACGGGATCGCGTATGTCCAATCGATCGTCGGCATCGACGGTCACATACCCGTTTTTTGTTGCAATGTAGGAAACAGATACGGGTGTAGATTCGATATGGATATTGTTTGTCGCGACAAAATGCTGCATCATCTTGGACCCGGCGCCGATTTCTTTTCCGTAAACATCAAGCGCTTTTCCGGAAATGCTTTCGCAGCATATTTTTTGTCCTTTCACCGCATAAAAGGCTTTTATACTCACGGGGGATTCGAAATTTTTATCGCAATCCTTCAATACGGTCCGAACCGACACGAGCGACGAAAGTATTTTCCGTATATTGGCGTCCGAACCAGGCAGTGTTTCATCACCAAAAGTAATCAGGGGAACCGGAAGGAAGGCCTCTGCGGCAGGAACGTTGTTTTGTATATCACCGGTCAACACGGCCCGTTTTAAGGCGTCTTGAATTTCGTTCCATTTGATTCCGCTGACAATCCCTTGTGCCTGAAGTTCGCGGCGTACATCCTCTTCCGTCACCATACCGGTCGCAATGGTAATTGTGGCATTTTTACCGTCGGGTGAAATCCAAAATCGGATATCGTCGGCCATTATAATCCCTCGACAAGGCTGTCGATTTTTTGCGCAAGTCCCGGTGTCTGATGCATGTTATAAGCTTGGATAAGACAAAGGGTTGCTATGGATATATAGCTTCCCATAGAATCCGCAAATCTAAAACCGCTGATGCTTCTGGTATCGGGAATCAGGATCGAACCGAGCACCGTTTCTCCCCGCGACAAGAGCAATACGGTCCCTTCGTCGCCGACTATTTCTTTTTTATCTACCATTGCTTTGGCGCCGAGCGACAATAATGCCTCAGACGGCCGTGCCCCGCAATCCGACGCGACGAGGTCAATAAACGGTACATTGATGAAGACCGGCGAAACCTGTAACTGTTCGGCGATGGAAACGCAGATTTTTTCAACGATATGCGTATTTTCAACATCCTCGATGAGCATTTGCAATATTTCATTTTTATTCTGCAATTGTATCGTCCGCTCACGGACCTTATCTTCCAGGAGCGCGTTTACTTCAGAGAGTTGTTTGTTTTTAACTTCCAACTTTTCCAACAAGTCTCTTTTCACTTCTCTGTATTCGTACATTTCAAGCGCATTTTGGATCGACATCCGCAAATCCTCTTTTTGCCAGGGTTTGGCAATGTATCGCCATACATGACGTTCGTTGATTGCTTGCATGATTTTTTCAATATCCGAATAAGCGGACAATACCATATACACGGAATTCGGGGAGATTTTTTGCGCTTCGGTCAAAAACGCTATTCCATCCATTTCGGGCATTCGCATGTCCGAAATAACCACGGCAGGTGCATGCAATTTCATTTTGCGCAACGCCTCTTCACCGCTCGATGCGGTTTCGATGAAAAAAGGTTCACGATGCAGTGTCCTTCGCAGCGAATCGAGCACCATGGGCTCGTCATCGACAAACAAAACAGAATATTTCATAGTAGCCTCCGGTAAAACTTTCCCGACATTAATTTCGCTCGACATGTTCCTTCGACAATTCCACAGCAAGTCCGTCGATGTGCGCTTTTTCGGCTTTGATAATTTCGAAAACGCCTTCGCACAGCAGTGTCGATTCGACCCGTCCCACTATTTTCCAGGAATAATAATCCGCAATATGGACCAAGCAAAGTATTTCCATATTCGAAACCGAGGGATTAAGCGGTTCATGATGATACATGCATGTTTCTATTATCGATTGCGGAAGATTCCACCAATCAAGCAAATACGCACCCATTGCCATATGCGTAACACCCAGTATTCGGGTTTCAGCTTGCTCAATGCTGCATTGCCCGGATTTGATTCGTTTCTGAATCTCCTTGTATTTATCCGGGAAATTCCGTATGACCAACAATGTCCCCGTATCATGAAGGAGTCCGCAACACGCGTACTCGTCCGGAACGGCCGCATTATGAATGTTGCGGTACAATCCGTGGAAAATTCTGTTTGCTATACGCGAATGTTCCCATAACTGTTCCACATCCTGCTGGTTTGGACCAATTGCCGCAAACGATCTGAAAAGCTCGGTGCCGAATATCAAATTCTTTATGGTTTCCAAGCCCAAATAAACGAGGGCCTGGGTAATCGCCCCGATTTTAATGCCGTACATCGACGAATTTGCAATATGCAATATCTTGACCGCGTATTCCGGGTCATTGGAAATGAACTGGGCGATTTCTTCCATAGACTTGTTTTGGTTTATTAAGGTGCACAAATCCTGATACATGACGGGAATGACGGGAATGGTCTCCAAGCCATCGATAATTGCGGCGACGGTATTGGTATGTATGGAATCGTACATCATGAACAATCTATCCAAATGCGACTTTAACATATCGTTTGAAATCGGCTTGGTCAGATACGATCGTGCGGTCCCGTTTGCTACCGCTTTTATTATGGTGTTTCTGTCGGAATCGCCGCTTAAAATGATCCGGATGATATGCGGATACGTTTGTTTTACATACGATAACAACTCGAACCCGCTCATTTCGGGCATTCTCATATCCGAAATAATGAGGTCGAAATGCTGTTGTGCCAAGATGGTTTTAGCTTCGGCACCGCTCATGGCAATAGAGGCCGTGTAATTGCAATTTCGCAAAACCCGTCCCAAATAGCGCGTTATGCCCTCTTCGTCGTCCACCACAAGAATTCGCTTGCTCATCTATTGCCTCCGCTTAGGAAGTTTAATGGTAAAACAAGTGCCCTTGCCAAGCTCGGTGTCGACCCCTATTTCACCCTTATGACGATTCACAATAATATCCCAGGCAATGTTCAACCCCAGCCCCGTGCCTTTTCCAACCGGTTTTGTCGTAAAAAAGGGTTCAAATATCTTTTTTACATTTTCTTCCTTAATTCCCGGCCCGTCATCCGCAATGGAGCAATATACCGAATCGTCATCTTCCAGGGTGGCGACCGTGATAAGGCCTTTACTCGCCCGGTGCTGCTCAGCGATCGCTTGGGCGGCATTGACGATAATATTCAGAAAAACCTGGTTCATTTCTCCAATATTGCAATAGACGGGGGAAACATGCGAAAAGTCGGTCTTAATATCAGCATAATATTTGATTTCGTTTTTTGCAACCATAAGCGTGCTTTTGAGATGCTCTTCGATATCGGCCTCTACCTGATCGTTTTTCTGCCCCACCCTCGCAAAGTCCTTTAAATTCGCAACGATATCGACGACACGCCTAAGCCCGCCGATATTATCTTTGAGCAACCCGCCGACATCGCCGAGAATATATTCGATATCCAATCGTTTTTTTATATCGTCAATTTGATCCGGCGTCAATTTGCTTTCATAAAATCCGATCAATTCCTTGATCGATTCAAAATATTCGGCCAACGTCTCCGAATTGCCGAGGACGTAACCGACAGGATTGTTTATTTCATGGGCAACGCCGGCGGCCAGTTGGCCGATACCTGCAAGTTTTTCGGACTGTATCAATTGAAGATGCGCGCTTTTAACTTCCTGCTCGGCCTGTTCGCGTACCATGATTTCATACTGCATCTGCACGTTTACTTTACCGAGTTCCTCAGCGCGTTCCTCAATTTCCTGCTGGGACTTTGCCAATTTTTCCGTCATCTCGTTAAACCCTTTGGCAAGTTCGCCGATTTCATCATTCGATGAAACCGCCACCTTCTGATCAAGTTTCCCCTCGGCAATTTCGTAGACATGATTGGTAAGCGACTTGAGCGGCTTCACAATAGTTTGCAACAAATAAATTCCGAAAAACAGAAGAATGGCCGAAACGGTCAGGATTACGATAACCGCCAATCGCAGGGAATGATGGGCAATATCGGCGGTTTCCTTGGCAGCCATCCGGATCGTATATACCGACGATTCGAAAGCTTTATCGTATTGCATGCCCCTGCCCGAAAAATATTGACGAAGCGAAAACTGATATTTTGCCTTTTCATCGGCATAGAGTTTGCCGTCCAATATTGAAATTGCCTTTTGCGATTCTCCGTTTTTAACGCAATCAATGGACTGATGCTCAAGTTTGCATAACAGGTCGTTGCTGTTTTTTAATATCACAAAAAACGGTTTGATTTCTATTGTGCTTTCGTCAACCCCCTGGGCGATGGCATCATCGAGTTCCGCTTCATGTTCATAATACTGCTGCACCCATGCCTTATTTCCGGTAAAGGCGTAATTTCGTGCACATTGAGTCAGAATTTCGTCGTTTAACCGGATAAGGCTTGCTAATCCGTCAATACGGAGCATTTTGCTCACAGTATCGATGCTTTGCGGTATATCGTTTTCTATAGGATCGGATATTTTTTTAATGAGCCCGACGAAAAAAAACGTCATGCCAAGGACATTCACCAATGCCGCAAAAAAAACGATAATGAATTTTGTACGGATTTTCATACGATTCCCATGTTCACTCTCATCGGTGCCGACACGTTTAAATAATTCGTTTACCTGATTATTTCTTTGGCTTGACCAATAATATCGTCCGGTACAGGAACATTGAGTCGTGATGCGGTTTGAAGATTGACAATGATATAATCGTCGCGCGGACTTTCGGTTTGAAGCCAGGTCGGGTCTGCGCCGGAAAGTATCATTGCCGCTTTTTCACCGGAGATCTTGCCGAGCGAATAAAAATCCGCCACATTGCCCACTAAGGCGCCTTTTTGCACGCCGGCCTTATTACATGAAAAGGAAGGCATTGCATTTCTCCGGCAAAAGGCGATTATGATTTCTTCCCCGCCCGATTGAATTAACGTATCGCAGGCGGCATAGATCGCATCAACCTTATTTTTAATTTTACCGAGTTGTTGCGTGAGGTCGGCAGTATCCGACGCCGCGATTTCAATAATATTTATATTTCGACCTTTTAAAAGTTTTTTAAATTCTTCGAATTGAATAGCGGAATTCGGTTCACCCTTGCGATGGACAAAGGCTATAGATTTTACATTCGGATAAATGCGTTCAAACGCATAAAATTGACGAGAAGGCGGAACGTAATTTCTGGTGCCGACGCAATTACACCCGGAGTTGGAAATCGAGGCAATAACCCCGGTTTCGACGGGGTAAGTGACAATGGAAAAAACTATGGGAATTTTTGTCACGATCTTTTTGGCAACCAAGGTGCCGGGAGTCGTTAGAGAGTATATCAAATCAACTTTTTGGTCCTTGAATTGTTTTATTACGGTTTCCTGCCTAAGCTTGTCGGCATTGCTGATCTGAATGATATATTTGACGTTATCGAATTCTTTATAGCCTCGAGCAGCCATTTCGTCCTTGAATCCGGACACATTTCTGGAATATTCATTGCTTTGAACCCATTGCGCAATGCCAATTGTATATTTTTTTTTCGAATGCCCGCACTGGCTTATTCCCGCAACAATGACGATTAAAATGACGGCAACAAATGCCAAGCCGGCTTTTTGCATTATTCTTTTGCATGCATCCATAACAGCATCCTTTGCGTCGCCTATTCGCCTATCAATGTATGAACATGTGCAAGAAATTCATCTTGCGAAACACCTTTCATACACGCGTCGTCGGCACCGATTTTCATTGCATCGTCTATTTCCGATTTTCCAAGGGCCGATAATAAAAGAATTTTTGTATCGGTAAAATCGGGATTTTCACGTATAAACCTGACAACGTCTTTTCCGCTCATTGCCGGCATATTCAAATCCAACGTCACCAAGTCGGGTTTGAAACTTCCAAGTATTGCTCCTGCGGAAAACCCATCGGATGCGATTTTCGTTTCATACCCTTTCATTCGAAAAGTCCTTTGAATTGATTTTGCGAATTCGATTTCGTCGTCAACGATTAATACCCGTTTTTTACCCGGTTTTAATTCTTGCGGGATTGGGAGATTATTTGATTTTAAAAACAATAGAAAATCATTTAGTTCTATTCTGTTATCGCCTCTGGCTCCCGGTAGTTTAAACGCCTTAAGTTCTCCCCGCTCTATCCATCGTAAAACGGTTTTCAGCGTTACGCCGCAAAATTTGGCGATTTCCCCGGTAGTAAGATTTTTTTTATTGTCCATTTTAACACCTTGATTTGCAACAAGTCACAATGTGAATAATGCGTACTTCGTGACTTTCATGACTTTCGTGACTAACATAATTGTATCCATTATCCTATAAAAAGTCAAGGGTTTTCCATTCAGAACCAAGAAGTCACACCACCTCAAACCGATTCAGCCGTTATCGTGGCTTTGCAATGAATTGAAAGAAAGGGATGGCTATTGATTATTTTACCCATTCCCCAAAAGGTAAAAGGCATTTTTACTGCCGTAGCTTTCATATCATTGTCCATAGCAAAGGTATTCTATCGAAGATGGCAAAAATTACCACAAAAAAAAAGCATGATTGTCCTCAGTGCAAATCGCAATGCTGCAAAAGCGTGACCATAGAAATCGACACGCCCCGCAGCAAAAAGGATTTTGACGAAATCAAATGGTTTGTCCTGCATGAAAATGTCATCGTGTACATCGATTTCGACAGAAAATGGAATCTCGAATTTATTTCTCCATGCAAGTCACTTGACAAAAACGGCTTATGCACCATATACAAAGACCGGCCGATCATTTGTCGCTTATATCCCAAAGACGACGAATCTTGTGTGTTCGAAGATAATCCGTGCAAGAAAATATTTACAAAAGTGGAAGAGGTAACCGCCTATTTCGATAAAAAAGTGGAGCGCCGAAGAAAAAAAAGGGCGGCAAAAAAAGAAAATGCAAAACCGGGGGTTTTACATAAGCATGCGAAAAAATAATCTCACCGATTACGGTGCAATTATTTGATTAAAACATTATTCTGCTTTTGGTTCATATAGCAGAGTTTTATCCATGCTTTGCTTCTGGCAATACTGCTTATGCAGAGTTCGTCGATAGCGCCGCGAAAATAGCAAAATCCTTCATTCGCACTTGCGGTTATCGATTGAATATACCTGCCGACTGTCACATCGTTGCCTACCTCGCGCGGAAGTACGCCGTTCATTACCGTAACACCGGAATCGGCAAGCGTTCCGTCGACATACAGATATTGCTTATCGTTGCTTCGAACGCCAACGACATAATGCCAGTCTCCGTTCGAAGCAGGAGCTTGAGAGAACTCCCAAATCTGTGATGAATTGTATTGAGCGAATTGCCAAAACGGAGTCTTTAAAAGCGAATCATATTTGACCTTGAGGAAATACTGTTCATTTCCTTTCGACATGACCACATGGTTTGTCGTATCAAGCGAATCGATTCGTACCCAGGCTGAAACCGAATAATTTCCGTTTTGAGGAAAATTTAATGTGCTGGATGCAGATCCGTGCATCTGGAAATAACTGGAAATCCCGTCGTAGATCCTGCATTTACCAATAATACCTTGTTGTGAATTGGCAGTAGCCATACCATAGCAAGTTCCCGAATGATTATTGATTGTCGCGTCGATACAAGGAGCGTCGCCGGCTTCCTCAAAATGCCATACGCCCTGAAATCCGGTTGCGGTATCGAATACCTTTTCCGAGGAATTTTCACCCGGAACGGCACTGTTTCCCCAGAGCATTCTCAGCACTTGCGAATTACTGTTCCCCAGGATTGTGTCGAGCCGTACCCAAATCTGGGCTTGTTGCTTTTGAACGTCCCACTGGTCGATGGCGTAAGCGAGCCGACGATTTCCGCGGACAAAAACAATATCGGAGCCGCTTGCGCTTGCGGTAGTAAAATCAAAATCCGGGGCAGTCAACCTGATAAGCAACGGAAAATCAAGCACCGCTTCGCCGACATCTGCTCCGGCTGGCGTCGTATTAAGGGTAAACATCTTGCTGTATGTAAAAACGGCGATATCGGACAATACGGTCGTATCGCCCGAAATGATTTCAAAGCTGTCGATCAAACTAGACACGGATGCAAGCGAATCCGTTGCAAAACTCAAGGCGAATTTTCCCGTAGGCAAATCGTTGAAAATGAAACTGCCGCTATCGACCAGGGCAATACGCTCAAGGCCTTTTATTTGAGCAAACAGCAAAGTCTTGGAAGTTCCGGGAACAATCCCCCGCAAAACGCCCGATTTCCGGATAGTGCAGGCCCCCAAAGGAATCGTATCGTTTTCATTCTTCACAACGACCGGCAATGCCGAAACATTTCCGCGATTATCGTTTACTTCAATAAAATAGCTGCCGGTGTCCAATGTTGTTATATGGAAATAGCCGTTATTGTCCGTGAGCGAGTCAAGCCTTCGCACTGCGGTTTTTTCGGCATTTTTTGGAGGCATAGCGACATAATCCTGACGCCTGATTCGTACCGTTGCGCCGCCACAGGCCGAACTGTCGGAATAAACAATTCGAGCGGTAATCCCGTTGGTTGTTTCCGAGGCACCGCCGTCGGCAATCCTTGACTTTGAACAAAAACAAAAAATGCTTACGCAACCAAGAATTGCCGATCCAAACAATCGAATCAGAGGTTTCATTACTCGCGTTCCTTGTTTGAAAGCGGGAATAATGCAAGAGCAAGTTGATAGACGCCGGTAGGTTCGGTATCGGACGTCGCCAAGGAAATCAGTTCGTTTCTAAACTGTTTTATTCGTTGACATATCTGATTAAACCGCTCCTCGGAAATACTCATGGTGATTGTGGAAATATCCCGTTGCTTTGCATCAACGCTGTTGAGCGCTCCTTTAGCAAGGTCAAGAGAATCCATCTGGAATTGCCGTACGGCAACAGAATGCCATATATCGCCGGTGGAAATCGCCTGCTTTACTTGTTTGTATAAGCCGTCCTTGTTTTTTTCAATAAGACCAAGCCGGCATAAAAGCTCTATTGACTGTTGAGCCTCTTTAGGCGTTATCGCGGGCTGCAGCAAATGCGCTATTCTGCGGAAATCGTCGTTTATTTTTTTGACAGCCACAAGTTCGCGAATAGCGGAATGATACCATTTTGAATAAAATTCATACGATGCAGGCTGGACAATTGCTTTTTGAGGTTCTTGAAGACGCACCAAGGCATCAAGAAACTGCTTCTTTTCAACATGGGTTTTGGCCTGATTGAAATGGACAAGTCCTATGAAAAACTCGGTTTCTTTAGCATCGAGGCCAATTATTTGGGCAAAAAGCGGTATTTTCTTTTTGGAAAGATTTCGTTTGCCCTGAATAATCCAGGTGATATGCCCCGGCGATTTCATGCCGACACGTTCTGCAATATAACGGTAGGTAAAACAAGGTTTTTTCGCTTTTATCGCTTTTTGTGCATCGGCAATAAAAACCCGGAAATCCAGATAATCAAATACGCTTGGTGTCATATGCGTCCTTATGCTTTGGCCCCAACCTATAATATACCACAATCTCTACAATAATTCATCAACTATTTCAATAAAAATGTAAACAAATATTAGGTTTTTTAGGGTAAAAAACCGATTTTTTCCAATTCAAAACGGTAGTAATTTTGTGAACAATAAAATACAGGGAGGAGTAGAGACGCAGCATGCTGCGTCTCTCGAAAACCCGCGCAGTGTAAATACAACAACTACTGAATGGAAAACCTCAGAATCGTTTTCGTCGAATAGGATTCATTCGGTTTTAATGTTGTTGTGGGAAATGTCGGATGATGAGGGGAATCGGGAAAATGTTCCGTTTCCAGACAAACGGCAAAATGTTTATCATAGCGCTTATTGCTTTTTCCCACGATTGTGGAATCGAGCCAATTTCCCGTATACAATTGTATGCCCGGTTCGGTTGTTAAAATTTCCATCACCCTACCGCTAGACCGATCATATAACCGTGCGGCTAAAGCGGGTTCCTTGGCTTTTCCGTTTAAAACATAATTATGATCATAGCCTTTCCCAATGATAAGCTGAGTATCGCTCGCATTTATCCTCGAGCCGATCGCCATCGGGTTCTTGAAATCGAACGGCGTGTTCGCAACGCTTCGAAACTCACCGGTAGGAATGCAAAACTCGTCGATGGGCGTATACGCGTCGGCATTGATATAAAGTTCATGGTTTAGGATGGTACCGTTTCCGGCACCCGCAAGATTATAATAGGAATGATTTGTTACGTTCACCACTGTTTCCTTGTCGGTTTTCGCCCTACATTCCATATCGAATTCATTGGCGTTTGACAAAGTATACGTTACGGTGATCGAAAGATTTCCGGGATACCCTTCTTCCCCGTCTTTGCTCAGATACGACAATGTTACGCCGCCCAAAGACCCCGATCTGAACTCCTTGGCATCCCAAACGACCTTATCGAAACCAATGATTCCGCCGTGTAAGTGATTCGGTGAATTGTTTATTGGAAGCGAATAGGTTTTGCCGCCTATTGTCAATTTCCCTTTGGCTATGCGGTTGGCATATCTACCGACAATACCGCCGATATGCGCCGTTTGTTTTTCATACTGAGAAACACTATCGCAACCGAGAACGACATCGTCGAATTTCCCCGTTTTGCCGGGCACCTTCATCGAGGAAACGATGGCGCCGTACGACAGTATGGAAACCTCCATACCGTTAGAATTGGTCAATATAAACTTATACACGTCTTCGCCGGATACGGTTTTTCCGAACGATTCCTTTTGAATGGAAACCAAGCGTTTTCCCGGGCGTAGTACAGGGCGTTCGGCAGCAAATACGGTTGCCCCGCCGTGGCTTATTCCAAGCAAACAAATAACCATTATGCTCTTGCGAAATATCATGGGAACACTTCCTTTTACGTTAGAAGCCATATGCCAATTTGATCATAAAATACCAATCTTTATCCGATGTCAAGTTGTCACCGTAATCGCCGTAACGCGGATCCGACAAATTGATAATCGCATGCCGGTGATCGCGGGCAACCTGGGCGATTACCTGGACATTGTTTCCAATTGATTTTTTGGCATAAACCGACCATTTCACATAATGGACATAGGAGCTGTCCATACCGGTACGCTCGCCGACAGCCGGAGAATACGGAATGGGTAAACGACTCCCCTTACCGAGAATTTGATTATAATAATCGTTATAGTAGCGGTTTTTGAAATATTCAAACTCCAGCGACAAAACGTCGAGGAACTTGAAGGTCGGAACATTGAAACCGAGCATAATGGGCATTCGCTCAAAGAAAAGATCGTAGCGAATGGTCGAGTCTTTATATATAGGATAATCTTTTAATCCAAGAACAGCCAGTTCACCGTATACCTTGCAATCCTCGGAACCGAACAGGTGAAACGGAATCAACGGCTTCGGATCAAAAGTACCGTGCACCATGATTTTTGTCCCGGCAAAAGAATAAAAGGTCGTGTCCCCCACGGTGATTGGAATGCCATTTTTGTCAACGCCATCCCTGATGTTTTTAATTTCGGATATGGTTCTGCTGTCATGGGGCGTCGTATTGTTTTCATCGACCGAAAACATCCGTTGCCCGCTTATCCCGCCGCCCAATGTAAAAACGGATTTCCAAATGTTCATAGAAAACAGATAAGATAGAGATATGTCCTCATAAGGAAAGATTTCGGTTTCGCTGGTCAACAGCAAATTATGGGTGAAAGAAAAATCGGCGTTATTTTTCAAAATGGAATTTTCAATATTGAAACCGAGCAACCGATTCATCGGGAAATCGAAATTATTCGTTATGATTGTGGGGTAACATTGACTTCGGAACATATATTCGCCAAGGTTCATTGCCTCCTGATTGTATTTGAACTTAAAATACCCGGCTTGTAAAGTCAGGGGAAATGCGCCTTTCAACGGATTATACGTCAAATCCGCCCGGTCGATAATCATATTGATACCGGGTAAATACGAAGGACCGTTGTTCTGAGCTACCGTTGTCGAATATTGATACCAAATCTCGGTCCCGACATCGATATGAAGCCGATCATTGACAGGCGCGCTCAAATCGAGCCGGGTTTCGAATCGTTCCTGCCACCGGTGGTCGAGTTCTTCCGGACCGTAATACCCGTGCATTATTTCTCCGAATTCCATCCAGCCGAATCCGGAAATCTTCAGGTCGCTTAACGATACCGGTTTTTCTATATTTGGTTTGACCGTGTCGGCAATATCAACGCGGCTATAAGAAGGTTTGACCGTGTCGACAGTATCGGACTGGGCAAATGATCTCAAAGAAAATAAAAGAATGAGACTTGCGGACAGGGTGATGAAAAACGTTTTCTTCATGTAAGCGCCTCCTCAGCAGAGATTTTTTAAATTCATGGAATTCAACAAAATGCAAACCGGTTTAGAGATCCGGAATTACATGTTTTCCTGTTGGCAAAGCATGTAATTCCGTTTTTTGATCGGATCGGTACTATCTCACGACAAGGATTTTTTTCAAAACCGTACAATCGCCGCTCGAAAGACGGACAAAACAAACACCCTGCGCAAGATTACCCGTAGTCAATGAAAGTGTCTGTTCGCCCTGGGAAAGCGCCGACAATTTGAATTCCTTTACGACAGCACCTGAACCTGCAATCAATTTGACCGACAGCCCGTTATTTCCGGAAAAGGAAATGGGAATGAGCAGACGCCCCGCATTCAACCGTATATTGGTCGATTTAAGAAAAACAGAGGACGGTCTCCGGACAACGCCGGTTGTTGAGGAAATTCTGACCGTACCGGCGGCAAAAGGAGACACGACCTTGACAAGCACCTGTTTTGCGACGTTGTCCCAGGCCCAGGCCGGTGCAGCCGCAGATGCCAACGCCGAAACGACAACTTTATTAGGAGAAATGTCGCCCGATTGCACGGACACCGACACAGGAGTCCATGAAATAGTATGGAATACGAAGGTACCGTTGCTGTCGGCAGCCGGCGTATAGGATCCTTGTTTGGCACCTACGGTTACTTGTTCGTCGGCATTTGTAGACATATGCGTATACACGATGTCGCGGTATTGGCCTTTTTCGTAATCATACGTCACACCGTCGTCGTCGAAATATTCAAAGGTTCCGTTTGCGCCGCCATAGACATGAAACGACACGGGAACAATGGCATTATTCGTGTTTTGAGTTATCGGATAATTATTCAGGTACGACACGACTTTCTGGGTCGGAATGATCGCACCTTGCTTTACCAGCACCGGAATCGTATCGGTATTGACCCCAATCGCAGTGGCCGCGCCGCCGACGTATGTTGCATCAGTCCAGTAATTCACCCAATTTCCCTGGGGCAAATATACCGATTTTGTTGTCGCGGTATAACCGGATACTACCGGGCTGACAAGAAAATTATCGCCGAACATCCAAGAGTCTATGCTTTGGGCAACGGTATTATCCGCCGGATAATCCATGACAAGCGGCCGGACAAGGGGAATGCCGTCGCGATGAAGTTTCCAATATGCCGAATAGATATAGGGAATCAAGGCATATCTGAGTTTTATGTATTTGGTCGCCACCCGTTCGGCGACGCCGCCGTCGGCAGGATTATTGGAATATTTCGACGTATATCCGCTCGTGTAAACCCAAGGTTGTCTCTGACAACCTTCGTTACCATGAACGCGGTATATGGGCGTGAAGGCCCCGAATTGCATCCAATGGAGGTAATCGGCAGAAGACGGATCGGTTTTGAACCCGCCGATATCCTGTCCCCACCAAGCTCCGCCGACATTGACACTCGACAGCATGAACAAACGGTTATCCTGCAATGACTGGTTTGAGCATTCGATATCGCCGGACCAATTGCCAAACGCGTATTTTTGGGCTCCGGCAAAATACGATCTGTTAAGGGACCAAACCCGGTTATTATGGTATTGCGGCAAACCGGCAGTCGAATCGTACCGTTGACCCATATAGAGACTTTTTTGCATATTCAAGGGCTCGAACGGATCGCTTATATTATTGCAGGCTTCAGCCTCGTCGTTCCAATACGCAATCATACCTCTGCCGTAAGAATCCCAGGCAGGATTGACAAATTTTTCCCAATACGTTTTACGAATCGCAGGATCGGCAAAATTGCCGCAATTTCCCCATTGTTTACTTCCGGCCCAAATACCGTGCGGTTTTCTGATTCCGATGAATTTTACGCCTTGCCCATCCGCCCACCGCTTAAGATCGCCACCTGTCGAAGCATTGTAATTGGCAGACGCGGAAGGAAAAGCCTTGGTCACTTCCCATTGAAAATCACCGTCTGTCCCGCCAAGGGCATTATTATAATTAAACCAGTCGTAATCAAAAATGAAACCGTCGAGCGGAATATTTTTAGATCGATATGTTTGAACAATTGTTTTTAATTCTGTTTCGTCGAGTCCCCATTCCGAATTCATAAATCCGCATGTCCAACGGGGCGGAACCGGATACGAACCCGAGGCTTTATAATAACCGGACATGATCTGAAGCGGAGTTCCTGCCATAAGGAAGAAAAGGCAGTTTGTGTTTGCGCATGCAGGGCTCGTACTGCTTCTTGTTATATTTAAAGTCGTCGCATTTGCAAAATTAAAGTCGCCGCGTTCCGCATCAACAAAAATTCCGAAACCTTTCGTCGTCCAGGTAAACGGAGACGTACCTCGTCCTTCATTTGTCGCGGTACTGTTAAACAACGTAACGTCGCCCGACTGAACAAGTCCTTTACTTGGGTCGTAATCATCGTCGTAGGTGACATTGTTAAGTCCATAATAATTTCCCGCTATTATTGTTCCTTTCAGGGAATATTGACCTATCGAGGTCGAACTGAACAAAATTGTTCCGGCATTATTTTTGAAAACAATACCAAAAGCAGCTTTTGCGATAGTTACCGAATAATTCGGTCCCGTCAATATTATAGGGTCGCCAGCCTGATTAATATTAGTAAATGATAAGGTTGAACTGTAATTGGCATCCATGATATCGCTGACATTCGAACCGGCGTTGGATTGGCGATATTCCACCCGCACCATATTCTCGGTAGCAGGCGAAAAATCCACGGCACTCCCATTAGACAACATGCAACGCACGGTATTGCCGGTAACGGTTACCGTTGATACGGATTGTGCATGTACCCAACCGGCACAAACACCAAAAAGAAATGCAAAAAGCATTATTCGATTCAGCTTCATCATATACCACCTCTCTTGAATTGGTTGAATCTGTAAAAAGATTGGCTAATAGATTTATGGCTTTCCAAGGGTATCGATTGCCATTCAATGGAAACAGCTTTGAAAAATATACGAATTTTTTTTTAACAAACCATCATTTTTTGACTAATTATGTGAACAGAATTTTCATTTAAACCTTAAAATGACAGATATTATCGATTTTTAAACATTTTAAACATTTCATTTTGTGAACAAAAAGTGAAAACAGGAAATATCGAGACGGAATTGCGATTAATTTGTTCACTTATTTTAATTGGATTATCATAATAACAAACTTAAAAAACGATATATTAGCATATTAATCGGTATATTAGTTCACATTTTTTTATAATTATTAATGCTTTATTTATTTTTTTTTGGTATATTTACCAGTATCTCATTGAAAGTTTGGAAGATTGCGGTTATCATAATACAGCACAAGGATGTTTACGCGATTAAATGAGGTAGGTTTAAAGTTTGATTTTTGAAAGGATGGCTTCCGTATGAAGCTTACAAAAAGTATTAAAAAAATTAGTATAATTCAATTTTTTCTGCTTATAACTGCAGTCTCAGTTCCGGCAAAATCCCTTTATGTCCACTATATGCCCTGGTTTCAAAGCAAAGGCATAAGTGGCAATTGGACTCATTGGGGTGACACGATTCCAAATCAAACATCCCATCTTACTCCATTAATTGGACTATATGATTCTCGAGACCCTGATGTTTTGGAATATCAGGTTCTTTTAATGAAATATGCCGGTTTAGACGGCTTATTTATGGACTGGTATGGTTCAACCGGCAATGGCCCCGAATATGGAACGCAACCAATATTTCAAATTTTAGCAAAGGCAGGATTGAAATATGCAATTGTATGGGAAGACAGGTGGGTGAACAATCAGGGTGGGGCAACTCCGGTATTACAATTTATGGAAAACAATTTTTTCAAAACAGCCAATTACGTAAAGATTTCAAACCGGCCCCTCTTGCTTGTTTGGCAAATAACCTACACAACTGGCGCACAATGGACATCGAACATGAATTCCACTTCATTTCAAAACAAACCAATTCTTATTACCCGAGATAATCCATTGACACCTGCGGCTGAAGGTGCATATAGTTGGATAGATGCCGGCGGCGGTACGGCAAAAGCAGTATCCAACCTTGACGCCTTCATAGGAAATACCTGGACCTATGTAATACCGACTGCACTTCCCCGCTTTTGGGATGATTATGCCGGATTTTCCTACGGCACCATTGATGATCAGTCTGGTAAAATGTTCGTGAATACCCTCACCGATTGCATGGAAAGCGGCAAAGATATATCCCAAATAGCAACATGGAACGACTGGCAGGAAGGAACTGTCATAGAACCTTCAACTTTGTATGGATATCGCGACCTTGAAGTGATTCAAACAATGCGAAAAAAATATATCGACCCCAACTTTTCTTTTCTGCCAACCGATTTGCGTTTGCCCGATACGCTTTTCCGATTGCGAAGGCAATTCAAGGGAAATGCTGGAAAAACAGCCCATTTGGACAGCGCTGCAAATGCCCTTTTTCAGGGTAACCCTGTGAATGGGCGGAAAATCCTCCAAAATTTGCCCCCGGTTTCTGCAATAGAAAACAGTGGTTCTCATACAAAAATTCCGATTGGTTCTTCTACGGCAACCGTTTTTGATATACAAGGAAGAAAAATCTTAAGCCCCGATTTGCAGCAAGCGAATGCAGGGCTTTTAATAAAGCGGTTACCCTCCGGCGTATACATAATGAAAAAAAACCAAAATGCGTCTATGAGGAGATTTATAACAGCCGATCGATAATTGAAAACGTATGTTCCGATTTCACACGCTAACCGATATTCATGGGAGATAAAAATGAGAATCAATTTCCGGATTAAGCCTTTGGCCTTTGCCGCAGCGACATTCGTTTCCCTCTTTGTCTATGGTCAAATTATGGCCGCAACGGATTATGAAGCTGAAAATGCCGTCCTCGCGGGTGGGGCAAACGTGAGCACCGAACATACGGGTTTTAGCGGAACCGGATATGTTCAGGGCTATGACCTTGGAAACGTCAGTGCCTCCACTGTCTTTTCGGTCAATGCCGATGCCGCCGGATATTACGACATCACGCTTCGCTATGGAAACGGCTATGGCGCAAGCTCCCTTTCGGTGTATGTTAATAACGTAAAAGCTGTTGTCACCCAACTCGCCTCAACCGGATCATGGACGGATTGGAGCACAAAAAAAGAAACGTTTCTATTAAAAAGCGGCGCAAATACGATTACCTATAAATACGATACCGGCGATCTGGCCCGGATCAATCTTGACAAAATTACAGTGCAACCGACAACGGATCTAAAGCCGGACTTGTTGATCAGCGATATTTCATGGACGCCCTCAGCTCCCAAGGAAGGCGATGCAGTAACCTTTACGGCAACAATTCAAAACAGCGGGAACGCGCCTTCACCCGCAATCTTGCATAAGGTCCTTTTCAAAATCAATAATCAGAACATAGCGACGGCAACCGATCAAACTAAAGCGATAGCAGTTGGCACCAGCGCAACGGCAACGGCAACAACCACGTGGACAGCCGCCCATGGAAGTTATTCCGTCATGGCCATTGCCGATCCCGATACGACAATCGCCGAGTTCAATGAAAGCAATAATTCATTTACCAAGATAATTACCCTTAGTCAACTCCAAGGGCCCGACCTTTTGATCCAGTCGATTTCCTGGTCCCCGTCAAATCCCGCTGCCGGAAGTCCGGTGAGCTTTAAAGTTATCATTCAAAATCAAGGTCTCGACGCAACTTCAGCCAATGCCGTATCCGTAAACCTGAGTATCAATTCATCCCAAACGCTGACCGGTACGTTAACCGGCCAGCTCGCCGCCGGCGCAAGCGCAACGGTCGCTATGACAGGGACTTGGACTGCGGTAAAAGGAACCGTTGTTCTCGTCGCCACCGTTGACCCGCAAAACGCAATTTCCGAATCATTTGAAGGGAACAATTCCCTTACCCAGAAATTTTTCATCGGACGCGGAGCTCAAGTGCCCTGGATAGAATATCAAGCGGAAGACGGAATATTGGCCGGAGGCGCCAAAGTTGTCGGACCGTCACGCGTCTATGGAACGCCGGCAGGAGAAGCTTCCGGGCGTAAAGCAGTATTGCTAGACCAAACCAATGCTTCGGTTTCCTGGATAGCAAGCGCCTCTGCGAACTCCATCGTGATTCGCAACTGCATTCCGGACGCTCACGGCGGCGGGGGCATCACGACGCCGATAGGCTTGTATATCAACGGGCAACATAAGGCCGATATAACACTTTCGTCCGAGCACAGTTGGCTTTACGGGAAAGATAATGATCCGCAAACCGAGAACCCCTCAAACGGCCAGGCCAGAAAAATTTATGATGAATCCCGGATGCTGTTCAAGGATTTCAGTATCTCGGTCGGGGATACCGTGATGCTTCGGAAAGACGCCTCGGACAACGCGGCGTACAACTACATTGATTTTATAGATCTTGAGCAGGTTGCCCCGCCCATTCCTATTCCAACGGGCTACATTTCGATCACCGATGCAAACCAGACATGGAAACCCGCGGTCCCCGACGACAGCAGCGGCTGCGACAATGCGCTATACATGTGCATGACCCAGGCGCAAAACGGTAAATATGCCGGCGTGTACATTCCGCCAGGCACGTTTATCCAAAAGCAAAAACAGCAGGCTGCCGGCGTGAAGATCCAGGGAGCGGGAATGTGGTATTCAATGCTGTATTGTCCGGACAAAAATGAGGGAGATTGGGGTACGACTGGATTTATCATTACCGGTGACAATAACGAATTCCGCGACTTTTCTCTTTACGGTTGGGGCGGCGCCCGTACCGTAGGCGGTAAGGCGTTTTGCAGCAATTCCCATAAAAATATGGTCCTGGAACGGATGTGGATTGAGCACGTAACCTGCGCCTACTGGGTCGGCGGCGGCGGCGAATCGACCAACCTGCATGTCAAGGACTGTCGAATCCGGAACACCGGTGCAGACGGCATCAACCTGTGCAACGGCAGCCTGAATTGCCTGATTGAAAATTGTCATGCAAGAAACACCGGGGACGATGGATTTGCAATATGGTCGGCCACGGATGGTTATGGACACCCTTGCACCAATAACATTATTCGAAATTGCACCGTCGAATTTCCATGGCGAGCTGCCTGTTTTGCGATTTACGGCGGCGACGGAAACCGCATTGAGAATTGCCTCGGCATTGACGCGCTTACCTATCCCGGTTTAACAGTCAGTAGTGAATTCAATCCGCATCCCATGGACTCGGCAACGGTAGACGGCATCACGCTGATCCGATGCGGAGCGCATTATTTCATCGGTTACGATTACGAAGGATATTTCGGTGCAATTTGGCTGAGGGCCGATTTACCGAATACGAACGGAATAACGATCAGAAATGCCGACGTCATTGACCCGTCTTATTCGGGAATCCAATTCCAAGGAGCAGGTACTTTTAGCAATTTACTTTTAGAAAACGTCACCGTTTCCAACCCAACTACCGACTGCATTGAAGTAAAAGCGGGAACAACCGGGAGCGCTACTCTGCGCAATGTGCAATTGGTAAGCGATGCGAATAATGTTCCGCGAACGGTCAATAATGCCAGTGCAACTTTTAAAATTACCGAAGAGGGCGTCGGCGTTTTATCACCGTACGCATTTTCCAAATTTGCAAATCCGATAGTTTCCCAACGAGGAGCAAAAATAATTATAGAATTCACGGTTCCTCAGGGTGCTGCGATAGGAAAATCCGTAAAAATTTCCATGTTCCAGGTAAATGGGAAACGCCTCTGTCTGTACGACCAGCAATTCTCTTCCGGAAATCACCGGTTGATCGTAGACCGCAACTCAATCGGTAAATCTGCGGGGTTTTATATTTTGAGCATCGAACAGAACGGAAACAAGCAATTGTTCCCGGTTATTTTCAAGTAACGGTTCTTGTTTTACAAAAAGGAATATCCGCATCCAAAGCCGGATATTCCTTTTATATTATAAAAATACAATCTTTTTACTTCGCACTTTCTTGCCGACTCCCCCTCCTCAAGTTTGAGCCAATTCATTTCTAACCGAATCGAGGTAACGGCTCCAATCTTTTTGTTCACTTTAATTTACTATTACATTCTCTTTTTAATGCCTAATTTGGCTTTTTTTGTTTATTTACAGCTATTTTGTTCACTTTTTTTAAATATTTTTTCACAAATTAGCAAAATAATTTTTGTATATTAAAAATTGAATAACTGCACATTCTAAAAAAAGTCAATCAATTCACAACCATTATAAGGAGGAGAGGATATGAATAAGTTAGCGGTTTCATTGATGTCGGCATCGGTACTTTTAACGAGTGCATTTCAGATTTCAGCAGCACCCCACGCAACGGTAGCAGGTAAATATCTTGACGATTTTTCAAGGAATTATGTGTTAACAAGTGATGCACCCAAAGATTCCACCGGCGCAGTTATGAGCACGCTTACCTCCGACGGAACGCAAATTTACTGGAATGCCATGAATGGCAATCTGACAATCAACACAGACAGCATTTTAATTGCTAAATTCCCTGACGGCGGTTATTTGCGTTTTGCTACCAGCTCCACAAAAGCGTACAAATACTGCATTTTCCGTATGAAAGGCGATGCGACTGCTAAAAACGAGTTGATATACACCAGAATTGCACCTCAGCCGGGCAGCGATACGCTAGGCATATCCGATGCAAGTAAAGGAGGCAAAAGTGAACGGCGACTGGATTCCTTACTCGGTACCGATTCACTCCCATTGCCGAAAATTTCAAATCAATTCCAGGTTTACGTTGTCGATCTTGCAAAAAACGGACTTCAGTTCGGAATGAGCATGGCTTCAGCTTTTCAAATAGGAACGCATGCCGCGATGGAACTTGATATAGATTACATTTTTGCCTCAAGCAATAATCCGCTTGCCCCCGACGCTATCATTGCCAACAAATCCGTCGGCAGTGATGCAAACACCAGCAATGTAAATGTAACGTTTTCCAAGGCTTTAAATTCCCTGAAAATTAAAACCAATGCCCATTTTTCACAAGGAAAATTGAACCTCTATGATCTCCAGGGCAAAATGGTGCACTCGTTTGCCATCCATGGCCAGGAAAATACCCTGGCAGTTCCTGCAGGAAGTTTTACGCCGAATACGTATCTCTATACTGTTAACGAAACTTCCGGTTCCGTGTTTGCAAAAGGCAAAATTAGCCTTCGGTAAGTATGAGTAAAACCGGCAGTTCGAAACAATTCTTTGGTCAAGCGATGTTGCAATCTCACATCGGCAGCATCGCTTCCCCCACGGCAAGGCTTGTTAATTTTCATATTGCATAATCCAGCAATATCTCCTGTTGCGACAACCTGCCAATAATAGCCACGACCATTGCGGATAAATTCAGTTTTTCGGATATGATTATTTTATTTGCACTCGCCCCATCCTCATGGCCGCCTATTGACACATGAATAAATTCATTTGGAGAAGTCAAACCGGCAAGCAACTGCAAGTCATACGTGTCGGCGTCTCCCAAGGCGGTTATAAAGAGTAAACCAGCATCGGTAAGAATTCGTGCAAGCTCGCCGAGACGCCGCATCATTTCTTCGCGGTTGTCCGTCTCATTTACAACATCAGAATCAAGGCCGTCGGCCAGACTCGATGGTCCGATGAAATATGCATTTTTAGCCGATTTAACGAGAGAACTTTCCAAATGCTTCGCCAGGGCAATGCTTTGTTCTGCGCCGGTTATGACTATGAATTTCGCCTTATGCCCGAACACGCTCTGCCTGTCCGCAGGAGTGACGATTCCGGTGTCCCAGTGCAATTCTCTTTTATTAATTTGCCGATTTATTGCATTGTCGTTTTCATTGATTGCATGCGTTATTATTCCCCCACCGGCAATATCATAATTGTCTACTATCACAAACCGACCGGTGAACTGAATATCGTCTATGGTATCAAACGCAATTGCCCTTGTTGTTTCCAAAATGCATTCCGCAACATCGTGACGGTCTATCTGTTGCCTACCCTGAATACTGGAAAGGTCTGTTGCATCAATGCACGAAAGAACCTCTGCCAGACGAACTGTAACCCGTGCGGAGGCGATTTTAAGCTTATATTTTTTATTTTTTATCATAGGCGCCCTGGCCATCCAAAAAATATTGGCTCTGAAACGCGACCCCACCATCGGATGTCTTTCCTTACTTTTGCACATTATTTCGCCGCGGGGAAGATATAATTCATTTGCCAGAGTAAAACCGGTTGCATGTCCTTTACCTATAGTTTTAACTTCAGGCGAATTAAAACCTTCGATCGTTGATATTTTTGATTTTTTGTACGACGGCAAAAAGGTTACGTCATCCCCCACAGCAACAGTCCCGGTTTCGATAGTGCCTGTAATGATACGACGTTCATCATCCTTTTCGGTAAACTTGTAAACATCCTGTACCGGCATTCGAAACGGTTTCGCGTCATCGTCCTGCTGTTTTACAAAAGCATCAACATGGTCGAGAACGGTTTTACCGTCGTACCATTTCATTTTATCGGATGCAAATGCCAGATTATCACCGTCCCTGGCGCTAATTGGAATGAACTCTTTTGCCGAAACGCCTAATTGTTTTAAGAATGAGCCATAATCCGTCGCAATAGATTCGAATACTTTTTGATCGAATTTTACAAGGTCCATTTTATTGACAAGAACAACAACCTGAGGAATTCCCAACATGGCAATGAGATACCCGTGTCTCCGTGAATTTTCCCGAATCCCTTCATGTGCATCGATAACCAAAAGAGCGGCTTCCGCCCGGGCGGCCCCACTCACCATGTTTTTAAGAAATTCAACATGCCCCGGGGCATCTATGATGATATAATCGCGCTTCTTTGTTTTAAAAAAGCAACGGGCAGTGTCTATGGTTATGCCTTGTGCCTGCTCATCTTTCAACGCATCGAGTAAAAACGCATATTCGAACGGCCTCGCATTGCGCTCGCACGAAACCTTGACCTGCTCCAGCTTGCCGCTTGGCAATGAGCCGGTATCTGCAAGTAATCGGCCGATGACCGTACTTTTTCCATGATCGACATGGCCGACAACGACAATGTTCATCTGTTCACGTATTTTCATATTTACATTTCCAGTGTTTATTATTTTTGTACGCATGGCCCAAAGGCCCTGTAATTACATATAGCCGTCTTTACGCAAAGTCTCTAAACCGCCGCCGTCGGCCTTGTCTTGTTCCCTGCCCGACCGCTCCGCAATATTTGCAAATTTTCCCGATCGAAGTTCTTCGATGATTTCCTGTACTGTCGAGGCTTCCGAATCGACCGGCGAGGTGCAGGGCCAGCAACCCAAAGACCGATATCGCTTTCCATTTCCCCGATTGTAATACAGAGAAACCGTGGGAATACTTTCTTTTTCGATATACTCCCAAATATTCAGTTCTGTCCAATCCAGAAGCGGGTGAATTCGTAAATGCGTTCCCGGAGCAAAATCTGTTTTAAACTGGTTCCACATCTCGGGCGGTTGATCGGCAACGTCCCATTCATTCTCCTTGTCGCGCGGAGAAAAATACCGTTCCTTCGACCTGCTGCCTTCCTCATCCGCCCGCACGCCGGCAATGACTCCGGTGTACGGTTCCTTATTTGCATCCACATCATAATTACCGGTTGCATGATTCATCCGATACCGCGGCCAATCGCCTGCCAAAGTATGTTTGAGCGCATCGGTCTTGAGGTTCTTGCAGCACCCAAGACGGTCCACCTTTCCACTTTGATATGTCAATTGCTGTCTAATTGCTTCCGTATTTTCGCCGTATACCATATTCAAATGCCATTTCCGGGCCAAATCATCCCGGTATTGAATCATCTCAGGGATTTTGAAATGGGTGTCGATATGAACAAGAGGAATCGGCACATGCCCGAAAAAAGCTTTGCGGGCCAGCCATAACAGTACGGTGCTGTCTTTGCCGATAGACCACAGCATGCAAAGGTTTTTAAAATCGCGATATGCTTCTCTTAAAATGTAAACGCTTTTCGCTTCAAGTTTTTCAAGATGGTCCATTTTTAGTCCTTGCCAATGTTCGTATTGATATTTTTCGGCCTGTTATGCAATCCGCATTCCTTATGCTCGGGTTCCTCCCACCACCACCGTCCGGCCCGCACATCGTCATCGGGGCCAATAGCCCTTGTACAGGGCGCGCATCCGATGCTTCGAAATCCTTTTTCGTACAATACGGACACGGGCAGAGATTTTTCACGCACATAAGAAAAAACGTCTGCTTCTTTCCAATTACATAAAGGACTTATCCGGTAGATTTTATTGACATCGTCCCATTCAACGGGCGAAAGATCCGTTCTGGTAACGGATTGTTCGCTACGCAAGCCAACGATCCACGCATCGACTGTAGACAATATCTTTTGAAGCGGCCGTGTTTTTCGCACAGCACAACAGGATTTGCGGGATTCTACATTGTCGTAAAAAAGGTTTGGACCATTTTTCCGGGTAAGTCGCCCAACATCCTCCGGATCCGGAAAGGCAACTTCATAGGAAATGTTAAAATGTTTTGTCGATTCATGCCATACATCATAGGTTTCCTGAAAATGACGCCCTGTATCAAGCGTAAATAAACGGGCACGGGGATTTTCGGAAACCAGCATATTCGTGAGAACCTGGTCTTCTGCGCTGAAACTTGAAGCCAGAGCAATATGCGTAAGCCCAAATTCATCCAAAGCCCAGGCAATTAAACAAGCAGCGCTCATATGCTGGGTTATCTCGCGATAGTCGATTGCTTTTTGCATTATTATTACCTCCTTTTCCCTAGATCGTATATTCGGGAGCGGTGATTTCACTGCGACCGAATTTAATACGATTCCATAATCGCTCATGAAAGTAATAAAGAGTTATCTTTGTAAATAATTCGACAAACCCAATCGAGAGAGCCACTCTAATTTTCCCGCTTATCAAATACGAAACAATGATAGTGTCGAAGGTCCCTGTCAGTCGCCAAGAAACGGCTTTGACAACACTGCGATATTTTTTCTCAACCATTAATTTCCCTTTCTGATGCGTACAATCCAATAATCATCGATTTTTACCTGTTCGAGAACCAAATGACCTTCTTCGGTTATTGAGCGTGGGACATTATCTATCGGCGCGCCGTCATCGAGCGTAATTTCGAGAATCTGGCCCAAGGACATTTTGGCCAATTCCATTTTGGTTTTAACAAAGTTCATAGGACAGGCAACTCCGCGTAAATCCTTGACATAATCGATATTTATTTTTTCTTCGGACGTTTCTGCGGCAACAGTAACATTCACTTGCCCTTGGACCTTGAATTGAAGGGAATTGTCCATTCCCTCATAAAGTTTTTCAACGGCCGTCGACAGCTCAAGTACTTGCTCTTGCAAAGAGGATAAAACCGTATCCTTTCCCGCTATTGCCCTTTCAATCAGGTCCGCGAACCTTGCATCAATAAGATTTTCATTAATAAACAATGTTTTGAAAGAGCGTAATACATCAGCATCGGTCGCTGCCTCCACACCGCGGGTAATGAGCAGCATTCGAGAGCTCACCAGTACAAGATCGTACAATTCGCTCTGAATAGAGGCACTATTATAATTTTCGTTTATAAACGACCTGAGTTCCCGAAGCTTTGCCAAATCGATTTCTATTAAATCAAATAATCCTGCGGAGCATTCGCCGGTGCCTTTGCCGGCAAGCGAGAAAATTTCGGAATCTCCCCAATCGCGATAATAGCTCTTATCAATTTCAAACTCAGGAATGTTCCTGAACTTATCGCATAATTTTCGTATTATTTCTTTTCCTTCGGCGTTTATATATTCGCTGAAGCGGGAATAAACCGATTTTCTTTTTCCATAATGCGCCAACAATTCTTCAACAAAAAACGGCAGATCCTTTGCATTTATTTCATCTATTTTCTCCGCAAGCTGAAAAGCCCCTTCCGCATCGATACGCGCACCGGCCACAACAAAATATGAAGGAAAACTGTGCTGATTTTTACGACCGACTTTTCCGAAAAAGCCGAGATCAGCCACCGAATGCTGTCCGCAGGTATTTGAACAGCCCGAGACATGAATATGCAGATCATTGAAATCATCAAGATTAACATCAGCAAATTTCAATTGATCGACAATACCCTGCAGAGCACCGCGAGACCGGCAAATTCCAAGCTGGCAGGTACTCGCGCCTGCGCAGGCAACGGCATTTCCAAACAATGGCGCATACGCCGATAGGTAGCTCACTTTTTTGACGAGACGGTATACGTTTGGAAGGAATGGCAAAGGAATATTCCGCAGCGCAATATTTTGATTATGCGTAAACCGTATGGTGTTTTCGCCGAAAGGGATTAAAAATTCCGCAAGTGCCAATGCCTTTTGCGCATCAATAATACCAAAGAGCAATGGAATTTTAACAAATCCCGATTCGCATTGTTTTTGTATTCCCGTATACCGTTGTTTCCAGGTTTCAAAATCAAGCGATGTGGCAGTATCCGGGGCAATTTCTTTTGGCAATGCTTTTTCATTTTTATATTCCGTAATTGTCAATACCTGCAATCCTTCTTTTAAAAGGCCGGCTTTTTCTTCGTTGTATAAACTGACAAATTTGTCCCTGCCGAGGGAATTCCATAAAAACCTCAGTCTTGCAGCGTGCTTGTTTTTCCGGTTGCCGTATTTTGAGAAAACGCGTTTTATCGCTTCGGCAATAACGAGTATTTCGGATGCGGGAACAAATTCGTGAAGCAAATGTCCTGCTTGAGAAAGACGCCCCATTCCTCCGGCCACAAGCACTTTAAATCCGGGCTTATTGTCTTTGATTGAGGCAATAAGGCCCAAATCATTGACTGTTGCAAAGGCAGTATCTTTTTCCGAATTCGAAAAAGCTATTTTGTATTTGCGCGGCAAAAGCCATGAATCACTCCGCGCAATGAGCGATGTCGTCAATGCGGCAGCATAGGGTGTGACGTCAAATAGTTCGTCTTGGGTAATGCCGCTGTCCCAGGGCGCGGTGATGTTTCTTACCGTATTTCCACCGCCGCCCCGCGTCGACAATCCGACATCTGCCAGGCCGCGGATGATCGGCACCAAATCATCGATGCCAACGTCATGGATCTGAATCTCCTGACGCGTTGTCACGTGCAAAGATCCGGAGCCAAAGCGCTTGGAAAGCTGCGCGATAGTTTTGAGTTGAAATGGGGTTATAATGCCTGCGGTGCATCTCACCCGCACCATGTACGTGTCTTTTTTTCGCTGTTCGTAAACGCCGAAGGGAACCCTATGGGCCTTTAATTCGGTTGGCAAAACCGATCCTGCATGGTAATTTTTTATCAGTACTTCTAATTCATCAATTTCGTTGTGTAGAGAAGCCGGTATCGAATAACCCTGTAATGACATTAATTTTCCTTCCTGACACTTATACCTCCCGCCGAGCCCCATCTCATCGCAGAGAGGGGAAGTTTGGAAAGCGGATTAATTATTTTTCTCTATGAGGATACGGTAATGGCTGCCTTCGTTCTTAATTTCGAGTATGCGATGTCCCTGTTCTTTGGCCGCTTTTGGAACATTGACCAACGGTTCCTCTTCGGAAAGCAGCACGTCCAATATATCACCCGGTGAAATTTTCGAAAGCCCTAATTTGACTTTCACAAAAGTCATAGGGCAATGGTCTTTTGTTATATCGAGCGTATGTGTCATAATTATTCTCTTTTCCACTATATGATTATCTCACTCATTAACTTCATGAAATGAATATAACCTGGCCATTTTTTGAATATTCCAAAAATGTCGGTACGCCGATGACCTCTTGTACGTCATCAATTAAATCGGATTTTTGAATTCCAAGGATATGCATCGCCATTTCGCAGGCAACCAATTTGACCTTGAGCTGTTTGGCCGATTCTATAAGTTCGTCGAGTGTTGCGACATTGCGTTTTTTCATCATCCCGGTCATGAGTCCCGGGCTAATGCCCCCAAAATTCAAGCGGGACAGTGGTAAATTTTTACTGCCGCCCATAAGGAAATTGAAAAAACGAGCGAGAAATCCTTTACCGATAGTAGAACGCCCCTGTTTTTTCTTCAGGATATTAAGCCCCCAAAAAGTAAAGAACACATTCACTTCCCAATTGACCGCAGCAGCACCGGTTGCAAGAGTAAAAGCGGCGACCGCTTTGTCGAAATCGCCTGAAAAGCATATGATCGATAATTTTTTTGTTTCGTTTTCCATAACGTCCTTCTTTCAAACAACAACTATTTTTTCCAGTACCACATTTCCATTTTTTATAATAAACGATTTTACGGTTTCCTGTCCGTTTTCAAGGGAAACTATGACGTAACTTATAGACGGATCATAGGCAAGCCGGATGTCTTCCTGCGAGGGCCGCGCTGGAGTCGCCGGATGGCTATGATATACCGCGCGAAGTTTCATACCAAATCCCCGTATCCTTTTGACCGTATCAAACTGTTGTTTAGGGTCCAAGGAAAAATGCTCGGCCGAGGCATCGGTATTTGTCAAAGGATAATTTACGGTAACGACGTCATCTGTTGCAGCCAAATACCCGCACGCTTCGATCGGGGCATCTTTTTTCGCATGCGCAATCATCGAATCAATAACCTGTTTTTGAATCTTTAACATATTGACCTCTTTGTACCTATATCTGAATTATCTACGCATTTTGCGTAGATAATCGATAATATAAACTTATCCCATGGGAAGCATGGGGTCAATGCTTAATATCGCAAACCGGCTGTTCCTCGTCGAAAAGTTCGGTTATGGTCGGCCTTTCTCCGCAAATCGCACAGTCTTTCCTTTTCCGCAAATTGACATTGCGAAATTCCATATCCATCGCGTTGAATGTCAGCAACTTATTGGTTAAGGGTTTGCCGACGTTGGTAACAAATTTGAGTGCTTCAGCTGCTTGTATGGTCCCCAGCATTCCGGCTATTGCCCCTAAAACCCCGGCCTGCGAACAAGTCGGCACAACATTTTTAGGAGGCGGAACAGAAAAAACGCATCGGTAGCAAGCCGAGGTTCCTGGAATTACAGTCATGGTTTGCCCGGTAAATCGCAATATGCCGCCGTGCGAATAAGGGATTTTCTCCAAAACACAGGCATCGTTTATAAGGAATTTTGCGGCAAAATTGTCTGTGCCGTCGATAATGAAATCATACCCTCTGATGATGTCCCGAATCGTGTCTGCAAATACATGTTCCGCAATCGCATTGACTTTCACATCAGGATTAAGTTCGGCGATTTTTTCCTGTGCCGAAAGGACCTTCGGTTTTTTAATATCTTTTGTAAAATGTATGATCTGGCGCTGCAAATTCGAGAGATCGACACTGTCGCCGTCCACGATCCCCAACGTCCCTACTCCTGCGGCGGCAAGATAAAGCGCCGCAGGAGCTCCAAGCCCGCCGGCACCGATTATAAGGACTTTGCTTTTCATAATCTTCTCCTGGCCTTCGATGCCCACGTCCTTGAGAAGAATATGCCGGCTATACCGTTCGAGCTGGTCTTCAGTAAAGTCAATCATAATTTATCCAATCCTTGCTCAAAATCCTCGACTGTTGGTATCCGAGAATAGGCATGAGGCGCCCCATGAATCGCCTTTAAAGCAAAGCCTTTCACCTGCCACCCCCCATAAAGTACAGAAACTCAATCTCGTCTTTTTCTTTAATAAGGGTAGAGTCAAAGTTTTTCCGGTCAACAAACTCACCGTTTAATTGAACCGAAACCATGTCCGGCGCTTCAACTTTAAACAATTTTAAGATTTCCGGAACAGCGATAGAATCGTTCGTTATTTGTTTTAGTTCACCATTCACTTTGATTTCCATATTTTGCCTCTTTTCGAAATTCTTATTCTCAGCCATAAGTCATTTAAAGCAACTAATCAGCCAATATATTTCGAGAATTAAACGAACTTTTTGTTTACTACATTTATCAACTATAAATAATATAAGCTGAAAACGAAAAAGAGTCAAGAACTTTTTTTAATTGTTTATAAACATTGTTAACTTTGCCATTGTTTATTAATTAGCTTTGGCTTTTACAAGTAAAACGAGATAATCTTTAAGTTGTTGATTACAAATTAAAAACGAAGAAAAAATTGAGGAATAATATGGCTAAATTAAACAATCGGAACATTAAATTTTAGAAGCGGAAAATCCGTAAAAATTACGTCTGTGCTTCGAACACAAAGGGGAAAACGACTTCGACCGGGCTTCCCCCGTCTACTGCAGGGAAAGTCCAACGTTTGACATATCGCACGAGGGTTTCATCAAATTCGGAATTTTTAGTTGTGGAACTGACTATGGCGACATTTGAAACGCTGCCATCGGGCATGATGGTGAATTTTATCTTGATTTGACCGGCAAGCGATGGATCGCGTTTAAGCCACGTTTCATAAACACGTTTCAGCCTATTGCTTTCAAGGTCAATGACCTTTTTAATTGAGGTTTGCGAACGTTCTTCGGCATTACTGGTATTGCCGGTCACTTCCGGAGCGGAAGAAGAAATTGCAACACCGCCGCCAGTAGTTATTTTTTGCGTTTTGGCTTTTCCGACACTTTCCTTTGCGATGTCGACACCCGATGTAACAGCCCCGCGCTTTGCCTTTAGGTCTGCGACATCAACATTCTTTGTTGCAAACGTGCCTTTGGAAACAGTGATATTTCCTAAATCGCCAACTCCCTCTCCTGCCGCACCGAGCAAATCGGAAACAGGACTGTTTGATCCGCCTCCGCCTCCGCCGCCCGTGGAAGTTATTGCAGCAAAAATTCCAGCGGATTGAATGGCAGCCTTAACCTTTTCCCTGGCAACCTGACGCTGCTCTTTCGTTGCTTCCTGGCGTTGTTGTCGCTGAACAAACGTTTCCTTTTCCCTATCGACCTTGACTTCCTCTTCCTTGGTTTCCGTTGCGGTTTCCTGTGTCTTTTGCGTTGCTTCGACCGCTTTTTCCTCTTTTTTAACTTCGGGAGGTTTTGGTTTTGGCTGATTCAACACGAGCTGTGCGTAGCGCTCCTGAATCTTGACGATTTCCTGCTCGCTTACCGTCGTATTGATCTTTCGTTGTGAGAGAATAGATACGGTGACAAATGCAAATAAAAGCAAAGAGCCGAAAATTATGGCAAAGCGCGGTTCGATGCGCGAAAGCAGGTTCCGCTTATATTCTTTTGGGAAATTCCCAAGCGGCCCTGCTTCTGCAGGATGATGCATGAAAAATATGCCCGATTGCGCAGCCACGTACTTATCCTTTTCTGTAAACAACAAGATTCATGGACGGATAACCGGCCTGGCCGCAGGTGTACATAATTCTCGTAAGAACATTGTACGGAATTGCGACATCTCCCTGTATGGATATCTTGCCTGAGAATTCGGTTTTGAACATTGCGGAAGATTTTTTCGCCTCGTCGGAGTATTTTTTCAAAACTTCATAGAGAGGCTGTATCATGAAATCCTTTTGCGCCATGAGATCGGAATAGGCTTTGGCATCGATGACGATTTTATTTTCCACCATAATGGTGGATTTTGAAACCATGACATTCAGGGCCTGACCGGCATTTTTTTCAATCGACGATGTCGGCAATAGTAAATTTGTCGCAGGAGTAACGAGCTGTCCCTGCGCAGAATAATTCTGCAAAAGGAATACCACCATGAGCGTAAACATATCGATCATGGACGTGATATTGAGCCTAACGGTGCCGTCACCGCGTTTACGTCTGCGTCGTCGTATTGATTGTCCTGCCGGCATTATTGTATTATCCCTCCGGCAATGGAAACATTAGGGAACATGGTCACGTTTCCGTCGGGTGTCCGGGTGCCGCGTGCGGCATCCATGACAGCCACCACCGTTTTATAGGCGATTTTATCTTCGGCAACGATTTTTATCGCATCGTTATCGGGAAACATTTTGCCCGGATCGATTTTTTTTGTTTCATAAGCTCTGCCCAATTGAAACAGACTTGCGTCCTGCGGAATGGAAGGATAATACGCCCGCATGATATCGTTCAGCACTTTTTTCTTTACATCAGCAAGTTTGGCATTAAGCCCGACATAATCGTATTCACCGTTTATCAATGGAATATCCGGCTGTTTTTGAGCCATGGTTGCGCCTTGCGCTGCAGATTTGTCTTCCTGCTTGAAATAATGGAATAAAGTAAATCCTTTTTGCGTGATCACGACGCCCAATTCCAATTTCGTTTCCGAAGTTGCGCCGGCTCCGCCGCCACCGCCGCCGCCTTGCGTCGCTTCAGGCAATTTCAATTCTATTGCCCCCATCTTTACGAATTCGGATGAGGTGAGCAAAAACGGGATAAGCATAACCATGAGGTTCAACATGGGCGTGACATCGGTGTCCGCCGCTTCTTCTTCATTGCCGCTTCTCCTCACCAGTGAGTTTAAAGCTTTGCTGGTGACCGTCGGTGGATTAAGATTGTTGAGAATCGCAATTGCATACCGGTCGATTTCGACCAGTGCAGTGTCGACACGCGAACGCAGGAACGAATACATCATGACACAAGGAATACTGATTGACAATCCAACAAGCGTCGAATTCATTGCAGCGGAAATTCCCGCAGCAAGCAAAGCCGATTTTTCTATTGCGGCAACACCGGGACGCCCAACCGCGGCAAACGACATTATCAAGCCGAAAACAGTACCGAGCAATCCCAGCAACGTCGAAACGTTTCCAAAAGCAACAAGCAAGCTAAGCCTTTTTTCCATCGAAGCGGCCATGTGTGTGGATTCTTCCCCCATTGCTCCGGCAATGAGATGCGGCTCTACTTGCGCTTTTCGTATCCCGGCTCCGAGTATGCGGGGAAGAGCCCTATGCCCGCCCGAGGCGCAGATTCGATATGCTTCGTCAAGGTTTTTATCATCGATGAGTTTTTTTATTTTTTCAAAAAATCCGACCGCATCATAGTCGGTACGGCGGTTTATCGCAAGCCATCGCTCAACGGTAATCAAAATGGCTGCGATGCCGAGTGCGGAAAGCAGCCACATGAAGAAAAACGCTTCATGCGCAGGAAGAAAACATTTTAATAATTCGCCGAAAATGCCCATTTAGATATTGATCTCTTTTATCAATTTATTGTCGGTAAAAATTTTAATGTTGTTGTGCGTTACGTGCAGACCAACGCCTTCCTTAAGCTGCGATGCGCTGATATGATATTTATGCGTTTTAAAAGATTTTTCAATAAGCGCATTGAGCACACGAACAGAATATTCGTCCAATTCATCGATTATTTTTTGGGTTTTGGCTTTTAAAAACGCATAAATCATGATGGAGGTAATGGCAACCGACAACCCGGTAAACGTCGAGTTCATGGCTGTCGCGATACCAGAGGCAAGAAGTTCGGACTTTTGTGCGGCATCGATACCCGGACGACCGACCGCGGCAAACGACATGATAAGACCGTACACGGTTCCTAAAAGTCCTAACAATGTTGCGACATTACCGATGACTGCCAGGTAACCCGTGCGTTTTTCGAGCAGCGGAATTACCTTTAGCATAGACTCGTCTATAGCATTGCGGATACGTTCGGCACCGGTATTAGCCTCTTCAAGACCGGCCTTTACTACGCCGGCCAATGCCATTCTTTTTCCATTATCGCAAAGCTTGAGAGCGGAGGGCACATCGTCTTTTTGCAGCATTCCGAGAATTTCACGGATAAATTGGTTCGAACGGAAGCCGGACTTGCTTGTCAAGAACACAAAACGTTCTATGATTATTGCCAAGGCAAATACGCCGGTAACTAAAATTGCCCACATGAAAAGAAATGCATCTGATTGAGGGCTGAAAGCGTGAAGAAGTTTGAGAATAAACTCCATGAAGTTTCCTCCGTTTAAATAGCGTAGACGAAATTGTTGATCAGCACTAATTCTAATCTATAAATAAAATATAATATTATTCAATAAAGAAAACGATTTTATGAAAATACCTGAATTTTTTATCAATTGTCTGTAGACCGATTTTTCTCATATCCGACGTTTATTCGGCCGATGAATTTGGCCAATTCGGTCGCATGCGTTCCGTCGTCATCAATTATCAGCGGAATCCTGTCGTTCGAAACGGGAAATATGCCGAATGCCGGATCGCAAAACAACGGTTTATTATTAACATACACGAGTACCCAGGCATGCCCGACAAATGATTTTTTCGGGGCGTAATATACCAAACCGAGAACCACTCTGGCAGGTATTTTCGCCGCGCGAAGCAGTGCGGCACATAAAACGCTGTGCTCTCCGCAATCGCCGAATCCGGCATGCAAGGTTTCTACTGCGCTTGAAAACGTGGCCGTATTTCTTTTTATCAAAGTCTTATAAACATAGGTATTGCAAGCCTCAATAATCGCTAACCGGTTAGTTGCCGCTGATTTGATTCTTTTTGACAATGAGAGTATCGATGGGTGGTTCGATTGCATGGTCGTCGTAGGAACGGTATAACGAAGCAACTCCGATTCCGTTTTTGCTATTTTATCATGAACGGTATCCAAGACTAACTTATTGACCAAATAGATATCGCTGCGACGGGTGTAAAACGCCAGAACCGAGGAATCAAGCCTTTCACGCCCGGGCAATTCCACGAGGATTCGGTCATCGATTTCCGGACTCCGGGCAACGGGAGCCGCAAGCAGCTCTGTAAAATCAATATCTTTTTTCGCTTCGCCGATGTTGGCTACGGGGTACGGTTTCCGTTTTTTCGCAATAAACAAGCCTTCTATTTCCTGTTCAACGGTATTGCCGTTTGAATCCAAAATCCATTTTTGCGACCGCGCCATTCGATCGTCGACCATTTCAAAAACAAACTGTTTGGAAACGGGGTCCATTGAAACCGCGGAATATCGCGTTGCAACCGGTTTTCCGGTAACCAGGTCAAAGGACGTATCCGAAAAAGACATACCCGTATGATAATTCCGCTGGGCAACGGCGGCATATATGCGATCCATTGCGTTGAGATTCTCATTGACAACAACATTCTTTTTTTCCGTCTTAACGCCGCCGATGTTGAGTTCAAGATCCCATTGCGTGGCCTTTTTTTGCAAAACCCATTCGTTTGCACCGCTTTGGCTTTTTATGACTGAGGAAGCCGATACAAGATTGCCGCCGGAATCGTATTGCCTTTTTTCCTCTAAATCAACCGACATCCCCTGTTGGTTTTGCGCAACGGCAAGATGAATCGTATTATTTATCGCCCGCAAAGAATCGACAACGGTTTGGGTATGGTATAACGTTCCGACGATGCGGTCCTGGTAAAAAACATCCAAGGTTTCCGCCTTTTGGTATTGCTTCCATTGTTGCAAACCGGAAAAAGAGGTGCTGGAGTTGCCTGAAGAAAAAAACACAAGCGCCAAAAGGCAAAAAAAGATCCGACGGAAAAAAAACATGTTTCTACAATATCCTTACCCGGAACTACTCTATTGAACGGGATCTTTTGCGACTTGCGTTTGGAAAGAATCGAAGCGTGTACCGGTAATTCGGTGAAACGCCGCTTCAAAATCCGCTGTTTTTGCAAATCCGATTTGTTGCGACATCGATTCGGCTGTCGTCGTACCGTTCAATTCCAAAAGACGTTTTGCATTATTGATTCTAACATGCGATATAAACTCGGAAACCGAGACGCCCAAATCTCTTTGGATAAGGGATTCGAGAAACGCTTCACCAGTCACGAGTTCTTTGCAGATCGTTTCGGTATCCAAGCCCGGATTTGCATAATTTTTTTCTATAAACCTGCAAGCCATCTGAACCTCCTTATCCATGACGGAAAGGCGGGTCGTGGTCAGAAATCTGCCTGTCCCCTTTTGTTTCTTTAGAAATATCAGCGCTAGGGCGATACATCCCAAAGAAAAAAGCGTACCGAGCATAAGCCACAATTTCCAACCCGATTTTTGGGAACGGTTTTTAGAAGCCGGCTTTTGAAAAGATTGATTTTGAATAACGATCGGCTTTGCAATGCTGTCGGGAGCTTTTATCTGTAACTTTGAGGTGTCTTTAGCTACGACGGTATGCACGGTTTCTGTTTGTGCGGGCGTATTTTTCACCATTGCATTTTGAGCGTTCGCCGCTGAAAGCGAATCATGATGGCGGACCGTGTCGCGGCTTGGAACCGTTGCCGTGTCGGGTGCCAAAGCGACCGTATCGACGACGGTATCCTTTTTTACGATGTTTGCAGACGGCTTGGGTTTTGGTTTTTGCTTGGACGCAACGTCATTTGAAACAGAAAAAACCGGTTTGGCATTTTTTTTTATTGGTTTCTTTACGACAGCCGTCGAAGACGTGGCGACCGTACTTGCCAAACAAACGACTACCAGACATATGCGAATAACGGAGTAATTGTTCTTTTTTGTTTCAAACAGCATACCGTTCCATTTGCTCTTTAAGCATTGCATGATAATTCGATTTTAGAGCGCCGATTTTCGCGTTCAACCGTTTACAAAAATGTCCGGCCTCGACATAGTCCCTCGATTTCATATTCTGCCACAATTCACGCAGGGTCCGGTCGTTCAGGATTTCACTGGTCGACACTTCAAAATGCATCATTTGATTTTCCGAAATCCTTTTATAGGTATCCTGAATCATTTGAAGCAACTCGGCGTACAGATTCTGGTCGGACCGGTTTTGCAACGAGGTAACGCCGAGTGATAGTTGTTCAAGGAAAAACTTGCTGTTGAAAATATAATGTCTTTTATTTTTATACGCTTTGGGGTCATAAAAATATTCTCCAATCACCCTGCCTTTCGTGGTTTTAACCACCGATTTCGGAAACGGCGGCGGCAGAGCGGGAACTTGCTGCGACTCTTTATAAATTGTCAACAATTCATCGTCCGGATGCCCCTCCGCGGCAAGGTCTTTGATCGAATCAAGCTGCAGTACCGAAGTTTTATCTTTCGTGATATCCGGTGCCATGGATTGAATCGAGGCATTCATGCTGCTTTGCACGGAAGCGAAAATTTCCTCCTGTTTTATATCGCCTTTCGTATCGGCGTCGGTATCCTTTGAAGCGGTTTCGTCGTGCGCATGCTCGGGAACCGCAACAGCGTCCGTTTGAGCCTGAGAAGCAAGGCGTTCGGTAAATGCAGTCACCGGATTATCGCCTTCCTGTTGCGATAGTATTATTTCGAATAAACCGTTTATGATTTCGTTTTCGTTGACCAAAAGCTCCTTCTTAAGTTGCGTATCTATCAATGTGAGCTCTTGTTCCTTTACTTTTAGTTTATCCAATTTCACCGTAAGTTCGGAAAGCTCGGAACTGCAATCGCTTATTTCCTGTTTGACTGTTGCTATTTCAGAATCACGGGTCCGTTTTTCCTCTAAAAGAGTCCGGGAATCCCTGCTAATTTTTTTTATCAATTCTTCCTTGGTACGTACGACGTCCATTTTTTTCTGGTAATACTGAATGAGCATATCGAGCGTCGAAGCTTCGCTGTTGTTTTTCTGCATGGTCCGCTTTAGCGACCATAGATGTTCCAATGCCGCTTTAGCATTTTCGGTTTCGCCCCGCAGCAGCCGTTCGGCTATATCGTAGGTGTTTTCCGAGACTGTTGTTGCCCGGGCATCCAATAAAATGGAATAAAATTTGTTCGAATCCTTCGTACTTTTCGAAAGATTCATCGTGCTTTCCGATAATTCTTGAATGCGGTTCATACCATGTCCTTTCTCAAAGGGAAAGACGCAACCGTTTCCCTACTAAGTCATTATACCGTTAAATATAATGTGGGTCAATATAAAATCTACGTAACACCATGGGATAATAATGGGTTATCTATACAATGCGTATGCCCGGCAATTTATCGCAATGGGCTGTATCGGCAAAGCGGGTACATCCGTGGAAAAGCGAAGCGGCAAAGGAGTGCGGCGATTTTTATTTGTGTTATTATAAAGGTTCCATACGCAAAGACAAAAATAGTTCCTGCAATTTTGGATCTCTTCCGATCCTTTCGGTGTCGGAGTATCCGGCATCCAACGCTTTTGCCAAAAACGTTCTTGCCGCATCGGTTGCGCCTTTTTCCAATTTTATTTTAGCAAGTAAGAACCAAGCCTGCGGGCAATCGTCATGGTCATTACAATAGCGTTGAATTGCGGTTTCGGCATCGTCGATATTATTTGTAAGGATCAGGCCTTCCCATCGGATGATGTCCATCGAAATACTTTCTTGCCGGCAACGCTTGGCAAAAGCAATCGCCTCGTCAATCTGTTTATTGTCATAGGAGTATTGGGCAAGACAGGATAATACATGGTCCGAGACATCGGCACTTGAGCGCAGCCTTTTAAACAACGACTTGCCGATCGGCTTGAACCGGTGAATAAGCATTCGCTCCGCATCGAGTTCATCGCCTTTCATGTCCAGCTTCTCAGCGCGGCCCAGTAAATCCAACGCTTCTTTCGTATGGTCCAACTCACGTAAAATCATGATCGATTCCGCAACTGCCGCCGACGAAAGTCGCGTCAACACCGCGCGTGTCGACTTACAATAACTTTCGATATCGCCTTTCAAAAGCGCCAGATGCCTAAGTCCCATCCAGCCCGGCATTTCCCTTGGCGACAGGGTGACCGCTTTGGTATACCATAGTTTTGCCTGATCATAATCTTTTTGTTTCGTGGCGACATTTCCCAAATTGACATATAATCCGGCATCGGCCTTGGCAAGTTGTACCGCCTTTGAATAGCAATCGAGCGCATTGGTCAAATCATTGATATTTTCATACGCAACGCCGATGTTTTTGAGCGCCGAAGGAAATTCGCGCTGAAGCCGAATCGCGCGCTTATAGGCTTCTATGGCCTTTTCATTGTTTTGAGACTGCAAATACGAATTCCCCAAATTAAACCAGGCGTCGGAAAAATCGGGCTTAACGGTCGTCGCTTTTGCGAATAATGCCATTGCCTCCTCCGCTTGCCCTTCTTTGTCGTAACAATTTCCAAGGTTAAGCAAGGCGCCCGGATTGTCCGGTTCAAGCTCCAGCACCTTTTTAAAAGATTGAATAGCGGCGGCATTATTATTGGATGCAAGTTGTACGATACCCAAATTATTCCATCCCTCAATTCTTCCGGGAGAAAGAACCGTTAATTTTTTAAAAGTGCTTTGCGCTTCTTCAAGATCCTGTCGCTTAAAACTGGTATTTCCTAAAGCAAGCAATATGGAAAAATTATTGGGATTTCGCTTTGCCAGATCTCTATATACTTCTATTGCCTCATTAAACCAACCAAGGTCGGAATATTGCTGGGCGAGTTTCGTTCCCGCATCAAGATCCTGCGGGTTTTGCGCATAGGTACGGCGCAAATCGTCGAGTATTTCCTGAGGATCCTTATCTTCGTCTTGCGCCATGATACTCTGTATCCTTATTTGGCAAGTATTTCTGCGGCCTTTGGCACATATTTCGAGTCCAACAACTCCTGAATATATTGCCATTGCGGATATTCACCCGACCGAGCCCAGTTCTTTTTTACGACAATATCGTACCACGCGTCAAGGTACACATTGCCGATTTCTTCGAAATGAACATCTCCGGGGATGACGGTATATTTGTTGTACATGAGCTGCCGGAACGATGTTTCGTAAATATTGGTTATCCATCCTCCGCCGAACATCATCGACATATCGCTGAGGATTTCTTTTCGGACAGGAATCATTCCGAATCTGCTGCAATCCTGTATTTGACTTTTTGTCCCCGTGACATACGATGCGAGTTCCCACGACAATCGGGGATTAGGCGTATTTACCGGAATTCCCCACCACCAACCGCCGGTAGTTACCGATTTTTTTCCTTCCCGCAATATACTCCCGTTCGCATCAAGAATTATCGAGCATCCTTGCGGCATGGTCGCTACGGCCATATCGTTCGGATCGTTTAAAAATCCGTCAAGTCCATCCTGTCCTGTTCCATGAATAAAGAAGCAATCAACCTGAGTCATAAACGCGCAAAAAACCTCGCCCTCTTTGAATGCTTTCCATATTTCCATGCCGCCCCACGATTCTTCCCACATTCGTTTATTATAGACCGACGTCGCGTATGCCGCCTCCCACATAAATGCATCGGCTACCGCATTGCCCTTCATGCTCAACACCTGCGAACTGTCGCCGTTGCATTGAAAAACCCTATCGATAATACGGAGCGAAGTGCCCGAATACCGTTTTCCCCTATGCCCGATTCGAGGCAAAATTTTTCCGTCGTACGGTGTATGCGCCCAAATCCACCCGACCACATAGACATCGAAAAAGTCCCATTTATTGGGATCTTCCTCCAAAACATAGGTAGAGGGCAAGCCATAGCCGTTGATCTTTTTCATATCGGCATCTATTGCGTCTTTGAAATTTGCCCATCTGCTTATGGCATCGGCGACCTTGCTTTTGCAGTAAACCATTATCCGTGTTTCGAATTTACGGGGAACAAGGTATTGCTTGTCGTCGTATGTTCCCAGCGACGTCAGCATATATTTGGCCCTGAAATTTTTAATTTCATCCGCGGTCAGAATGGAATCAAGAGGCATTAACAGGTGCTTTTTAATAAGCGCCTTACTTTTTTCGAACGGAATTTTTACAAGCGAAACATGCCCGGCCCGTTGGCCTAATTCGGTTTCCAGGTCCGAAGGATTTTCGTAATGGACAACCGTCGTTTTCGCATGGTTTTCGCGGTCGAACCCCGGAATAGCCTCTTTGGAGAAATAATCCTCCTGCGCTTTGATCATTTTTACAAGGACTATGGATTGTCGAGATGCGGAACACCCGGCAAAAAAAATGCAAGAAAAAACAAACAGGAGTAAAGGAAGTCTTATGTTGCGCATCATTTTCGCACCCTTTTTATGAGTCTTTAGCGTCAATCTTTCGGTTGCTGTTTTCCGGCGCTTAAAGTCTCGATACGAACGTTTGACTTGCGCAATCGCTTGACGAATATTTTCAACAATTCGATTGCAATTGTCGGGTATTCCGAAATGACGTCTATGAGATCGTCGCGTTTGACCCTGATGACCACGCATTTGGTCAGGGCCGAGGCGCTTGCAGAACGGGCCTCATCATCGAAAAGGGCCATTTCGCCGAAACATTCTCCGGCGCAAAGCTCGGCCAATTCTATGACCCTGTTATCGATGGTCTTTTTGGTGATTTTGACTCTGCCTTCCTTGATGACGTACAAACAATCTCCGGCATCGCTTTCCTTGACAAGATCATCACCCGCTTCGACGGAAAAGTTTTCCACAATCGCGGCAATCGCCCGCAGCTCGCTTGTTTGCACTGCAGAAAACAGCGGCGTTTTCTTAAGGAAAATCACATTTTCCAGCATATCGAACGACTTTACCAATTTATCATTCATACCTTCCGCCATTCATCGGATTGCTTGTTGAGCGTTCCCGAGGGACCGCTTTGAATCGCTCACTTTTTTCCAACGTTCGTCTTTGGTCGATACGAATAAGGCATGCGCGGCATATTCTGCGCATTCCGTCAACCATTGGTTGGGGTGAGAACAAAAGAACTCCACGGTTTCAAAGAGCGGACGAGACCGCTGCTTAAAAGTAAACGTAGCCTCCCGTCCGTGCGTAACGGCATCGTCGGTGTCGAGAAGGTTGATGAGCCACCGGTTTATCTTAACATTTCCGACATTGTCGAGGACTTCGAACGCGCGGGCGCGGACATGCCTGTTGGGATGATACAATCGCTGCATGATCGCGCCGATATGGCCGCTGGAATCGCAAAGCGCGGCAATCAAAATCAGATTCTTCAGTTTTTGCACTATGCATACTTCATAAACCACTGTCCGCAAGAGGTTGACTTCTTTTAGCGAATCTTTCGTGTCAAGAACGCTGACGGCAAGCCAGTCGCCGTAAATCGAAGCGACCTGCGTTTTTGCCACCTCTTCCAAAATATCGCCGAATTCTTCGGTAAGCAGACTTGCACGTTGATAGAGCGCCAACAGGATTATTCGCTGCCGGATATAGTGTTCTTTTTGAAGTCTGGCAAGGCACCTGGCTACGGAATACTTTTTGTCAATAAGTTCGACGATGCCCTTGGCAAGGTCGGACTCGAGCCCAACAACTGTTCCGTCGGAAAGCGACAGTATTATATCAAAAGCCTCGTCGTTTGCGGTCTGCGCACAGGCATTGATAAGCAGTCTCCGCAGCGAATGATTCTCTATTATTCTGGATTTTTCCTTTGCGATAAAGGCGGTAAGCGCAGGTAAAAATTGGGGCATATGGATTTCACCGATTGCGTAGAGTGCGCTTGCTTTGTCGCTGTCATGAGTAGATTCAAGCAAACCGACGAGCATCTTCGACAGTTCGTCTTTTCGACGGACGCTTTTTGTTTGTCGCCAAACCAGAACTATGGTGTTGACTTTTATACGGGTATTCGAGTGATGCAGAAACGTTTCGAGTCCTTCCTGGGTTTCCGCATCTTCGAATTGCGCCAAAGCCAGGATGCTGTTGGCAACAACCCGTTCGCTTCCGTCGGTAAGCAGTTTTGAAAAAACAACCCGGAGTTCCTGCTTTTTAAGCGGCGCCAGACTCGAAATTATCGTTGCCCTGGTTTTATCATCTCCGCTTTCTAAATATTTTAGCAACACATCGATTGACTCCTTGGTATTCATTGCGGCCAAAATCTCAATGATGAATTTTTTGATTTCATATTCTTCTTTTTCTAAAATGATCGAAAGCATGGCCAGGTAATTTTCAGTATCCGGAATATCTACCAAGTTGAATAAGGCAGGAAGCTTTTTGGAGCGAAAACCGCTCAAATATGATGTCAAACTTTGGGCGTATCGTTTACGAATCCTAAAGGTTTGTACCATGACCAGCGCCGATAAAAGGAATAAAAGTAAGGTTGTTATACAAAAGGGAATTTTGGGCAAAACAAACAGCATCCAAAGGCTTGCAAAAATTATGGCCGCAGGTTTGATGACACCTTCTATCGACAGTTTCCCGCGTCCCCGGACATCCTGCGGCAAACTGGAAAAAAAGACTTGAAAATTAGGCGAGAAAAAAGAATCGAAAAATGCCACACGCAGTCCCATACCGCTTACGATACTCCAAAACAACCAATTCGCCATAGTCGTGCCGGGTTGCGGATTCCCGCCGGACAAGGCTCCGATGACGGTTTGCACCGCAAATACGCCGCATAAAACGGCAGGCAGAAAAAGCATGGAACGGGTAGAGCCGATTTTTTTAAGAATAAATCCGGCAACCCCAACCTGTAAAATCACCGTCGCAAACATGCTTGTTCCATTGAAATACCCTAAAAACGAACCGAGCGATTTTGCGTCGCATAAATATTTTTTAAGTTGGGAATAAAAAACATAATGCTGGTTAAGAAGAATAAAAAACAGGATAAAATAAAAAATCGCCATATTCCGCAAGAGCGGTTCTTTTTGCAATAGCTTCAAATCGCCAAAAATGTTTTTAAGCGTCCGCTTTCCCTGTTGCGGCCGATCGGCCGACGGTATGAATGCGGCGCCGAAAACGATTTTAAACGGAATAAAAAGGATACCGAGAATTATGGATAAAACCGCCCAAACGACCAGCAGATTTTCGGCAGGTATGACCTTTAAAAGGGATGGTATCGAAAACGAAATAAGAATGGCGCCTATGGTCCCGCCCGCTGCGATAAACGGAAACTCCTTGCTTGCTCTACGAGAATCAACAAGATCGTTTGCCAAGGTCCAGAACATAAGAAACAAGAGAATTTTGGTAACGTATGCATAGGAAAATAACGGCAGGTAAAGAAACTGCGCATGCATCATCACTAAAACCCTGATGAGAATGAGAACGCAGCCATGGCAAACGGCAAGAAGCAGGAAAAAGGTCCCTCTATTTACCCTGTCGATGACCGACATCATGAAAGCAGACATGAAAAATAAAAAAAACGCATTTACCAAAAACATATTCGGGATGAATTTGGCGTCAAAATGCGAAAGCAAAAGCGATTCCGCGGTACTGTCGCCAAGGATGGCGGCGCCAAAGCAAATAAAGAGTAAAATGAAAAGCGGCCACCGGCAGGAGGCAAAAACGGGCATCTTTTTTAGTTTTTCAGCAAGTTGATTCATTGGCTTCCCTGAACGCCACGTGCAATTAGTTAAACCTTCAATGTATTATTTGAAAATATTATTATATAATTATGTACAAAATCGTGCCATGGGTTTAACATTTTTTCCTCTTAAATAGATTAATGGTATATTTTCATAGAAACGGACTCTCATTCAAATGTAAAAAAAGGTTTGACGAAATGGACAAGCAAAAACTTAAGGAACAGGTTGAGACCATACGGCAGGCATTCAGTTATATCAATCAATTTCAAGGGAAAACGTTCGTCATTAAAATAGAAGGCTCGCTGATCAGTCATCCCTATTTCCCGATCCTCATCAAAGACATTTCACTGCTTCACCAAATGGGAATTAGAATCGTTCTTGTCCCCGGTGCGAAGAACAGGATCGATGAAATATTGCGCACCTATGGAATGAGGTATGATGTTGTCAACGGCATCAGGATTTCCACGCCGGAATCCATCCCGTTCATTAAAATGGCGGCATTCGACGTTTCCAACAAAATCATGACACTGCTTGCGGAAAACAATACCAATGCCGTGATAGGCAATTGGGTACGGGCGCGAAGCATCGGCGTCCGCAGCGGCGTGGATTTTCAGAGCTCGGGTACGGTGGAGAAACTCGATCTTGACATAATTCAAAACGTCCTTAACGACGGGCTCGTCCCCATTTTTCCGAATATCGGCTGGAACGCACAGGGCAAGCCGTATAACCTGTCGTCCAATGAACTGGCTTTTACCATATCTACCGAGCTGAAGGCCGCGAAATTGTTTTTCATTAATGAAACCGGCGGTATCAAGGTAAAAGACTTTTCTATCCCTAAAAGCGTCTATGTTTCAAGCGACGGTTCCATTTCACAATTTACCGTACAGGAAGCACAGGAATTCTTAAATAAAAACGATCATGGTACGGCAAATGCCGATCTCGAACTTTTGTCGTTGGCATATCGGGCATGCAAGCATGGGGTCATGCGCGTCCACATCATCGACGGCCAGATGGAAGGAATGATACTCAAAGAAATCTTTTCCAATCGCGGCCTCGGCACAATGATTTACGCAAATCAACATGAGAATATAAGGACAATGAACCAGGCCGATGTTCCCGAAGTGCTTCAACTGATGAAACCATTCATCGCCAAAGGGACCCTGATCGAGCGAACGACAGCCGATTTGGAAGAGCATCTTGAGGATTATGCCGTTTACGAAGTAGACGGAACGGTCCACGGATGCGCGGCATTGCATCTTTTTCCCGGTAATCAAGCTGAAATTGCGGGAATTGCCGTTGACGAATTATATGCCAGCATGGGAATCGGGAAGAAAATCGTTTCGTACCTTATGGAAAAAGCGATAAAACTTAAATTAAAACAGGTATTCGTCCTCACCACGCAGGCGATGGACTGGTTCTCCGCTTTCGGATTCAAAAAAGGCACGGTTGCCGACTTACCGAAAGGGAAACGTGAAAAATACGATAAAAACCGAAATTCGCTTATCCTTATTTATCGATTGAAAAAAGCGGCGGCCGACTGACCGAAACAGTATTGGAAAAAGTCGCTGTCGAGCGGATTTTTTACCTCGTCGGAGCCATGCCGATACAAATCGACATGGCTCTAAAAACCACTTCGTTTCCTACGAGACCATTGCCTTTTCCACAAGGACCGACACGTCATTGAGCGCGATAGTGCTATCCGCCCCGGCATCTCCCCTTGCATCCTTGAGCATGGTGTAACAATATGGACACCCCACGGCAATGGTTTTTGCGCCGGTTGCCTGCAGTTGTGCGAAACGCATGCGATTAATGCGGGTCCCCTCATGCTCTTCCAGAAACGCCAATCCGCCGCCGCCGCCGCAACAAAAGGAGTTTTCTCCGTGCTGTTTTGCTTCGGTGATTGCATATCCGGCTTTGACAAGCAGGTTCCGGGGCTCGGATGTTGACTTGAGATAGCGACTGAGATAGCACGGGTCATGGAACACCGCGCTCCCGCCGGCACCTTGCTTAAGGGTAATTTTTCCCGTATCAATGAGTTCCTTGATGAAAACCGTATGATGAGTGACCTCAAACGCTGCGCCCAAGTCGTGCCAGTCGCGACCGATTGTGACGGCACAATGCGGACAGGCGGTAATTACCTTCTTAACACCCAATTCCTGCATCTGCTTTATGCTTTTGCCGGCCATCTCCTGGTAAAGAAACTCGTTGCCCAGGCGGCGTGCGGGATCACCGCAGCAAATCTCGTTTTCAAGAATGCCAAAGGAAACTCCGGCCTTGCGAAGAAGTGCGGCAGTGGCAATAGCCGTCTGCCGGTACCCCTGGTCATAGTTCGCGAAGCAGCCCATCCATAAAAGGTATTCCGTACCCTTTGTGAAGATCGGCGATTGGGTGTCCTTGATCGATCTGGCACGCTCGCCCGGATCAATACCGAATATGTTTTTCTTCGCCTCGAGATTCTGAAAAGCAACCTGCGCCTGTTCCGGACATTCTGTATCGACCTGCACGCTCCACCGTCGCATTCCGACAATTTTTGAGGGGTGTTCGATGCCGACGGGGCAGCTGTGTTCGCATGCCGTACAGGTTGTGCATTCCCAAAGCGCGGTCTCGCTAATAGCCGTCCCAATCGCCTTTTCATTCACCTTCCCCTCTTCAAGACCATGCTGAATGCCAAGAACCATATCGCGGGGTTTGAGAGACTTGTCGGTGGCGGCAGCCGGACAGGCATCGTTACAGCGACCGCACTGTATGCAGGTATAAGAATCCAGCAGGTCTTTCCAGCTGAAATTCTTGATGGTACCAATGCCAAAATCCTCCTTTTCTTCGTTTTCCAAATCCGTCGTTCGCAGCCGTCCTATATCAAAGTTTCGGATGAACTCATTGACAGGACAGAACAGAAGATGCAGGTGCTTCGATTTAGGTATATAGACAAGAAAAGTGAGGATCGTGATGTTCTGTATCCATTGGGATATGTTGACCAGGACCTGGTTACCGCCGAAAAAAGGCACCATAAAAGTGATCATGATGACAGAAATCATGGTGAGGATATACCAGGCATCCGGTGTGCGGGTGAGAGTTTTAGGGCGTAAAATTCCGCGACGAACCATAAATCCCGCGACAGCAGCCAGGATTGCCGCTCCGACAGCAAACAGAAATTTGCCGAGGAAAATATTGTAGAAGTCAATAATAATCCGAGGAAAAACGAAACCGAACGCATGGGGAAAGTGATAGGCTTTCTCTAAAAGAAACGCAAGAAACCCCAGGAATACAATACTGTGCATGGTTCCGACAATCGGTCTTCCCGCGATCACCCGATACTGCAGAAACACATCGCGGATCACCCGCAGAAGTCTTTCCGGTATTCTGTCAAGTCGCCGAACGTCGACGCCACCCAGCCTAACTTTCGCCAATTTCTGGCCGAGGAAGACAAAAAAGAGCACCCACGCAAGGACGCACAGAAACGCGAGAATAACCTTTTCGGGCGTCGTGAGGGTAGGTTCAACCAACGTAAGCGGTGCAAGAAGGCTGAATGACATGATATACCTTTCTCTTTTACATTTAATAATTAATCGCCGTTAAATAACAGTACTGAGTTTACCGGGAAGTTGCTTTAACCGTTCGCCGGCGGCCAGCAGCATCGACTCGCTTTTAGCAAAATGGAATCGGATCAGATGATTGACTTTTTCCCTGAAAAAACTTGAACCTGGAACAGCTGCCACGCCTACTGCCTTGGCCATCCATTCGCAGAATTTCACATCGCTGCCTGTATGATATCCAGATATATCAACTAATACATAATATGCGCCTTGTGGGACGGTATAGGTAAGGTTTGCGTCATCAAGAGCATGGAGAAATACATTACGCTTGATCGTGTATTGTTCCAGTAGTTCCCGGTAATAATCGTCTGGAAATTCCAGCGCAGTCACACTCGCTTCCTGGAGCGGTGCAGCTGCACCGACAGTCAGAAAATCATGGACTTTTCTGGTGCCATCGATAACTGATGCAGGTCCAATAATATAACCAAGACGCCAACCTGTTATCGAATAGGTTTTTGAAAGCGAGCTGCAGGAAATTGTCCGCTCAAACATGCCGGGCAACGAAGCAAAATAAACATGCTGCAAAGGGGCATAAACAATGTGCTCATATACCTCATCGGTAATCACAAAGGTATCGAATTCCTCTGCAAGCGCCGCAATTTGAAGCAATTCATCTCTTGTAAATACTTTGCCCGAAGGATTTGACGGATTGCATAAAATGAGCGCCTTGGGTTTCTGTTCAAAAGCCTTACGCAATTCCGCTGGATCAAAAGCAAACCTTGGTGGCCGGAGCGGAACGTAAATGGGATCAGCGCCGCAGAGGATAGTATCGGCCAGATAATTTTCATAAAACGGACTAAAGATAATGACCTTATCGCCCGGATTGCACACCGTCATCATTGCGGCCATCATAGCCTCGGTGCTTCCACAGGTCACGGTAATATTTTCGTCAGCATCAACCGGTATTTTCATGAACCGGGAAACCTTTTTAGCAAGAGCATTTCGAAAGTTTTGGGCGCCCCACGTTACTGCATATTGATGCGGCCCCTTAAATGCAGTATCTTTAAGGGCATTTAAAAGACCTTGGGGCGGATCAAAATCCGGAAAGCCCTGAGACAGATTGATTGCATTATGCTCACGGGCGACTCTTGTCATTCTGCGAATGACCGATTCGGTAAAATGGGAAACACGGGTACTGGTTTTAGGCATATGTTTTTAAAATACATCAAAGAAAATTATGCCTGCAGGAGTTCGAACCGCTGAAATTGCAAGCCCCCTTGGAATGCAAAAATCCAAGGGGCTGTTGCCGCTATTTCAATACTCAATCTCTGCATCACTCACGTCGGCCTCGGTAACGGGGTCTCTAAATATCCGGTACACCCAAATTTTGTAAGCAATGACGATGGGGACAAAAATAAATGCCACGACGGTCATGATCGTAAGCGTATAGGTGCTGGACGATGAGTTGTAAATTGTCAGACTATACAAAGGATTAATGGTCGACGGAATGAGGTTCGGGAACAGGCCGATGAATCCCGTAAACACCACAGACAGTATCGTAATGCATGAAGCGGCAAAACTCTTAAAAGGTTTTTGTTTCGCTAAAAAGAAACGTATTGCCGCTAAAGAAACCACGGCAATAAGCGGCACGATGAGTACTACCGGGGTTTTCAAATAATTGTCCCACAGTTTTGTTGCCCACGCTGCAGCCGCAAGAAAAAGAACCGTTACGACGAGTAACATCGGCCATATTTTTTTTGCAAGGCTTTGTGCCTGTTTGCCAAGATCTCCCTGGTTTTTTACAGAAGCATATAATGCGCCATGGACGGTGAACAGCCCCACAAAAAGTACACCGGTCAATAAGCCGAAGGGGTTAAGCAGCGAAAGAAAACTTCCGTGATATCCGCTTGCGTCCATGGGAAAACCTTCGAAAATATCCCCAAAAGCAACACCGAATAACAGCGCCGGTGAAATTCCGCCCAGAAAAATTCCGATGTCCCAAAACTTTTTCAAATTCTCATTTTGCTCCTTGGACCTGAATTCAAGAGACACGCCGCGAATAATAAGTGAAAACAAAAGAAGCAACAATGCGGTATACAAATAGCTAAAAAGTAAAGCATAGGTCGTAGGAAAAGCCGCAAAAGTAGCTCCACCGGCCGTAACCAACCAAACTTCATTGCCGTTCCAAACCGGTCCTACCGACGTTGTCAGCATCCGGCGTTGCGTTTCGGTTTTCCCCAGTGCAAAATGCAGAACGCCATTTCCCATGACAAAGCCGTCGAGCATGAAATACACAGCCCATAAAACCGCCCATAATACGAACCAAATGATTTGAAATACCATTTCAAGCCTCCTTCAAGGACGGTGTAGCTGGATTGAGCGATTGGGGCCCTTTTCTCGCATTCGAGGTCAGTAAAAAGATGTCAACAAAGCCCAAAAAGCCGTACAGTAAAGTAAACCCGACCAAAGAGCCGATTACCTGAGCGGAGCTTATTGACCGGGAAGCAGCATCGGAAGTCCTTAACACATTGTAAACTATCCAGGGCTGGCGACCTACCTCCGCAACAATCCAACCGGCCTGAGCGGCCAGATACGGCAAAGGAATCGCAAAAACCAGCAGCCGCAAAACCAACCCGTATTTCTCGGCAGTTCCTTTACTGGCAATAAACACGCTTATCAGGGACAGAAGTGCCATTGCCATGCCAAAAGCAAGCATAAACCGGTACCCGATGAAAACCGGCCATACCGGCGGGCGGTTTTCTTTAGGGAACGATTTGAGACCTTTGACTTCCGCGGAAGCGTCGTGATACGCCAACAGACTCAGCAATTTCGGACCCCCCATCGTTTCGACACTGTTTCGCTCACGCGAAGGATCGGGTATCACCCAAAGGTTATAGGACGCACCGGTAACGTTTTCCCATTGCGATTCCATGGCCGCAAGTTTTGCCGGCTGATATTGTGCAACAAGTTCCGCCGACCAGGCACCACTTGTCAACATAAGCGCCAGACCGAACAATGAGAAAAACGCAGAGGTGCGGAATGAACGGTTGAAAAATTCAATTTCATTTTTCCTGATCAGGTGCCAGGCGGAAATTCCCATGACAAAAAAGGCTGCAACAAGGTACCCTGAAGAAACCGTATGGAAAAACTTCAGCCAACCGTATACATTGCTGATCAATGCTCCGAAATCAATCATTTCAGCACGGTTATTCCTTACGATAAAGCCCACAGGCCGCTGCATCCATCCATTTGCCAACAATATCCACACGGCAGAAAGGTTGGTTGCGAATGCAACGATCCAGATGGTGGCGCATGCATACGTTTTGAGATTTTTTTCCAGCCGAATACCCAAAGACCTATGAAAACCGACTCAAGGAAAAAAGCCAGCGTCGCCTCTATGGCAAGCGGAGCACCGAATATGTCCCCTACGTAGCGTGAATATTCCGCCCAATTCATCCCGAATTGAAATTCCATGGTTATGCCGGTGACAATTCCCAATGCAAAATTGATGAGGAAAAGTTTTCCCCAGAATTTTGCCATCCGGAGCCACACGGCGTTTCCGGATCGGACATAGCACGTTTCCATCCATGCAACCAGAATAGAAAGGCCGAGTGTCAAGGGGACAAAAATGAAATGGAAAGCACTTGTTATTGCAAACTGCAAACGACTCAGGGCTACAACATCCATGAAACCTCCCTAGTGAAGTCCCTACGTTTTGACGAAATTATATCTCCTATGCAATGAAATGCCCATTTTTATTTTGCAAGGCTTGCAACCGTAAAGCCGGCCAGTGTCGCCCGCAATTGGTCTTGTACCTTCTGCCATGCACGGTGCGCCCGACAGGTCTCATCGTTTTTGCAAGTCTTGCTTCTTAATAAACAATGGTTGACCAGAATTGATCCTTCAACAGACTCAACAATGTCCAACAAGGTTATTTCTTCCGAAGGTTTTGCAAGTGAAAAGCCTCCCCCCACTCCGCGCGATGACTGCACAATACCGGATTGCGAAAATCGTTGCATGATTTTTGCGAGAAAATTCTGAGGAGCGTCTATTGCGACAGCCATTTCGGCAATAAGAGCCTTCTGGTCTTTTTTCTGTCGGGCCAAATAAATAATTCCTCTGACAGCATACTCACCTTTTCTGGTCAACCCCATCATACCATGAAACCTTCTTCCAATTCAGGATAAAAAGCATCTTTTAAGTCTTAAATTTACAATATTAACCTGAAGGTGTCAATTGCAATAGTTCATTGTTTGAATATCAGCAGGAATGCAAGCCGCGCTGCATGAACAATGACATTATTACCACCCGTAATTCAGGGTCACATAGGCACGACGCGCATAATCGCCCATGCCGCCCATGGTAGCCCAACCTTCGCGTGCGGCTTGCGAGGGTGCGGGTCCGTCGTCTTCGGTAATATTGGCAACACCCAGGGTCAGGCGGATTTGCTCGGAAAACATATATGACATAGCGACATTAAGGCGATGCCGGGGATTGTCACGCGCAAAAAGAATGGCACGTATGTCATTGCTGCATAATATTGCCCCATTCGGCACCTGATTATTGTTTGATCCGGCACCCT
>JBBIGR010000005.1:0-166994 GCA_037447435.1 Fibrobacteria bacterium
TATCAAAAATATTTTACCGCCGCGGGTTGGGTTCACCGCGAGATGGTGCCGGGCCCGGCATTGACCGATAAAACTATAGACGAAATGGCTTCGGCATTTTACCGTCACATTCCCTGCGACAAAAGCACAGACTTCGACGAGCTTGTTTCTCAGGAAGCACTGATGGCGAAATACGGTCGTTTTTTGCTCGCCGAGATAGGAATAAGACCCAACGCTCTCCAAAACAACGGTACGGTCGACCTATCGATCACGCAGTCCGGTCATTCCTTTGGAAATAAAAATCCTTTGCCTGTGAAAAGCCCTATTCCGATTGACAAACCAAACTCTGACATCGTCCTTTTCCCGTCGGTCTGCGATTATTCAATGCAATCCGAAAGTGTATTGGGGTTAATTGCCATTTTAGACAAAACGCAACGTAATTGGACTATAGGCTCCAATTTTTTCGACGGATTAAACTATGGTGCATTATTTGGGGACTGGTTTAATGAACGGATCCTGGAAAATCTGCGCGACGCGGCAAATTCGCTCGGCGCCACACGTGTTCTTTTAGGCGGTTGCCAAGGATCTTCGATACCGTATTTCAACGGCATTTTTTCCACTGCCAACGAATTTGTTCTTCAAGCCATCGAACACAATGAAATTAGTTTTCCTAACAAATCGATTTACAACAAGATAGGGTTCTGCGGTGTTGACGATAAAGGAAGCTTTGGCAACAAAGCATTGAGCTTTTTTAAAATAACACAAGCCGTTGGTTTGCCGATTGTTAAAATTAGTATATCGGGCGGCAATTCGATGCAGCAAGACGAAACCGTTGTCCGTAGTATGAAAGACGAGAATCTGAGCCTTATCGTGGCTCCCGATCATACCGTACGAAATCGATTAAAACTCCTTGCAAAACAGAACGATTTGAAATTAGAAATATGCGGACTATATGAATTTTTATTGAAAACCCTTTAGAAAATATTGACAAAGTATCTTTACGAAAAGCGTCGTCCATGGTAGTATGCGCATAAAATCGGTTGCAACATTCCCGCTGCCGTTTGGCGGGGTTTACAAAATGGTGAGATAAGTCATGATACAAGATGTAACTGCTTTATTAAAAGGTCCCATATTCATTTTCTCTCTGACGGTTGCGATTTTGGGTGTTCTGAGACTTGCTTTTCTCCATTTCCACCTCATCACGACCGCGTTTTACAATTCCTGGAAGAAAACCGGCGGCAGTTCCGATTTTGTCAAAATTATCCTATCCAAAACGGGCTCATTTGAGTTTTTCAAATACAAACCGCGATCGTTGTCTTTCGCATGGATTGCGGCGTGCGCGTTTTTCACGTTTATTTTTTTATTCTCTATTGACCATGTAACCATCTTTGAACGTCATTTTGGCGTGAGGCTTATTGCGGTCTCCAGAGGCATAACCGCAATTGCTCTTGCTGTATCCGTGGTAACCATCATTGTTCGCATGAGGCTTTTGTCAAGTGCCTTCAAAGACACGGTCGGCGCTGCAAACGGCATGTGGTTTTGGACTCTATTATTGGTCATTCTTGTGACCGGCTTTTTCGCCTCGACCGTAAGCGATCCCGGCATGCTTCCCTTCATGCAGTTTTTACATGTTGCCTGCGGGGATACTCTTATTATGCTGATTCCATTTTCGCGTCTGGGATATTGGTTTGTTTCACCGCTTGCCACTATTACGTGCCATTTAGGAATATTGCTGTCGCCCGATTCGCCAAAGGGAGACGGGACTGCTGAATATCTTCATCGATTATCGGAGAAACGGTAATGCAAGCCATATTGACCGATATTACCAAATGCGTGGGGTGTCGCAAATGCGTTGGCTCTTGCCAAAGCATCAATGCCTGCGCGCCTGAAAGACCGGAACAAAAAGCTCAGCCCGAAGAGTTGTTCAATACCAGGTATACGACCATTGTGAGAAAAACGAATGCCGCATCGGAACCGCGTTTCGTCAGAAGACATTGCAGACATTGTTTAAATCCCGCATGTGTTTCAGTCTGTCCGGTTGGCGCATTAAAAAAAACGCCTGCAGGCCCGGTCATTTATGACAAGAGACGATGCATGGGATGCAGATATTGCATGTTTGCCTGTCCTTTCGGAATTCCGCGGAGCGAGTGGGAATCATTGGCACCGGGGATCAAAAAATGCACTTTCTGTTTTGAAAAGACGCAAATGGGGGGGCAACCGGCATGCACCGAAGCTTGTCCCGAAGGTGCGACAATTTACGGGCAACGCGACACCCTTCTGACCGAGGCAAGGCAGCGGATTTCGAATGAACCCGAGCGGTATTTGCATAAAATTTACGGTGAACATGAACTCGGGGGTACCAGCGTGATTTACCTTTCCGATATCAATCTCGACTTTTTATCGTTCGACAAAGACCTGAGCGACGTGCCCGCTCCCGAATTGACGTGGAAATTCATCAAAGAAACCCCTTTCATTTCAGGGGCTGTGGGCTTGTCTGTCGGTTTTTTATATTGGTTGTGGAAAAGAAAATTGAAACTCACAAAAGGATCGTCGATCGGTTAATGAGCCGCTCCCAAAGGGTGGATTTTTGTCTATACAGCATAACCTTTTGCATAAAATAAAGGATACATGCGCAAATTATTTATCACAAAGCTCATATTGACGATATTCACCGGCATCGGACTTGCGGGCGGCTTTTACCGCTTTGCCTGCGGCCTTGGCGCATCTTCCAATTTGTCTAATGCAGTCCCCTGGGGCCTTTGGATCGGGTTTGACGATATGGCCGGAGTTGCCCTTGCGTCCGGTGGATTCGTCATAACCGCGATTGTTTATATATTCCACCTAAAGCGATTCCGGCCGATTCTTAGAAGTACAATTTGTACCGCGTTTCTCGGGTATTGCCTCGTGCCGTTCAGCCTGCTTCTCGACATTGGGCTTCCGTGGAATATTTGGCATCCCATGATTTACTGGCAGTATCATTCGATCCTTTTTGGTGTTGCTTTGTGCGTAATGCTCGTTTCGACCATTCTTATGGTCGGATTTGCGATCACGGTACTGGAACATCCGCTCTTTGCCCTTCCCCTATTCCAGAAAATTTACCGGTTCCTGAATAAATATTTCCTTGTCTGTGTGGTACTCGGCATTATCGTATCGACCTTGCATCAATCGTGGTTGGGTTCTTTATTCCTCATTTTGCCGCATCGGGTCCATCCGCTTTGGTATAGCCCTATAATTTATGTGTTGTATTTCCTTTCCGCCGTCGGGCTCGGTTGCTCCATGATCATAGTTGAATCAACAATCACCTCTTTTCTTTACGGTCATAGTATTGAAAATAAACTGCTCCAGGATTTGGGCAGGGCGTCTTCGGTAGTGATTTTTCTGTATGCGATTGTCCGTTGCGCGGATCTCGCCATTCGTCATAAATTATCCATTGCCGCTAACGGCACCTGGCAAAGCAACCTGTTTTTGGCGGAAATGATCGTGAGCGCGATTTTGCCGATTGCGATATTCAATATAAAGGGATTGCGGTCAAAAAGGCGTTGGCTGTTTACGGCAGCCGTTCTGGTTGTCGGCGGATTTATTCTCAACCGACTCTGCACAAGCTTCATCACTATTTACAAACCAGAAGGAACATCCTATATACCTTCACTAATAGAAATATGTACCAGCCTCGGTCTTATCTCCGCCGGAGCGCTGGTTTTCTTTTATTGCGTAGAGCATTTAAACCTTTTTGAGGGGAAGTTTGCGCATAAGCCGGCACATAAGGTCAAAATTCCGGTTTTTTCAATACCCGGACTGCACGACCAATTCAGTGCTTTAAATCATATTTCCCGATATACGCTTGCCTTTATTCTTTCCGTTTCGTTTGGTATGGCAGTATTCTATGTGACAACCTCCAATGAGCGGAAATACCACACCGTGCAAACGGTAAAATCCCAGGCAAGTCCCGACGGTAAAACATTACGCATAACCGGCGGCAATAATCGTTTATTTGTCGATTTTAACCATAGATTCCATCAAGACACCCTTGGCAAAAACGAATCTTGCAAAAAATGCCACCACATGAATATCAGGCAAAACGAAGTCTCGCCGTGCTATATTTGCCACGGCGAAATGTATAAGCCAACCCCCTTGTTCAATCATGCATTCCATGAAGCGCAATTTCGCGATAAAGGTTCGTGCAAAGTGTGCCATCCGCGGGAGCGTACCGAAACGACATATCGCTCCTGTAAAGACTGCCATCCCACCATGTTCCCAAACAAACCAGTTGGGAACCCCATGCAATTAAATGCTCCGCCTTATATGGATGCAATGCACTCTTCGTGCATACAATGCCACCAAACCGAATGGCCCAAAACAGGAAAGCCCACTCCCGATTATTGCAATACGTGCCATAAAGACATGGAAGGCGACATTTGGAAAAAGAAATACGGCGGTCCTATAAAAATCGAAACTCAAGATTCCGTTTCCGGTAAAGCCGCGGATATTTCCGTAAAGGATATCAAAAGGTAAACCTCGTTACCTCAGGCGCCCGGTTTCGGTTTCATTTTTTTATATTTGACAATACTGTTGGCATGTCGGATTTTATTATGTTACTTTTTTCACATTTACAATACGCCGACTGCTCTACATTGGTAAAAAACAAACCATGGCGGTGCCATATTCCGCCGCATCCGGAGATACAAAATGGAAAACCAGGATATATCCCTACAGTCCTTACTTGTTGAGAACAGGAAATTCCCTCCCCTGACGGATATTACCGAAAATGCCAATATGAAAAGCCTCGATTTGTACAAGGAGATGTGGGAAGAATCCATTTCCGAACCGGATAAATTCTGGTTGAATCAGGCGGATAAAATCGACTGGTTTAAAAAACCAACGCAAGGACTCAATTATGATTGGGATAACAAAAATCGTATTGTCAAGCATACATGGTTTGAAGACGGCGAGCTCAACGTCTCATATAATTGCCTCGACAGGCACCTTGCATCCCCGCTTGCCGATAAGACAGCCATCATATGGCAGGGGGAAAAAGAGGACGCGGTCATAAAATTGACTTATAGGGAATTGCATGCACAGGTGTCGAAATTTGCCAATGTTTTAAAATCCAAGGGAATTACGAAAGGAGATCGCGTCGCATTGTACATGCCCATGGTGCCGCAGCTTGCCGTTGCAATGCTCGCCTGCACCCGTATCGGCGCAATCCATTCGATTGTTTTTGGAGGTTTTTCTGCAGATTCCCTTAAAGGAAGGATGAATGATTCATCCTGTAAACTGCTTGTTACGGCAACGGTTTCGGTTCGGGCGGGAAAAACAATTCCCTTGAAGCAAATTGCCGATGAAGCAGTAGGCGGATGCCCGTCCATTACGACGGTTATAGTTGTCAAAGTAAACAACGCCGATGCAGCGATGAACGTGCCGCGCGACGTGTGGTATCATGAAGAAATGACCCATGCCGAAGAGGTTTGCGAACCGGTCGCCATGAATGCAGAAGATTTCCTGTTTATTCTCTATACTTCCGGCTCAACGGGAAAGCCCAAAGGCGTGGTGCATTCGACTGCAGGTTACCTGCTTCACGCAATGCTCAGTCATAAATACATATTTGACATTCACGATAACGATATTTACTGGTGCACCGCAGACATCGGCTGGGTCACAGGCCACAGCTATGTCGTATACGGACCGCTTGCCAATGGGGCGACGACGCTCATGTTCGAGGGCGTGCCGACATACCCGGACCCAGGGCGATGCTGGTCGATCATAGATAAATTCAAGGTGTCCGTTTTCTATACCGCGCCGACTGCCATACGTTCTCTTATGCGTGAAGGCAAAACCTGGCCTGCTTTACATTCATTGGCGTCACTCAGGATCCTCGGCAGCGTGGGCGAGCCGATTAATCCTGAAGCGTGGATGTGGTATTATGAGAACATCGGTCATAAAAAATGTCCCATTGTGGACACCTGGTGGCAAACCGAAACCGGCGGGATTATGATTTCGGCATTACCGGGAATTCATACTCTCAAGCCGGGGAGCGCAAGTAAACCTTTTTTCGGTATTCAGCCGGTAGTGCTGCGCGACGACGGAACCGAATGCAATCCGAATGAAGGAGGAAAGCTTTGCATCAAACGTCCGTGGCCCGGTATCATGCGTACGACCTGGGGAGATCATAACCGCTTCATTGACACCTATTTTTCTCAATTCAACTATATGTACTACACCGGAGACGGATGCCGGGTCGACGAAGACGGAGACTATTGGCTTATGGGTCGTCTCGACGACGTTGTCAATGTTTCGGGTCACCGCATCGGCACTGCCGAAGTCGAGAGCGCATTAGTAAGCCATTCAAAGGTAGCTGAAGCGGCTGTGACGCCGATGCCTCATGAAATAAAAGGGCACGGCCTTTATGCATATGTCACTCTCATCGACGGTGTTGCGGAAAGCGATGAACTTAAAAAAGAGCTCGCTAATCACGTTCGTAAAGAGATAGGTCCTATTGCAATCCCCGATAAAATTCAATTTGCCCAAGGCTTGCCGAAAACAAGGTCAGGGAAAATCATGAGACGGATTTTACGTAAAATAGCAGAGAATGATTTGGGTGATCTGGGCGACGTTTCTACCCTTGCCGATCCCTCGGTTGTTGATAATTTGCTGCAAGGACGGCAATGAAGGTTCAACAACTTCGCATTGGGGAAGCGTTCAGGCCGGTGTCATTATTTTACGGTAACGTAAAATAAAATATAATTACTCGCGCCCAACAACATTGGCAGTTAAGAACTCCCGGTTCATTCGCGCAATGTGTTCTGCAGAGATTTCCTTTGGGCAGGCTGCAGTACATTCAAAATGATTGGAACAGTTTCCAAATCCAAGCTCATCCATTTTTGCGATCATATCCCGCACGCGTTTTTGCTTTTCCGCTTGGCCTTGGGGTAATAAGGCTAAATGCGACACTTTTGCAGCAACAAAAAGCATTGCCGATGCATTCGGACACGCTGCAACGCAAGCACCGCAGCCGATGCATTGGGCTGCATCCATTGCCAAATCGGTCCTGCCCTTTGGAACTGGCATGCTGTTGGCATCCGGTGCACCACCCGTTGCTGCGGAAATGAATCCGCCGGCGGCGATTATCTTATCAAAAGCGAAACGATCGACGATGAGATCCTTGATTATGGGAAAAGCCTTTGATCGGAAGGGTTCAACCACTATCGTTTCGTTATCCTGAAAGTGCCTCATATGCAACTGACATACGGTCGTCCCCACTTCCGGACCGTGCGCAACTCCGTTGATCACCAATGAACAACAGCCGCAAATTCCTTCTCGACAATCATGTTCGAACGCTATGGCTTCCTCGCCTTTTCTGACGAGCGATTCGTTGACAATATCTAACATTTCCAGAAACGACATGTCGGGCGAGATATCTGAAGCTGAATAGTCGACCAGCTTTCCCTTGCTTTTGGGACCCGCCTGTCGCCATATTTTAAGTTTAATGTTCATCAAGGTACCCATTATTTGTAATTCCTTTGCACGAGCTTCACGTTATCAAACACCAAATTTTCAAGATGCAATTTCGGCTTTTTGTTTTCCCCGAGATATTCCCATGCCTGTACGTTGCAATGAATTTCATCGTTTCGAAGCGCTTCCCCGTCTTCGGTCTGGTGTTCCTCGCGAAAATGCGCACCGCACGATTCGTTCCGGGTTAGTGCATCGACGGTAAGGACTTCCGCAAATTCCAGGAAATCGGCAACCCGTCCCGCTTCTTCCAATTGTTGATTAAAATCCCTGTCGCTGCCGGGCACGGCAAGGTCGTTCCAAAATTCTTGTCTGATTTTAGGAATTGCAATGAGCGCTTCATGTAAACCTTTTTCCGTGCGACTCATCCCCACCTTGTTCCACATTACGTTGCCGAGCTTCCGATGAAAATACGAAGCGGGTTGACTTCCCTTGACAGAACGCAACTTTTCGATCCGTTCGCGAACGGAGTTTTCGGCCTCCGAAAAGGAAGGATGGTCCATATTGACTTTTTTGATCGCCGAACCGGCAAGGTAATTCCCGATCGTATACGGTATGACGAAAAATCCATCGGCCAGCCCTTGCATCAACGCCGAGGCGCCGAGACGGTTTGCGCCATGATCGGAAAAATTCGCTTCGCCCAACACGTGAAGACCGGGAATAGTTGACATTAAATTATAGTCTACCCACAAACCGCCCATAGTGTAATGAGATGCGGGATATATCCGCATCGGAGTTTTATACGGATCTTCGCCGGTGATTTTGGCGTACATCTGCATCAGATTTCCGTATTTCTCTTTTATCCTTTGTTCTCCCTGTCGTTTGATTTCATCGTGCAAATCCAGGTATACCGCAAACCCCGATTCGCCGACCCCGTACCCGTCGTCAGCCTGGTGTTTTGCGTTGCGCGATGCGACATCCCGCGGAACAAGGTTACCGAACGAAGGATATCGTTCCTCGAGAAAATAGTTGCGCTCGGTTTCGGGAATTTCTTCGGGAGAACGTCCATCGCCTTTATTCCGGGGAACCCATATGCGGCCATCGTTACGCAACGATTCGGACATGAGCGTCAATTTACTTTGATGATCGCCGGTTACCGGAATACAAGTCGGATGAATTTGCGTAAAGCAAGGGTTGGCGAAAAACGCACCGCGTTTATGACATCGCCATGTCGCGGTCACATTGCAATTTTGCGCATTGGTCGACAAATAAAAAACGCGTCCGTACCCTCCGGTTGCAAGGACAACGGCGTCGGCATAATGACGCTGCAGCTCACCCGTGATTAGGTTACGAACAATAATACCGCGTATTGCGTTGTCAATTAATACGACATCGAGCATTTCGCTTCTCGTATGAAGCCGTACGGCACCCAACGCCACCTGGCGCATCATCGAGGAATACGCTGCCAAAAGCAATTGCTGGCCGGTTTGTCCGCGCGCGTAAAAAGTACGTGAAACCTGCGCCCCGCCAAAAGACCTGTTGTCAAGTAACCCCGCATAATCCCGCGCAAACGGTACTCCGAGCATTGCGCAGTGATCGATGATCTTCACCGAAATTTCGGCTAGCCGGTGGACATTCGCCTCGCGAGCGCGGAAATCGCCTCCCTTTACGGTATCGTAAAAAAGCCTGCGTATGCTGTCGCCGTCGTTTTGATAATTTTTCGCGGCATTAATGCCCCCTTGCGCCGCAATCGAATGCGCGCGTCGAGGCGATCCGTGAAAGGTAAACGTATGAACGTCGTAGCCGAGCTCTGCGAGAGAAGCCGATGCCGAGGAACCGGCCAATCCTGTTCCGACGACAATGATTTTATGCTTCCGTTTGTTCGCCGGATTGACAAGTTTCATATGAAAAATGTGGTCGTTCCACTTTTGCTCGATGTTTCCTGCGGGAATACGCGAATCAAGGATCATGAATGCACCCCTTGTAAAAAGGCCCATACGGCCAAAGCATTAAAACCGGCGCCGATGACAATCGCATACAGTTTTGAAAAGACCCGGATCAAGGGAAAATATTTCGGATGATTCAGACCCGCACTCTGAAAAGAACTTTCAACGCCGTGCCACAAATGTGTTGCCAACAATAAAAAGGCGATGCAGTAAAAAACAGTGAAAAAAGGATTTGCAAACGACGTCATGACCACCGTATAAACGTCGCGCATCACGGCGCCATTGACATTTACAACAAGGTGAGGCGCGGCCACTCCGAACCTGAACCGCAGAATGTGCAAGGTCATGAAAATGGCAATTCCCAAACCGGCGTAGATCATGCTTCGCGACGACAGCGTCGCGCCGCGGCCGAGCTTCTTTATTGCCCCGGCGCTCTTATATTTGACATAGCCGATTGGACGCGCCGCTCTGTTTTCCAAGGAAACCCAAATCGCTATAACGATGTGCGTAAGCAAACATGCTAAAAAAAGTATTTCGACCGGGATCGTGATTTCTCGTAACGTGCTTTGCAATAAGTTTCCGTAGGAATTGAATCGGTCGGCACCGGCCGTAAGCCCAAGATTCCCTACCAGATGCGCAAAAAGAAAGCCGTACCAGACCAAACCGGTAAATCCCATTATCTGTTTTTTGCCGACCGAAGCTCCTATATATTTTATCAACCAACGCATCTAAGTCTCCTTTTACGGCCTATTTTCGATGGGAACAAAATCACGCAGTTGAGACCCGGTGTAAATTTGACGGGGGCGCCAAATTTTCCAATGGGGATCAATCGAACTTTCTTTCCATTGCGCAATCCATCCCGGTAACCGCCCGATACTGAAAATCACCGTAAACATATTAAGAGGAATACCCATGGCCCGATAAATTATTCCCGAATAAAAATCGACATTGGGGTAGAGCTGACGTTCGACAAAATATTCGTCGTGCAAAGCAATATCCTCAAGTTCTATTGCGATATCCAGGAGCGGATCCTTAACCGAGGTTTCAGCCAAAAGCTCATGCACGGTTCTTTTCATAATCGCGGCACGCGGATCATATTTTTTGTAAACACGGTGGCCAAAGCCCATCAAACGCGTCGTACTGTCTTTCGCCTTGACTTTTTCCACGTATTTTTTTGGATCCCCGCCGTCAGCCTGAATCTTTAACAGCATTTCAACCGCGGCCTGGGTAGCGCCGCCGTGCAACGGACCCCATAATGCCGATATGGCCGCAGCAATTGCCGCATATAGGTTGACCCGCGCGCTCCCGACAAGACGCACGGTACTAGTGGAACAATTTTGTTCATGGTCCGCATGCAGGATAAGTACGAGATTCAAAGCCCGAACAAACGCCGGCTTAATTTCATACTCGTCGACCGATGAATCGAACATCATATTCAAAAAATTTGCGCAATACGAAAGATCGTGGCGCGGATACACGAGCGGCTCACCCAAAGATTTCTTGTACGAAAAAGCCGCTATGGTCCGCACTTTGGAAATCAGGCGGGCGGTGGTGATTTCGAAATCTTCATCGGGGTTGTCAAGTTTCGGATAAAAGCTGGAAAGTGACGTGACCATTGCCGAAAGTATGGACATTGGATGGGCCGATGGCGGAAAACCGGTAAAAAAGTGACGCATATCTTCGTGGATCATGGAATGCTGGGTCAAATATCTGCTGAACTGGTGAATATCTTCCTCATTGGGAAGTTCTCCCCGAATAAGAAGATATGCCACTTCCACAAAGGAACAATGCTCGGCAAGAGTCGCAATATCGTATCCGCGGTACCGTAAAATCCCGTTTTCGCCGTCGACAAACGTTATGTTGCTCAGGCATGACCCGGTGTTGACAAACCCGTTATCATAGGTTATGCATCCGGTCTCTTTTCGCAACGAGCTGATATCGATCGCCGTTTCACCTTCGGTGCCGACGATTATCGGCAACGACACGGTTTTACCGTCAATAATGAGCGTTGCAGATTTTAAATTCTCCATGGCATCCGTCTCCTTGTTCTTTGGGAATAATAGGCAATTACCGTCCCTTGAATTGCCGCAGATAAATTTCCATGAGTTCTTTTTCGAACAATGCCCTTTTCTTTTCCGTTACCATTTTCCTGACCGAGGGAAGGAGTTCGTTTGCTTCTTCATTAGTCAGCTCTATGGAAAATTCCGCAAGTTTTTCCTGCAAAGAGGTGGTTTCGGTGTGCTTGCCGATGAGTATTTGCCGGGTTCCGCCGACAATGCTCGGCGAAAACGCTTCATAGGTTTCGGGGGCGTTTTTCAAAGCCGACGTGTAAAATCCCGCTTCATGCGAAAAAACGCCGCTGCCGAAAATCGGCTTGCTTTCCCAAAGCTTTCTGCCGCTGAATTCCGCCACGGCCTTTGAAATCGGCAGCAGTTTATCAAGAATAACATTAGTCAACCTGTTTTCTGTAAACGCAAGCGCCATCGCAACCTCTTCAAGGCAGGCGTTGCCCGCCCGTTCGCCCAGTCCGTTTACCGTAACATTTGCGAACGTGGCTCCCGCATCAAGCGCCGTCACGGTATTTGCGGTGGCCATTCCGAAATCATTATGCATATGAACTTCGATCGGCAAATCCAAGTTCGCTTTCAACCAGGTAATTTCCGAATGAGCCTTAAGCGGAGAAAGGATCCCTATGGTGTCGCAATACCGGATTCTGTCGGCCCCTGCATTTCTGCCGGCTTCAAAAAATTCGAGCAAATAGTCGTGATGGGCCCGCGATGCGTCTTCAGCGCTGAGCAACACATACAAGCCATTGCTTTTTGCAAAATTGACCGTTGTTCGAATTTGTTCGAGGACCCACGCCTTTGTTCTATGTAATTTTTTCTCGATATGAATGTCGGAAGAAGATATGGAAATGCATACCGCATCGACACCGCAAGAAAGCGACCACTGTATGTCATCGGTGTCGGCACGATTCCAGGCCAGGATGCTTGCGGGCAATTTGAGTTCGCAGATCGCCTTGATGGCTTCGCATTCATCTCCCCCCATTGCAGGAATACCGACTTCGATTTGGTCGACCCCCGCATCGGAAAGCAGCTTTGCAATGGATATTTTTTCCGCAGGTGAAAAAACGACTCCCGCAGTTTGTTCCCCGTCCCTCAGCGTCGTGTCGATTATATAGACTTTTTCCTTGTTCGTCATACTACCGCCTTATTCGACAACACACTAAGCATGGTCTTTCCCATTTCCGTCGGATCATCGACAATGGTAACGCCGGCATTTTTAAGCGCGTTGATTTTATCGGTAGCGGTCCCGCTCGATCCGCTGATGATCGCGCCTGCATGCCCCATTCTTCTGCCCGGCGGTGCCGATTTACCGGCAATAAAGGCAACAATGGGTTTTGTTCCGTTCTTTCCGATCCATTCCGCGGCTTTTTCCTCGTCCGAGCCTCCGATTTCACCGATGAGAACAATGCCTTTTGTTTGGTCGTCTTTTTCAAACAATTCTAGTAAATCGATGAATCCGACGCCGTGTATGGGGTCTCCTCCCATGCCGACGCATGTCGATTGCCCAAGGCCAAGCGTCGTGAGCTGCCATACCGCCTCATAAGTCAAGGTACCAGACCTGCTTATGACCCCGATTTCTCCCGGTTTATGAATATATCCCGGCATGATTCCGATTTTGCTTTTTCCCGGAGAAATTATACCTGGACAATTAGGACCAATCAAAGTCGCTCTATATTTCATTACCGTTGCCCGCGCTTTAATCATGTCTTTTTGCGGAATACCTTCGGTGATGCAAACGATTAATCGGATCCCCGCCTCAGCCGCCTCCTCAATCGCGTCGCCCGCCAAAAGGGGTGGAACAAAAATCATAGTCGCGTCCACGTGATGATTGCGCATTGTAAAATCAACGGTATCATATACCGGAATGTCTTTATCGAACAGCTGTCCGCTTTTCCCCGGAGTCACTCCCGCCACAATTTGCGTTCCGTATTCACGGCACATGGTCGTATGAAATCCTCCGGCTTTGCCGGTAATTCCCTGGCAAATGACCTGAGTTTCTTTATCAATAAGTATTGACATAATTTCCTTTCGAAAGAAGCACTGCCTTCAAGACCGCCTGTTTCAAATCCCGGGCAAGTTCGAACGAACCGCCGTTTTCTTTTAGCAGGTCCAGTCCGCGTATTGCCTCAGTACCGTCTAAACGCACGACAAGCGGGACTTTTACATGCACTTCTTTGCTTGCTGCCAACAGACCGGCCGCTATTATATCGCATCGGACTATTCCGCCGAACACATTGACCAGAATCACTTTTACGTCCGGATCGCTTGTCAATATTCGCAGTGCCGCCGTAGCCGCCTCCACATCGACATTACCGCCGACATCGAGAAAATTCGCCGCTTCGCCGCCATACAGCTTGACCGCGTCCATCGTTGCCATTGCAAGACCAGCTCCGTTGACCATGCAGCCTATTGAACCGCCGGCCACCTTGACATAATTTAAATCGAATTTCGAGGCTGCTATCTCCAATTGATCACGTTTGTTTTGTTTGTCGTATTCCGCCCAATCGGAATGCCGGGGAAAAGCATTGTCGTCGAGAACTATTTTTCCATCCAGGGCAATCAGTTCGCCCGAAAATGTCGAAGCAAGGGGATTAATTTCAACAAGCGTCGCGTCGTTATCGACAAATGTTTTAAAAAGCCCGTTGAGAAACCTTTGGGTTGTTCTAGGGTTAACGGTACTGTTACCTAATGCGAAATGAATGCGTCTGGCCTGATGATCGGCAATTCCTCTTACAATATCGAGCTCAATTCGTATTATCGATTCCGGTTTCTCTCTGGCCGCGGTTTCGATATCCATCCCGCCGCAGGTAGACACCATAAGTACCGGGCATGACGCTGCTCTGTCGACGGAAATTGCCGCAAAATATTCCGACGAAATGACTTGCCCCTCTTCGATGAGAACGGCGTCCACCGGAAGTCCTTGCGGCCCGGTTTGTATTGTTTTAACTATCATTTTGCGAATTTCTTTAAAAGCAGCAATGGCCTCGGCTCGGGTATTCGCCTTTTTGACCGCACCCATTTTCCCCCTGCCGCCGGCGAGGACCTGCGCCTTGAGATATAAAGGAAATTTAAGTGTGTCAATTGCAGTTTCGGCATCATGTTCCGTTTTAGCAACAATACCCTGCGGCGTCTGAATCCCGCATTCCCGAAGCATTTTTTTTGCATTGTATTCATGCAGATACATGGATATTCCCCACTTTCTTACTCTGCCCCATATCGTATCCTAATTTCAACGCCCGCAGATTGAGTTCCGGTTTCTTGCGTGCAAAACGGGTTGCCACGGCAATCTCGGCAGCCGGATAACTGACGACTTCACAAACGCCGATAATTGTTCCCATAAGAATGATATTCGTGGTCAGCATCGTGCCGATGATATCAATCGCAGATTTGCATATCGGAAAACGAAGGAGATTCTTCCCTATAGTCTCGTCGCCGTCTATACTTTCCTCATCGGCAATTATCACCACCGACTCGTCCAATCCGCGGCAATACAGGCGGAATGCTTCGCGCGAGAGGGCTGCAACGCAATTCGGCCGGACAACTTTGGGGTAATCTATCGGTTCCGCCGAGATGATCACGTCGGTTTTGCTCGCACCGCCGCGCGCCTCAGGACCATACGACTGAGTCTGCACGGCAAACGTATGATCATATATGGTGGCAGCTTCACCAAGAAGAATACCGGTGGTAATGATCCCTTGCCCTCCGGTACCGCTTATACGGATTTCATATCTATTTGGTTTCATGTACCCGCTCAAAAAGGTGTGTGTATGCGTCCGAATATTCCTTGCGATTCTCGTTGTATAATTCACCGGTCAAATATTTTCCTGTAAGTTGTTCCGGAGTCATAAGCTGTGCGTCTTTTGCGGAGATCGCCTTGTCGCGTTGTTCCATGAGCAAAGAAACCGGGCTGGACTTTTTATTCAGTTTTCCATAATGGGTAGGACAAGCGCAAACAGCCTCGACAACCGAGAAACCTTTGTTGGTAATCGCATTGGCTATAAGTTTGGGCAACTGACGCGCCTGGTAAGTCGTACCCCGGGCAACGTATGTAGCGCCGGCAGCGATAGCAAGTTTACAAATATCAAACGGGGTCTCAACTGTTCCATAACTCGCCGTTGTTGCGAATGCACCGCGCGGAGTCAAAGGGCTGTATTGGCCGCTTGTCATACCGTATATGTTATTGTTGAAAATTATTAATGTTAAGTCAAGGTTTCTCCTGGCGGCCTGGATGAAATGGTTGCCCCCGATGGCAGTGGCATCACCGTCTCCCGACATGACAATAACGGTGAGTTTCGGGTTAGCGACCTTTATTCCTGTAGCGAAAGGCAAAGCCCTGCCGTGCGCCGTATGGACCGTATTAAGATCAAGATATCCCGCCGAACGCGACGAACAGCCGATCCCCGCGACCGCAGCGACATTGTTACGATCAAGTGCAAGCATTTCCAATGCCTTTGTTATCGCGCGTAAAACTATGCCGTTTCCGCATCCGGGACACCAAATATGCGGGAGTCTGTTTTGCCGAAAATAATCTTGCGATTGAAGACCCAATGAAGGAGCAGTCGCGATTTCACTTTGCATTTGATCATTCATGATTTACGCAACCCTGTTGTTGAAGTACCGGATGGGGATGCCAATTTTCTAAAACAGAAATGATCTCCGAAGGTGCAATTGGCAAACCGTTCGCTTTATTTATTACCCGCAGATCGACATCCAATCCGATAATGGAACGAACCGTAGTGGTCATTTGTCCCAAATTCATTTCTACGAGTAGAAAGCGGTTACACTGTTTGGCTAGTCGTTGCAATTGCTTGATAGGGAAAGGATGTAATGTAATGATCCGGAAAATCCCGATTTTTCTGCCGGTCCCGCCGAGCAATCGAACCGCTCGCTCAGCGGAGCGCGCGGTCGAGCCATAGGAAATAATTATCTCTTCCGCATCATCCGTTGCTATTTCTTCGGCAAAAGCCAGATCATCGGCACGGGATAGAACCTTATTGACAAGAAAGGTATTTAATTCGCCGGCCCGACCGGGATCGTTTGTGGGAAACCCGTCTTGGTCGTGAACAAGTCCCGTAACATTATATCGATACCCTTCCCCCATAGCGGGCATTGCCGTAACGGCGTTGCCCTCGATTTTAAAAGGATGAAAATCTTCGGGCGGAACCGTAGGCTTTCCGCGATTTTCGATTCGTATCAACTCCGTAGGCGGAATAAGCAGTAATTCACGCATATGTCCGACGACTTCATCGGGCAAGAATATGACCGGTATACGTAAACGTTCCGATATGTTGACGCACCAAATTGCTAAATAATACATTTCGGAAACCGTTGCAGGTGCAACAACAACCACGGGATGATCGCCGTGGGTTCCCCAAATCGCCTGCATCACGTCGCCTTGCGCCGGAGAGGTCGGCATTCCCGTCGAGGGTCCGCTGCGCATAACGTTGACAATAACGCACGGAATTTGCGTCATGCCGGAATAGCCGATCAGTTCTTGCATTAAAGAAAAACCAGGCCCCGATGTTGCCGTAAGCGCTTTGCTTCCAGCCAAAGAAGCACCTAAGACTGCCCCGATACTGGCAATTTCATCTTCCATTTGAATAAACGCACCTTTTATGCGAGGCAATCGCTCCGAAAGAATTTCGGCAATTTCCGTCGAGGGAGTTATGGGGTACCCGGCAAAAAATCTGGCGCCTGCAGCCAAAACACCTTCTGCAGCAGCCTCATTCCCTTGAAGAAAGCGCTTTTGAAAAACACCGCCTTCAGTATCAAAAAGGATCTGGCCCATTAATTCTTTTGGGATTTTCATTGTGCGCTTTCCGGAGTTTGCAACGGGTATGTTGAAATTTCTATCGCATAATCTGGACACCGATCGACACAAAGCATGCATTTTATACATTTATCTTCATTTACAACTTCAGGAAATCCGCTTTTATCCTGAACAAAAACCGTTTTAGGGCAAAATGCTGCACAAATACCGCAGCTTTTACAATATTTTCGGTTAACAGTTACTTTTGGTCTTATAGTTCCAGATTTTTCTTGCATGATTTCTTTCTCGTTAATTCCATTCACAGAAACAAACAAACAGGCAATTAACCGTTAAACAAGTTTTCCCGTCCCAATTGCAATTTATAAAGCAATCATCGTACCGATTTTCTTAATTTGACAAAAAATCGAACAAATGAGTCGTTTTTATATCAATACCTGTTTTTTCATTCTTTATTTAAGAAAAACCGGCAAATGAATTTGTTCGAAAGAAACTAATTTCCTATAAATTCAAAGATTTATAGAAATAATTTTGAAAAAGATTCTTAAAAACGATAATTACTGCCTCATTGTTGCTGCACTATTTATCGCAAGACATTGTAATGCATTGATTTTATCAAAGTTAAAACAGTTAGATTGGTGCAGCGTTTTTGATGCACTATTTTATCGAATTTGATAATCGTGTTTAGAATCACATCTATCCCATATCGTGAAAAGGGAATTTTATATAAAAAGTTGTTCCTTCGCCTTTGCAACTCACAAATCGAATTGTTCCATTATGTTTTGAAACAATCCCGTAAGAAATTGATAGGCCCAATCCAGTACCTTTCCCAAATTCTTTGGTAGTAAAAAAGGGTTCCATAACCCGATCGATGATATCATCAGGTATTCCAGTACCAGTATCTCTGAAATTGATTTCAAAACCGTTTTTTCCTTCTTTAAATGTTACGGTCAAATTACCCTCTGCATGCGGCATCATGGCATCGAGAGCGTTGCTGAGCAGGTTTAAAAACACCTGCTGCATTTCACCCGAACATCCTTCAAATTTATGGATTTGGCTCCCCAGATCCCTAGTAACGGTAATATTGTTTTTCCGGAATCCGTGCTCCATGAACATAAGGGTTTCATTAATTAATTGGGGAAAATTGATGCTATTTTTCAATCCGATCGACTGCCGTGCAAAACTCAGCAAACCTTTGGTAATATCGCCAATCCGAAGCAAATGCGTTTCAAATTTATCAAGGTCTTTTTCCGCCTGGGCCATAAAAGTGTCCCGATCCGGAAAAAGCGATTTAAGGAACCCGGTTTTCGCTAAAAGTATGCACACCGGATTGTTAATTTCATGTGCGACACCGGCTGCAAGTTGTCCGATCATAGCCATCCGCTCTTTGACTATCAATTGTTCCAGCGTGCTTTCCACTTTTGCCGCTTCCTGACGAATAAGATCTTCCCTGCGCTTGTTGATGGTACCTAACGCACCGAAAATCAGGTAAAATAAAAGCGGATGTAAAAGAAATACCAGGAGAAAATGATATGTCCGAACCACGAACACCATTGAATGTAAAGAGAGCGGAAGCCCAAGGGTAAACAACACGAGGCCAACGGTGACAAAGGGAACCGGTATTCCCCATGCAAAACCGAACAAAGAATAAAGGTTCGCGAAAGGATTATATGTATAAGGGTTTTTGAATGAGCCGAAAAATTCCGGCACTAACGACCGTAAACGTGACAGGTTTTGGAACTGGTTTGATTTCGTCAAGGTTTCCCTGTTCATGTCATTCCTTTCCATGGATTTTTATCGAGTATTCCTTAAACTGTACGGTCTCAGCTCTGTAAACGTCTGGGGGCCTTTATTTGGTTAAATCGGGTCGGATGCGGTATCCGAAGCGGGCTTAATCCAAGTGTCGCGTTTTTCTTCATCAATAACGACCGAATCTTTTATTGCTGCCGGCTGAACATGATATTTTCTGATAAGTCTTTGAAAAGAAGATCTGTGCATTCCGGCCAAATCCGCTGCAGCAGAAACATTGCCCTTGCTTTTTTGGAGCAAAGCCAACACATAATTCTTTTCGAAATGTTCCAAGGCATCGGATTTCGCATCGTTAAACGGAACGCCGGAATCAATTGACGGTATTGCAACGGACGCGACCATTACCGGTTTATTCCGGATTTGATCCGGCAAGTTATCCGGTTCGACTATTGCCGTATCGGCCATAGATGCCCCTTGATGCACCGCGTTTTCCAATTCACGTACGTTTCCAGGCCATTGATATTTTTTTAACAGCGCCATCGATTCGGGAGAGATTTGCATCGACGTTTTATGCGTGGCATTGAACGAGTCGAGGAAGTGGTTGACAAGCACGGAAATATCCTCGACCCTGTCCCGAAGCGGTGGGACTTTTAATCGAATAACATTTAACCGGAAATACAGATCCTCACGAAACTTTCCGTCCTTAACAAACTGTTCAAGATCCCGATTTGTGGAAGCGATTATCCGGACGTCGATGGGAATTTGTTCCTTTCCCCCTACCCGGCGGACCTCTCGTTCCTGAAGTACGCGAAGTAGTTTTGCCTGCAACGTAAGCGGCAATTCTCCGATTTCATCCAGGAATAAAGTGCCTTTGTCCGCAAATTCAAACAAGCCGATATTCCGGCTTACCGCTCCGGTAAACGCCCCTTTTTCGTGTCCGAAAAGCTCGCTTTCCAAAAGGGACTCCGGCAGGGCGCTGCAATTTATAGGAACAAATGTATTATCTTTTCTCTTACTGTTGAGATGTATGGTTTTCGCGACCAATTCCTTGCCGGTTCCGCTTTCGCCCGTTATGAGAACGCTTGATTCAAATGATGCCACTTTTTGAATCGAGTTGAGTACTTCACGAATCGACGGACTGGCACCGATAAAAGGATGTTCGATGGCGGTATTTGCCAGTTTTTGTTTTAAATTTCGATTTTCTTCCTGCAATTTTCGAACGGAAAGAGCACGATCAATTACCGATATTAATTGACTCGCCATAAACGGCTTGACCAGATAATCAAATGCGCCGTTTTTCATTGCGCCAACGGCAGATTCGATGGTCGGATATCCGGTGAAAATAATGAACATCGATTCCTGGTTTGCTTTTTTGCCCGACGATAAGATTTCCATGCCGTCCACTTTGGGCATCATCAGGTCAACGATGACAATATCGAATTTTTTGGTTGTAACAATTTTCAGCCCTTCGCTCCCGTCGGAACATGTTTCAACCTCATATCCCTGAGCAGCAAGAATATTGGAACATGTTTCCACCATATCGGGTTCATCATCGATGATACAAATGGTTCCCTTAGACATTTCCAACTCCCCTGTTTATAGTTTTACCGTTTGAATGATTGGTCGTGCACTGCATCATTTCTGCCGCACCTTCCGTTTTTTATGGTCATTGCCTCAGTTTGAAAACATCATACGTGAAAAACAACAAATAAAGGATGCAAACCGTGTACCAATTAAACTTTTTTTGCTAAATTTCGGATAAATCAGTAAAAAACAGCGGCCACTTGTCCTAAACCTTTAGCGAGAGCCGGGGCTATGGCTTTTGTAAATCGGCCATAGCACCTAAAACAAAGAAACGTTCGGCAGTGATTTTAATCGCATTACTGTATAGTAAGAAGACTCGCTTGTATGGAATGGAGTTTGGCAACCTCGTTTTCTTCCGTAACGATGAGTTCATGTATCGCTTTGGAAACATGCTCATGGTCCAACTGATCGCCTAGCCAGTGATATAAGCAGACCAGCACATCGATAAATTCAACGGCAACGGCAATTACCTCGTCAGAAGATGATTTTGAATCCAAATAGTACGTATCAAAAACACGCTCCGGAAAAAAATCATCGGCCGAATGCTTGAGCGGAAGCTGTAAAAGTCTATTCAATTCTTCGTTTGAAAACAGGGCCTTGAGGCTAGACAAATTTTTCTTATGACGGGCCAAATGATAGGTTAGAAGCCTTGCATAATCGTTAGAAGCCCTGTCGCGGAAATCCGCAAAGAACGCAGTCATACTGTTGACGTATTCCTGCGCTCTATCGAACATTTTTCCCAAAGTCGCATCCATAATTATTACCCCTTGTAAACGTTTCCGGACGTGTTATTCCCGGTTCAGAATTGCCTTCACTTTGCTTTTTAGCGAATCAAAATCTACGGGTTTTTCCAGGAATTCGGATACCGGCATCCACTCGGCATCGATATCCAGATTGCTGAAGCCGATGGGAATTTTCTGGTTAATCGCCGAAAGCATGAGCACCGGAATCCGTTTATCATTGATTGATTTTTGAGCTATCCACCGCGCAAGATCGAATCCGCCGGATGCATTTCCGGGAAACATGACATCGAGTAAAACGAGGTCTGGACGCCGCAATTCAATCGATTTCTTCGCTTCTTCCGGATCCAATTTAATTTCGGTTTCATACCCTTCTGCAGCCAATACTTTAGCCGATGCGCCGGCAATATCCGGATCATCGTCGATAATTAAGAGGTACGACATAATAGTACTCCTTTCAATAAACTTATTTGACAAATTGATCGCTTGAAAATACCGGTATTTGCTCAAACGATCGAAAGCTCAATACCATCTCATGTTACAAAGACATTCAAATCAGAACTTATCGTAAAAAATATCCGCGGGGGTCACCCCTTTTTCCAGCAACACCCGGGTAACCGCCTCGATCATCGGCGGCGGCCCGCATAAAAACGCCTGTCTCTTGACATTTTGCGCTAAATGCTTATCAACAGACAAATGCACAAAACCGCGTTCGCCGCTCCACAGTTCTCCATCCTTGACAGGATCGGATAACGCGTACATCACCTTGAGAGTAGGGTGTTTTTTAGCCAACTCCAAAAATTCATTGAAATAGAAAACGTCCTGATTGGTACGGCAGCCGAAAAAAAGCCAACACGACCGTTGGGGCCATTTTTCGTAAAGAGAGTATATTATGTTTTTCATGGGTGCCATTCCGCAGCCGCCGCCGACACAAATGATTTCGGTTTCAGGTTCTTCACTAAGGCGAAATTCGCCGTAAGGCCCGGTAAATTCCACGCTGTCGTTTTCTTTGAGGCTGTGCAGATAGGTCGAGCCCAGCCCTTGCGGCATAAGCCGGACATTGAGTTCGACATGCTTTTTATCGAACGACGGGCTCGAAATCGAATAGGCGCGAAAAACAGGACCGTCCGGGGTCGGCACTTTAATTTGCACATACTGCCCCGGGCGCTGCGAAATTTCCGACGGCTCAATAATCGAAAACCGGATTTCCTTTATATCATGCGTCAGTGTTTTGACGCTTTGAACACTTGCCGAAAAAAGCTTTACATTGAGCATTTCTTCGGGAATCTTCATATGCAATTCCTGTTTCACTTTTACCTGACACGCCAAACGCAGGTTCGCGCGCTGTTCGGTACGGGTTAGAAAGGTAGTTTCCGTCGGAAGCACCGGGCCGCCGCCTGAAATCACCGTGACCTTACAAAAGCCGCATGTCCCATGGCCTCCGCAAGCGGAAGGAATGAATATTTTCTGCTCTATGAGGCAGGAAAGCAATGTCATTCCGCCTTCAACGTCGAAGGATCGCTGCCCCGCGTTGATATCAACTTTACAGATGCCGTAATTGGCCAGGTATCTTTCGGCGACCAACAGTAACGCGGTTAAAAACACCATCATGCCGACGAAAACGGATGTTGCGTATATGTAAATCATCTCATTTGCCTTCCATTACTCGATTGCGACCATTCCTGCGAACCCCATAAATGCCATGGCCATGAATCCCGCAATAATCATGACGATTCCCGCACCGGCAAACGCTTTCGGCGGGTTACTGTACCCCGCCTTTTTCCGCAACGCAGCCATAAGGACGGCGGAAAGCATCCAGCCCCCGCCGGCTCCAAATCCCCATCCGACGGTTTGCATAAACGAATAATGCCGTACCACCATGAAAAGAGCTGCGCCCATGATGGTGCAGTTTACCACCATGAGAGGCAGAAAAATCCCAAGCGAATAGTACAATTTGGCATTGAAACGTTCGACAATCATTTCGGCGAGCTGGACAAATGCGGCTATAACGGCGATAAACATGAGAAACATCAAATATTCCAAACGCAACGGTATCAATATATTGTAATATATCACGTAATTCAATACCGTCGTAAGCCCGGTAACAATCGTCATAGCCATTCCGAGGCCGGTAGCCGAAAGCATATTCCTGGTGCAAGCAAGCCAATGGCACATTCCAAGGAAATTCGACAATAAAATATTGTTTGTAAATAACGCCGCAAAAAATATTAAATATGCCGGAGTGTGATTCATTTCTTTATTCCCTGTGGTTTTAAAACAGTGAGATTAAGTACGGCAATGAGAATGCCAAGCCCGAAAAATGCGCCGGGCGCCAAAACCATCATTTGATTCGGCGTGTAAATGGCCGGCGGCAACAGCAAGTGGCCCAAAATCTTGCCGGTCCCGAAAAGTTCGCGTACGGTACCGATAACGATCAAAACAAGCGCATACCCGAGTCCGTTTCCGACACCATCGACAAGCGATACTATGGGTTTGTTTTGTATGGAAAATCCTTCGGTCCTGCCGAGTGTCAGCGTATTGGTTATGATGAGCCCTACATAGGGGCCGAGTTGACGGGATGCTTCCCAATAAAATGCCTTAAGCAACTGATCGAGAATTATGACGAATACGCACACGACAAGTACTTGGGTAATGATCCTGATGCGATGCGGAATGGTGTGCCGAAGCAGCGAAACAACGAGTGTGGAAAAGGAAAGGACGAATACGTATCCGATTCCCATCACCAGCGACGTTTCGAGTTTACTGGTTACGGCAAGCGCCGAACAAATTCCCAGGACCTGCGCGAAAATAGGATTATTATCGAGGACTCCATCTCTAAAGGTCTTGGTTCCTTTACCATCGCAAGCGCCGCAATGGGTCATTCCTGCGGTCAAAGAAGCGTTATTTGCCAAAACCAACCTCCTTATCGATTGTTGCAATTATGGACGAGAGTACCGCTTCGACCTTTCCACATGTCAATGTCGCCCCGCTGATCCCGTCGATTTCATTGGATGCTTTTGCGCCGGTTCGTTTTATCTTGATTCCGGGTTTTCCAAAATCATCCCGAATTTTTTTTCCGATAAATTCGTTCTGAAACCTTTCTGTGCCGATTTCACCGCCCAAACCCGGAGTCTCCTCATTTTGATAAAACGAAATGCGACGAATGGTCACCATGTCGGTGTCGAGAGCAATAAATCCTTTAATCAAGCCCCATACCCCGCCGCCGGAAAATCCTATGGCGATTGCAAGCACTTTCGACGAATCGACGCTGTCGCACGAAACATACATTTGCAAATCGCCTTTTTTACGCAACTTAACCTTACTTTCAAACTGTGCGACGAGTTGCCGGGAAGTCGCGCCTTGAGCAACGGGAATATCCAGCACATGCATAATGTTGCGAACCTCTTCGGCACGGGCATTAGCTTCACGATACGGTGCGGTAAACTCCCCGACGGTCGTGGGAACAAGCGCACAGACGACGCCAAGCATAAACGCATAAAATATCGTGTAAAGATTACGCTTCATTTTCAAGCCGTTTCATTTGTATTTTGTATACTATTTCATCAATCAACGGTGACGCGATGTTCCCCAAAAGTATGGCAAACATGACGCCCTCGACATACCCCGAAAAGTTCCGTATCAGTATTGTTACTACACCGATAATGGCGCCATAAAACCATTTACCTGTATTGGTTGCCGGGCTTGTGACCGGATCGGTGGCCATGAAAAATGCGCCGAAAAGAAGCCCGCCCGCGCCGATATGCCACAGGGCGGGAACAAAAAGGGTAGGATTGACATAATGCAAAATGCCCGCCATGACAAAGGCGGAAACAAGTACCGATGCGACCGTTCGCCAGCTCGCGATTCTCGTCATAAGCAAAAACAGACCCCCGGCAACAATCGCAATACCGCTTGTTTCGCCGATGCATCCCGAAACGTTTCCCATAAAAAGCGGCAGAATGTCGGTATGTATCCCCTGCTTCAGCAATCCGAGGGGGGTCGCTTTGGAAATTGCATCTAAAGAATTGGCCGAAACATATTCCGTCAACCTGCCTGCCAATCCGGAACCCGGAACGATCCAGCCCGACGACATCGCTACGGGATAACTCACCGCAAGAAAGCAACGTCCCGCGACCGCAGGGTTAAATAAATTTCGTCCGGTACCGCCAAAAAGCTCTTTCCCCATAATAACCCCGAACAACACCCCCAATCCTACCATCCAAAGAGGGAGTGTCGGAGGAAGAATGAGCGGATAAATGAGTCCCGTCACCAGAAAGCCTTCATTGATTTTTTCCTTGCGAATGACGGCAAAAACCACTTCCGCAATACCGCCGATTGCATACGATACGATTATAACCGAGAAAACCCGCAAGCCGAAAAAGTAAAATCCCGCCAGCGTGCAAGGAATCATTGCGACAATGACAAGGGACATGAATCGTTTAAGATCGAGCGGGTCCCTGACATGGGGTGCCGATTTCGTACGCTCGCTTGTCGAAAAAAGGAAATTTTCAGCAGCTTCGAATAATGGACCGAAGCGTTCGGCTTTTCCCTTTGGGCCAAAATGCGGTTGCATTTTTTCTAATATTTTGAGTAACCAGGTCATTTTAATGCCCCGCCTTTTCGGGTGTAAGTTCTTCACGGAGTTTCATCTTGACCGCTGCAATTTCCGAATAAAGGTTTATTTTGGATGGGCAGACATATGAACAGAGCCCGCAATCGACGCAAAGATCCGGCCGGTAAAATTCCAATTCGTCCATATTCGATTGATAGACAAGTTTATGGATCGCGCTTGGGACAATTTCCGCCGGACATACCTTGGAACAAAACCCGCAGTTGACGCAAGCTCTGCCTTCACCGCAGAGGGCCGTATCCACTTTTTCTGAAAACGCGGGACGAAGCGCACTTGCAAATGCCGGAGCAAAAGAACGGCGGTCGAACCCAGGAGTCACAAATTTCAGGAAAGAACGATTTACTTGCTCCGAAAGAACGGTGATTCCCCCGCATTCGCAATCTATCCCCTTTTGCAGTTCCGATATGATTGCGCCAGAAAAAACGCCTCCGTTCAAATATCGCGAGCCGGTTTCACATTCCGCCATGTGCAGTAATTCGGCCAACGGGTATCCGACAGGTACCTTAAAATGAGCAGGTTTTTTAACTGCAGGGCCGCCGATCGCTACTACTTTCTCGGCAACGATTTGCGAGTTTGTCAAGACACTGTCTATGGCCAACACCCCTTCCGTCCGAAGTGTCCAGACATTGTCCTTATTGCTTTTAGAGATAAGCCCCAACTTTCGTGCGAGCAACCGAAAGTCGTCGAACGGATAGGTAACGGGAATTTCGACAAGTTTGATCCACGCAAAGCCGCGTATCGTTTCTTTTATTTTAAGGGCAAGTTCGGTGGTAATTTTAGGAAACACGAGGAATATTGGTTGATATTCTAGAAGAGGCTGCAAATGCTCAAGCCCTCTTGTAAAGCTGGCAAGTTTTTCTTTCAATAAAACATCACCGCGCACGGAGAAGGGTTCGATGGTGATTGTCGAAACAATAAGTGCAGACGGTATCGCCATCGGGTCGGGCAACAATCCGGTTGCCGCATCCTTAAAGTATTGCCATGCTCCCATTTTCAACAACTTGAATCTCACTTGCCCACTTGAATCAAGATTGGACGGTGCATGAGGCCAAGAAGACGTTTGTTGATTGCTTCCGGCGGCAGATACGGGTTTCACCTTATCGATTACGATTTGTCCGAGAGTGCGGTCTAAATGAATTGTCCCTCCGCGGGAAGCAAGCAACGGAACATTGAATTGCTTCGGGTCACAGGCGAGGATTGTCCCTTGGGTAACGTCCGTATTGTCCTGAACAACAATTTCCGAGAAATGAAACCGACGGGTGCGAAGAGGAATAAACAGAGTCGACGGCTCGGGAGGCGTCTGCACAATTGCGGAGGGACGGCCCACTATTCGGATATCGAATCCGCCTTTCAATCTTTTCATGGATTTCCTTCTTTGCGTTGGGTCTTATATACCCATTATGTTTCAAGCCTGCTCTTAGGCAATACGGCGGTCACTATTGTCCCTTGTCCCAATTCGCTTTCGACCTTCAACCGAATACCGTGGGTCTCGGCAACTTTCTTAACAATCGCAAGCCCGATCCCCGTTGATGCACTGTTATGACAAACCGATTCCTTCGTATGAAAATAGTCTTCAAAAATATGCGGCACCTTTTCGGCAGGAATCCCTATCCCACGGTCCGCCACCCGAAAAACAGGAGCATCGATTTGCGTATCATAATCACAACGAACGAATACGACACCGTTTTCGTTCGAATAGACAATGGCGTTCGAAATAATATTTTCAACCATCATGTGGATCTGATCCGCTACGGCGTACGTTTGAGTTTTTTCAATGGAGGTTTCGATGGTTATTTTTCGCTGTCGCGCAAGAGCGGTCAGTTCATCAACGCAGCGTTCAACGATTTCATCAAAAGCAATATTTACCGGTTCCGGCGGGACAAGGGGCGTATTGAGCCGGGAAAGCTTCAGCACATCGAGTATCAATGCAGCCAGGCCTCTTGCCCGTGCGTCGATTTTTTGTAATAAAGCAACAACCTCGACCGGTATTTTTTCGCCATTAAAATATAACACAAGCGAAATATTGCTTCGTATCGCGTCAAGCGGCGCTTTGAGCTGATGGGTCATCTGGGCCGAATACCGGTCTTTTTCAAGCTGCAAATTCCGAGTCTCCTCGCCTGCCGCAACGAGTTGTTTTTCCCGAATGCGAATCACCTTTGTCAGTCGGGATACCATATACCAAAGCAAAAAGAACAGGGTTGTAACCGAGAATACATGCCACGCGAGGTACGATCCGTTTGCAAAATATCCTAATGGTCCCATAGCCCGCGCGGCAAAAACCGCATGCGGACGTATAAAACCGATATATTCGAAAAAAACGCACGCCCCATACAAAACCGATGATATAAACGTCACGGAAAGGCTAAGATGGATAGGAAAAAAAATGCATGCAAGTGCTATATGGAGAATGTAAAGAAACGGGGCCGGTGTGGCGACGCTCCCGCCGAAATGAACGACAACGGCGATACAGGATATATCAATAACGATTTGAGCCCACATCTGAGCGTGAGGCCCTACGAATCCAGACAGGCTTTTTCTACGGGATACTACATAAAATATGCCGTTGGCAAATAATAGAAAACAAGCAAGATACAGCGACCACGTTCCCTCGGAAACTACCCCGATAAAATGTATCACTGCAGATGGAAGGAACGAAATGCAATAATACAAAAGCAATATTGAACACGACACCCATCGCAACGAAATATACCACGCGATATTCCGGTTCAGGACTTCGGCGCTGAACTGATGAGAATCCGGGCTCGTTGGCGATATGCAGTCCGCGCCATCGCGCTTTTTCCAGAAAAAATCGACTGCGTTCATTGCCGCCATATCGCGTAGGATCATTTCCGCGTTGCATTCATTGTACAAGAATGAATTGCACTTAGCAACCGATCCGGCGAAACCGGTTTTTCAAGGATTCCGACGTCAAATCCCCGATCTTTAAAATACGGCCTCACCATTTCGCCGAGCGAGGTCATAAGAATTACCGGAACGCGGGGAAAACGATTTTGAAGCAGTTCGAATGCGATAAGCCCAGAATCCTGCTCCTCGATCATTGCGTCCAAAAGTATCAAGTCGAATTCATCCTGGTCTAAAGCAGGAAATACATCGCCCAATGTCCGTACACTCGTGACGTAAAAGCCCTCTCTTTGTAACACGGCGCAAACCATGGTCCCGATATCCGGATCATCATCGACATGCAAAATCCTTTTCGACACACACCCTCCAAAGCATCTTACTTATAATGCTTTCAATCCACCGTATTGCACATGGAGAACCGGAAAAAAATCGTTTTTCAAATAAACCGATAAATTGGTCTGGAATTCCGGCCATTCGCCAAGCAATGCTACCGCATCGTTACAAAGAGACTCGATAAGATTAACCAATCGATCATCGTTTTCCCGCGCATCGTTTGCCAAGGTATACTTCCTTCGCAATCTATCGGTACCCAAGGTTTTTTTGTTGGCATCCGGATCGCCTTTTTCATCTATCAAATCATCGGCAAGTTGATATGCGGTACCGATTATATAGCCGACTTCTTCAAGGGCGACGCGAAGCCGCAGGTCCGGACCGCAACAAAGAGAGGCACCGAATCCGAACAAAGGCCCTGTTTTGCCTCGTGCGATTTTAATGCAATCTTCTTTATTGAGAGTTTTCCCCCGATAAATAAGTTCTTGCTGTATTTCGGCCGAGCAAGTCTCATGCATTTTTTCGATAAATCCCGCTATTTGCGACGCATCGCCTTTTTTTGTAAGAAGGTCTATAGCTGCACAAAGATATAGGTCGCCGATAAGTATTGAACCGCTTGTCGATGTTTGGCGCCACAAACTCGGCTCACCCCGTCGCATTTCACCGACATCGATGACATCATCATGAAAAAGAGTGGCAGCATGAACGAGTTCGATAGCGGCGCATGCATTTGCAAGCATTTCCCTGTCAAATGATATTGTTTTGTTTTCTGAAAGCCGCTGAACCAATAGCGTACGGAGCATTTTTCCGCCGGCAGGATTCCCGTTTTGCAATTTGATATGACGAAAGCTTTTTTCATTGATAAACCACCGATGCAGAATATCCTTTACCAAGATGACGAGTTCAGCGTCCGACGAAGCGTATGAGGCCTCGCGGTGACCGGAATCGGTATTTTGAATATTTTTCGGCGAATCAATTACGATATTTTCAACCATTGTTGTTCCTTTGGTCAATTTTCAATGTTACGATACCCCAACCGACATATAAACCGGAACATCCCTTGATGTTTTAACTAATTGGCAAGCAGTATCTAACATCACAGGGATTATCGCAATTGTCATGCCATAGTATTGAAAGTATGGATACGTTAAAAAAAATACAGATTTTCTTTTATATGCATGTTCCTGTCAGTTTCTTTTCGGATGATTATTCATCCGTTTTAATGATTTTTAAACTTTCCCCATAAAATCCCTTCGTTGAATACCCTGTATCATATAGTAACAAAAGTTTACCATTAAGCTTCTTTTTCTCTGTATTAGGGCTATATACAATAATTTACCTAGGTTCCGGCATATAAAACAAGAAAAGTTTAATTGGCTCATTCTTTGCTTCAATGTTTACAGTACTCAAAATTGTTCACAGTGGCATTTTTTCCGTGATATCTCGTATATTTCCAATGACCTTAATTGAGAATAAATAGTATAATCAATTTTTTGCAACGTTCCATTAAAAAGGAGTTTTGTTTACTCGTATGAAATTTAAGGGAAAACCAGTTACCGCCCGAGCCATTTTATTGGCAGCATGCATAATTATCGCTGGAGGCATACTACTCCTTTTCGGCACTCTCGAAATCACTTCCCAACCCATTTTTTGCAGTTCGTGTCATTATATGAAACCGTATTACAAGCAATGGAAAGCATCTTCGCATAATAAAGTGAATTGCCTCGATTGCCACTCAAAACCGGGATTCACTAATTATCTTAAAAGAAAATTCGCCGCATTACATGAAGTTGCGTCCATGGTTACCGGCAAATACCCTCCTCGCCCGCATGCGGAAGTGGACGATGCATCATGCCTCCGGCAGGGTTGCCATGAAACGAGACTTCTCAAAGGTAAAGTTTCTTTCAAAGGCATTTCATTCGACCATACGCCCCATTTGACCCAAGAAAGGCGCGGTCGAAAGCTTCGATGCACGACGTGTCATGCGCAAATGGCCATGGGCCGCCACATTGCGGTAACCGAAGAGGTTTGTTTCCTGTGTCACTTCAAGGACAGAATGCAAACACCGGAAGCTTCGACATCGGCATTTTGCTTGAAATGCCACAAGGTCCCTGACACGGCAGTAACAATCCGAAATACCAAAGAAACGTTTACGCATACCGATTATGTCAAGGGTAAAGTCCAATGCCAAGATTGTCATACAGGAATCATTCGCGGAGACGGAAAAGTTCCAAAAGTCATGTGCTTTCAATGCCATAACAAACCTGAAAACCTTGAAAAATTCGACGATATCCCGTTTATCCATGAAAACCATATTACAAAGCATAAAGTTGAATGCTATTTATGCCATACTGAAATTGAACATTCCATTTATCCGAAAGACCATGGCGAGCAAGCTCCTTCCACGCCTGCCTCCTGTACCCGTTGTCACGGCAATGGCCATCTTGCATCCCAATTGCTATATAAAGGAATTGGGGCTAGAAATGTAGCCGGGGTTACAAGCAGCATGTATCGCGCTCATGTTTCATGTACCGCTTGTCATAGGATAACACCCCAAGATACCGTATCGTTTGCAACCGGTACGCATTTTCCAAAAGCCGACCAAACCGGATGTGCGCTTTGCCACGGCTCGGATGGTGCATCGTATTATCAAGATTGGAACGGTCAATTAAAAACAGCCTTATCGGCTGCCGACGCGGCACTTGGTCACGCAAATTCAAATCGTCCGCAAATTGAGAAAGACTCTGCCGCTTCCAAAAAATTTGCAGATGCCGAATACAATATCCGATTTGTAAAAGCAGGCAAAGGAATACACAACATTGAATATTCTGTTGCAATTCTTGAAAATGCGACAAAAAATCTTCAAGGGTTATCGCAGGGTAAAAAGTAACATTGTTTTTCCCAAGCAAGTCAATTTATTGCCTTATTTGGGAAAAATTCTCCGAACAGATTAATTTTCAATGGGTGATGCAATGATTTTTAATCCGGATGATTTATTTTTGATTGCAAAACCCTTTGTTTTCTTTATAATTTTACTTGCATAATGAATGGCATGGGTTTTGCAATATTCATCAACTTGTGATATTTTTAGCATAATATTTCCATTTTTTGTAATTTTGATCTAAAACCTATAAATTTTCATCTACACTATTCAGGAGGCTCTTGTGAAATTTGGAAGAAGAATTGGCTTGTATGTGTTGGTATTCAGCTCTCTATTATTGACCACGACTGGATGCCTGCAGGGACCGACCGGTGCGGCTGGAAAAGATGGAAAAAGCGTTACCGACACTATTTATATCAAAGACACACTGCTGACCAGAGACTCCAGTTTCATTCGCGATTCAATTATGACCATGACCACTTGCTCGCAATGCCATTTCAATAATCAATTGATTGTTTCAAAGCAATATGAATGGGAAATGACCAAGCATGATACCGGAACGACATGGGTCGGCGAAGGTTCCAACGCAGCATGCATAGCCTGTCATAACGGTAATGCTTTTATTTTCAAGCTTTCCTCGGCGGATTCGGCCAATGTAATGGCAAATCCGACAAATGCGAATTGCCGCACGTGCCATAAAATTCATACAAAATACGACACTACCGATTTCGCACTTGTCGGCGATGAACAACGCGTTGTATCAAAGAATAACAGTAATTTAACATTCCCCGATTACGGCGCAGGAAACCTGTGCGTGAATTGTCACCAACTCCGTACGAATTTCCTGGAAGACGTCAAGGCGGGAAAAGGAGTCGAGGGAATCAATCCGAACAATTCGATTACTTCGACTGCCGTTATGGTTGGAACGGATTCGGTCAAATTTACGGCCACAGCAAGTCGTGCCAGCATGCATTATGGAGCGCAGGCCGAAATCGTTGCCGGTGCCGGCTTATATCTGCCGAACGGCGGAGCATCATTGAATCTTCCTTCTGCTCATAGAACAGCCATTGCCGACGGTTGCGTCGATTGCCATATGGGATCAACGAGGGTTCACACCTATCAACCTCAGGCATCATCCTGCGCTTCGGCATCCTGCCATCCCAGCTCAATCGTCGGTCCTCGAGGCAAATTCGACATCGACAGCGTACAAACAAAAACATTGGTTCTCGCAAAACAAGTCCGCGACTCCTTGGTTTCAAGAAAGATCGCCACCTGGGATACGACTAAAGTCTGGCCCGATCCTACCGGTCTTGGCTTCGGCGGCAAAGGGAAGACCTTCCCCGTCAGCGTCGTTGGCGCATATCTCAACTTGGGAGTGATTTTATGGGACGGAAGCAAGGGCGTTCATAATCCGAAATTTGTCAACGGCCTGCTTACCGGTTCCATTGCAGATTTAAAAAAATAACCATCGCGATTGCGAAGTTTTAGAGGCTTCCCCGTTTCAGGGGAAGCCTCTTTTTTTAAAATCCTTATCCGTAAAACTGGGGCAACAATGATCGGTATTTGTCGGATTTGTATTGTTTTCTTTCTTATGTTTTTTTGGGGATGCAAAGGCACACAAAAAACAAACGACCAAATTGGCAAAGTAAAAAGGGATACCGTCATTAAGGTTTGCCCAATGCAAGCTGGTTCGAATGCAATTTCAGGTGCCGGTTTTTCGGGCATTGTCAAAGAGATCATTAGTACCGCGGGGTACACGTATGCACTCATTGACACAGGTAAATCCAAAGTATGGGCGGTTGCCCCCGGTGCTGCCGTTAAGGCCGGAGATACTGTTACCGTTTCCGGCGTCATGCCGATGGAAAATTACAAATCTAAGACATTGAACCGCACCTTCGATTTCGTGTATTTCGCCGGATCTATTGCCCGAAATGGCGAACAGAGAAAAAGACCGGTTTCGCCTTCCCCGCATTCGACCAATTCGTCGACCATTGTTCCGATGGCAAAGTTGGATTTTTCAAAGATAAAGAAACCTTTACACGGGGTAACAATCGCGGATATGTATACGCAAAAAGACGCTTTGATAGGAAAAAAAGTCGTTTTTGCCGCCAGGGTTGTCAAAATTACATATGCTATTTTAGGAAAGAATTGGCTGCATGTGCAGGACGGAACCGGCGATGCGGGCTCAAATGATTTAACGGTAACGACCGTGGACAACAGTAGTCCCGGCAATACCGTGATCGTTGAGGGTACCCTTGCGAAAGATAAAAAAATCGGCAATGGCGATACGTATGGTGTAATAGTTGAAAATGCAAAACTCACAGCAGAGAAATAGATGGAAATTCATCTTTTGAAAGAATGATGATTCATCTTGGTTTTGTATAACGAAAGAATAATTCAGCCTTTTTTGATAATTTTAAGACCATAGCCCCTTGGCATAGTTGTTGCATATATAGTATGATCGAATTAAATTTTATTTATCGCGCTCTGTGCGGCGAATAATTAGCCCTTTAGACCTATTCCAGGCATTATTAATGATCAAGTTTATCCATTTTTCCGTTTTGGCGATTTTTATTTTTTTAATCGGAAACGTATACCCAACGTCATTGGATGTTGTTCTTGACAACTCGTTCAATGCCCGAAAGAACCTTATCGATTCGTCTGCGAAAACGTATACGTATGCTGAAGCGTTAAGCGTCAATCTGCTCAAATTGGGATCAACGGATATTTCGTTTTATTCCGACCTTGGGCTTTCGAATACATTTCTCGACACTGCGCATAAACAATTTGACCTCCGTACTTTTTATATAGACGTTCCTGCATCCGCAAACTTCGATGCGAAAATAGGGCGTCAATTGTTTTGCGACTTGTCGTCAAGAAATGTTTGTCTTGATGGTGCAAAGTTCCAATACGATTTTCCCCAACAAGCGAAGCTGCATGGTTACGTCGGTGAACCGGTTCCGTCGGTTGATGGAAAATCCTTTGTCAGGCATGATCTGCACCTTCTTCAGGAAGGCTTCGGAGCCGATGTGGCGCTGGACCGCTCGACATGGATCGGTTTGCAAACCGCCTATCTCCCCGATACCGGCGGAGCAAAAGAAAGAATTCCGGTTTGCGGATATGTGGATTCCCGTCTGTCTAAAAATCTTAATTTGAAAATGAATGCAAATTACGACATGTCGGCAGAGTCAATGGAAGAATATGGCGTTTCGTTAAGCGGAAGAACATCGGCTCATTTGCAATGGAGAGTTTTTGCGCTCGGCGGAAACCGTGCAATAGATTCTATGAATGCCTATGAAAAGCTTGTGCTTGGAACCTATAACGATGTCGGCGTTCAAATCGGCTATAACGACCGAAAGAATTATGTTCGGGGTTACTATTCGTTACGATCATTGGAAAACGGCAGCGATCATTTAGCCGGTATTGCAGCCTCTTTCTTCGGCGTATTTCTCGATCTCGAAACCGGTAGCGGAATTAGCGGCAATAGCGTCAAGACTTCAGCCGGTTATTGCCGGAATATCTTAGAACTGCTTCAAGGCGGCGCTTCGGTTTCGTATTATGTATTCAGTCTGAGCCAAAATCCCTCGCAAGAGCATTCGATAACGACTCGTGCCTATGTGAACTGGTTAATCCCCACGCTCGGACTTTCGGTATCCCCTGAAATTCAATATTTGTCCAATCAATATTATCATAAAGACATTCGATTCCAAATCAATGCTCAGTATCAATATCTTTCTTTCTGGAAATCTAAATGAGACTAGAACTACTTGCCGTTTTCGCCTTTTTCACGCTCGCTCTCGGTAATTCGGGCCCTCCCGACACGCTTAAGTTTTCCCATAAGTCGCATATACAGGATATCGGCGCGCGGTGCATCGACTGTCATGTTACTTTATCGGATAAAGGCAAGCCGGCCAAAGCACCAATTGTTTCGGAAGCGACCTGCAAAAAGTGTCATGACAATAAAACAGCGGACTTTGCATGTAACGTCTGCCATACGAATTCCGGTAATGTGACGCCAGGAAAGCCGACGTCTCTCGCAACAAGATTCCCGCATGCCAAGCATTTGGATTCTTCGGCGACTTGCACGCCCTGCCATCTGGGAGTTGAATCCGTTGCAATCGCAGACAAAAAGAATTTTCCGACCATGAAAACCTGTCAAACATGTCACGATGACCGTAAAGCACCTTCTTCGTGTGCTGTTTGTCATATTGATCTTGCGGCCATAAAACCGGTCACCCACGACGGCCAATGGCTTGAAGTCGGCGGACACGGGTATCAAGCTCGTTTCCCCGGAGCCGAATGTTCAAATTGCCATCAAACATCGTATTGCAATCAATGTCATCAAGGAAATACTCCGGTCAAGATTCATTCACCCGGCTATGAATTTGAGCATGGTCTCGATGTAAAGCAAAAAACTATGGATTGTACCGTTTGTCACGAAGCGTCAAGCATGTGCCTCCGTTGTCACGGGGGTAAATAATGAGCTTTAAAAAAATCATTGTTTTTGTAGGACTCGTTGCCGCGTTTACAGGCTGTTCCAGCCTCAATGACAACATTGCGGTGGTATCTGCAAATAAATGCAGAGCTTGCCACGCACTTCCTCCCGCCGATCTTGTGCATACTGCCCATGTCGACACAATGCATTACTCGTGCGAAATTTGCCATAAAGGGGCTAGCGACAGCTTACAAACCGTTTCAAAAGGCCACAGTTTAGGAGTCGTGCAAGTTCATATATCTTCCGCATTCGACCCGAACGGTACGGCCACTTACGACCCCGTAAAAATGACCTGCAACATGATTTATTGCCATGGGAATTTCGTTGCGGGCAATTTGGGGACCGTCAAAACAACGGACATGGTTACCGGTTGCAGTTTTTGCCATGCGACTCCCCCGGTAGACCGTATGCATTCTGCCCATATAGATACCATGCATTATGCGTGCGTTTTGTGCCACATAGGCGCCGGAGAGACGCAATTATCGGCTGATGCCAAAAAGCTCCATGTCAATGGTATTGTCGACGTGCAAATCAAATCATCCTTTGACACAACCGGTAAAGCGTATTACGATAATAGCAAGAAAACATGTAACCTCGTCTATTGCCATGGTGCCGTTGTACCGAAAGATTCCGGAATTGTCAATATTCAGGACACCGTTACCGGTTGCGGGTTCTGTCATGACCTTAACAAATTAAGACTTGTCGACCATCACGACTCCTTAAAATTGCCTATCAAAACTTTTTATAAGTGCGGCCTGTGTCACCCTGGATATGATCTGGCGACAAAAAAAACCAATGACGCCCTTCATATCAATGGCCACATCGATGTCGCCGGTTGCGATCAATGCCATGAGTTACGAACATGGATAAGGAAATGAAGTGCCTGGAACAATCGAGGATTCAATTGTTTCTATGAAATCGATTGGATCCGGGCGCGAACGATTGAACCCTGTTCACAATGTTTTCCTTATTGTCACTTTTATTTTCTTAAGTGCAAACGCCCGGTTCGTCGATAGTCCCGCCACATGCCTTGAGTGCCATAAAGACAATACCCTTGTTTCCGAAAAAAAACCGAAAAAGTCATTGTTTGTCGATAAAAGCATTTTAGAAAATTCGATCCATGCGAAACTGAATTGCGTCGATTGTCATGTTGATGCCGATGTTGAAGACTTTCCCCATCCATCGCTTAAAGCCGCAAAATGCGACAAATGCCATTCGGTCGAAGTCAACGACTATTCCTTAAGCCGTCACCAAAATGCCGTAAACAAAAACAACCCCAAAGGTCCGGGCTGTTCCACCTGCCACGGGACGCACGATATTCTGTCCAATAAAGATTTAAATTCCCCCACGTATGTCCTAAACATCAATCAATCTTGTCTTAAATGTCATGGCGATAAAACAAAGCCGTCTTCGGAACAGGAAGATTTTTCCGACCGAATTCATGGAAAAGGTGAAAAACAACACTTAAAAGTTACCGCCGTGTGCACGAATTGCCACAACAGCCATGATGTGCTCCGCCATACCGATAGAAATTCGCCTACCAGCCGTGGGAAGCTCGTTTCGACCTGTTCCGTTTGCCATGCCCAAATAGAAGATTTACATAAAAAAATCGTATCGGTTGGAAATACGATGTCCGGCTCGCCCAAGCTCCCCGAGTGCGGCGGTTGTCATGCGCTCCATGCCAAACGGAAAGTCTTTCCCGACGAAACATTCTCCGACGACTATTGTCTGAATTGTCATAGTACGGCAAACAACAAAAGTCATATGATACAAGACAATTTGCGGGTAAACATGTCGGAAATAGACAGTTCCGCCCACAAAAACCTGCATTGCATCGAATGTCATTCGAACGTCGCTAAAAACCACGATCCCGTATGCGAAAAAAGCGGTAAAGTAAACTGTGCGACTTGTCATTCGAAAGTCGTTTCCGTCTATAATACCAGTATTCACGGCGTTCTGCACGCAAACGGTGAAAATGCTGCCCCGGTTTGTACCGATTGTCATGGGACGCATGCGACCAGGAGCAAAAACGATCCTGCATCTCCGGTCTCGCGATTGAATGAAATTATGCTATGCGGTCAATGTCACAAGGAAGGCGGAAAGGCGGAAGTGCGCAATCCGCAAACAAACGGATTGTGGGAAAAATATACCCGCAGTATTCATGGGCAAGGTGCCATTAACAGCGGCCTGGTCGTCACCGCGGTCTGCACCGATTGTCATTCGACGCATGGCGAACGCAAAGCAAGCGACACCCTATCAACCGTCAACAGAACCAAGATCGTTAAAACATGCGCTCGTTGTCATCAGGGAATTTATGAAAAATTTTCAGCCAGCGTTCATAGTCCGCTTATTACCAAAACAACGAAAACGCTTCCGGTTTGTTCCGATTGCCATCCGCTGCACAATATTTCCCGGGTTACCGACGATGCATTTCGCCAACAAATTTTGGCGCAATGCGGAAAATGTCATATTGACGTATCTGAAACTTATTTTGAAACGTATCATGGTAAAAAATCCCGGCTCGGGTCTAATCATGCGGCGAAATGTTCGGATTGTCATGGATCGCATACCATATTTGCCCTTTCCGACCAACGATCGACACTTTCCAAAGCGAACATTGTCGCGACGTGTAAGAAATGCCATCCTGGTTCAAACAAAGGGTTCACCGGGTATTTGCCGCATGCCACGTATCAGGATAAACACAAGTATCCGGTTCTTTTTTATTCCTTTTGGAGCATGAGCGCATTGCTTTTTGGGACATTCGGCTTTTTCGGGCTTCACACCATTTTATGGATTCCACGGTCCATTCGGGAACGTTTAAAACGTCGTCCGAACAGTATCGAATTGAATGGAAAATGGGTTAAACGATTCCCCGCATATTACCGGGTTTTGCATGTTTTTGTCATAATTTCATTTTTAGGGTTGGCATTGACCGGTATGGCATTGAAATTTTCCGATCAGAATTGGGCAATCGCGATTTCCCGATTCCTGGGAGGTATATATGTAAACGGGTTTATTCACCGCCTTTGTGCGATTATCACCTTCGGTTATTTCAGCGCGCATCTTATTGAACTTTTTGTTCGAATGAAACGGGAAAAACAAAAATTCGTCGACTTTGTTTTTCTCAAAGACAGCATGATCCCGACCTGGCGCGATGCGAAAGAATTTTGGCAAAGTATTTTGTGGTTTACAGGTTTTGGGCCCCGACCGGCGTACGGCAGGTGGACGTATTGGGAAAAATTCGACTATTTCGCCGTATTTTGGGGCGTTATGATTATAGGTTCGACAGGTCTTATGTTATGGTTCCCGGAATTTTTTACCCGGTTCTTACCCGGATGGTTTATTAACATTGCCACTATCATTCATAGTGACGAAGCGCTTCTTGCCGTCGGCTTTATTTTCACCATACATTTTTTCAATACGCATTTCAGACCCGATAAATTTCCAATGGATATGGTGATTTTTACCGGTCGAGTTCCCTTCGAGGTTTTTTCTGAAGAACGGCCTCGAGAACTTGAAGAATTAAAATCACAAAACCGACTTGATAGCATGTTTATGGAGCCCCCCTCAAAAAAATTAATTCTCATTGCGCGTGTTTTTGGAATATCGGCTTTAGTCACAGGATTACTGCTTGCCGGTTTGATTATTTGGACTATGGTGTCGAAACTTTTTTAAATCATGGATAAAACGTCTTGCGATGGAATCGGGTATAAAACATATTGATCAAATCCGGGCCAAGGTAAAATATTGATACCTATATTCACGTATTCAGTTTGCTCATTATGATAAAAATTGCTGCAAACTGCATACATACATTAATTTCTTCATTTTTGCAGGAGGATGTGTATGCGTTTATTGACTAGTGTCTTGGTTCTTTTTATGGCCGGCAGTCTTTTTGCCGATTCAAACTATATCGGTGCCGACAAATGCGCCAAGATGTGCCATAAAAGCAAGGCTAAGGGTGATCAGCTTTCGATATGGAAAGAAAGCAACCATGCCAAAGCTTACAGTGTTTTGGCAACTCCTGCAGCTCTTGAGACTGCAAAAAAGGTCGGTTTGACAGGCGATCCTCAGAAATCAGACAAATGTCTTAAATGTCACGTGACTGCATTCGGTGTCGATGCGTCTCGTTTGGATTCGACCTATAGCAAAGAAGAAGGTATTAGTTGTGAAGCATGCCACGGAGCCGGAAGCGGCTATGCAAAACTCAAGATCATGAAAGACAAGAAAGCTGCGATTGCTGCCGGCCTTGCCATTCCTGATGAAAAAACATGTGTAAAATGTCATAATACCGATTCACCGAATTATAAGAAATTTAATTTTGCAGAAATGGTAAAGAAGATTGCTCATCCTACGCCGAAGCAAGCTGAAACTAAAGAAGGCGAAGCAAAGTAATTTGGACCTGTTTTAAAAAGTTTTTTATGTAAGGGCGATTCATGAATCGCCCTTACTGCATCAAAATGGTTGTAAATTTGATTTTGACGAGCCGCGATCATAGAGGGAAAGGCATTATATAAATGATAAAAAGATTTATTAACTTGCTCGGTTCAGTACAGGTTATCGTACCGCTTCTTATCGTCATAACAGTGGTTTCTCTCGCCGGCGTCATTGTACCTCAAAGTTTACCGACAGCCCAATACCTTCAAATCATGCCCGGATGGAGAAGCTCGATTATTCTCCAACTTGGACTTGATCATATTTTTTCCACATGGTGGTTCTACACGCTCTTGGGAATATTGGCTGTCAATGTCGTGGCTTGTTCATTGACACATCAGGTGAAAAGCCTGAAAAACGCCGGCGCCATGCGGTTTCTCCAAAAACCCGACGATGCAAATCGCCTAAAATGCTCTGTATCTTTTGAGGTGGATGGCGCACAGATTAATGCTGTGGAAACCATAACGGGATTTATGAAACGCCGCATGTTTTTTTGCTCAAATCAAACCAAAGAAAATGTCACTCAAATCGCGGCGAGGTCTCCCCGGCTTAAAGAAATCGGCTCGCTGATGTTCCATTTAAGCATCCTTTTCTTTTATGTCGGCGGCATTGTGAGTACTATGGGCGGGTTTTCATATGTTAAAGAGCTATGTTCCGGCGACGTGGTTGGAGTCCAAAATTGGCCCTACCGGATACGATGCGACGGTTTCAAGGTGGAAAGAAACCAGGACGGAGCTGTTTCATCGTACAAATCCAATTTAACAGTACTGTCGGCCGATTCGACCCAACTGTTGAAAAAAGTCGTTGAAGTCAATCATCCGCTTGCTTTTGCCGGTGTCAATTTTTATCAAAACAGCTACGGAGAACAATCGGGAAGTTTTGAAGTTGCAAGTCTGCAGGTTTTTGGCCCTCAATTCGATACAAGCGGCTACATGACCGCCGCTTCCTTAAATACGCCGGTGACGCTCCCCGGTAACGGCATAACTTTGACCGTTTCCCGATTTATCTCGGATTTCATCATCGACATGCAATCCGGCGAAGCGACATCCCGTTCCGACAGGCCGAATAATCCCGCTGTCAAGGTTACATTGACCAGGGGGGCCGATACGTTGTACAGCGGCTGGGCTTTTGAGAATTACCCCGACGTTCATCAGGAATCAAAAAAAGACTATAAAGTCGTTTTTGTCGGCTATGAACCCCGTTATTATACCGGCATCAAGATTTCCCATAACCCCGGCAATCCATTCATCTGGTTTGGTTTTGCTTTCATGACATTGGGAATTTTCCTCGTGTTTTATTTTCCGCATCGGAATTATTGGATTTTCATCGGGCAGGGAAATAACCGGAAGGTTATTGTGACCGTCGGCGGTGCATCGAGCCGCTCGGCATCGGCATTTCAGGCAGAATTTAACCATAGTTGCGATTCTTTGAAACGTGTACTGAAGGAGGGATCTTCATCGTGAATATTTTTGCTCAAAATTCTATCGAATTCACTTTTTTCTGGTGGGCTTTTATTGCGTACTCAGCATCGTGTCTTTTGTACGTAGCCTATTTTCCTATTTCAAAAAAATGGCTCGCCACCTCGGCTTCGATCGCAATGGCAATCGGATTGTTGATGCAAACACTGGCAATGATTGAACGGACCGTTCATATCCATCATATGCCTCTCACGAACATGTTCGAATACATAAGCCTGTTCGCCTGGTTTGCGACCTGTTTCTATTTTGTATTCCTCCGGGTTTACAAGTTACATTTACTCGGTGCGGTTATTTCCTTCACCGTCTTCATGCTAATGGTTGCCGGATCATTATTGCCCAAAGACGCTGAAATGCAACTTGTTCCTGCATTGCAAAGCTATTGGCTTCAAATTCACGTATCGGTAGCATCTTTGGGTGAAGCTGCGTTTTTAGTCGCATTTGCGGCCAATATCCTTTACTTCCTAAAAACCGGAATGTCCAAAACGTCTGCATTCGCCTCTCGATTGCCCGATGCCCAGACACTCGATCGTATTGCATACAAAGCCATCACGGTCGGTTACCCTTTGTTTACCATCGGTGCGTTGTTTGCCGGCGCAATTTGGGCGGAACAAGCGTGGGGCAGTTTTTGGAGCTGGGACCCTAAAGAAGTAGGTTCTTTGATCGTATGGTTGATTTATTCCGCATACCTTCATGCCCGATTTGTCAAGGGATGGACGGGTTCGCGGGCCGCGATTCTCAGTACGACGGCGTTTACTTGTACCTTGCTTACGTTTTTCGCAAACCTTATTCTCGGAGGTCTGCACGCATACGGCTAATCCCGACGGCTATCGGCCTCCTCAAATGGATCGGGTTACTGAATTCGCAGCATCTCGGGTTTGCCGAACCGTTATATTGTAGCTTCCGAATGGAAAAATTACCGAAGAGGTCGGCCTTGCAATGACACATATTTTTTCCGAAATTATCCGGATTGTTATTCCGGTTGCTTACTTTGCGGTATCGGTAAGCTTTATCGTCGCATTCACGAAGAAACAACAATTGTCTTCTGTTTGGCCGTCACTTTTTCTTGCAATTGGTCTTTTTGCCCATACCTGCCTGCTGATCAATATTCTCATTGCAAACGGATATTATCTTATAGAAACCCCTTTTGAAGGGCTTGCATTCTGCGGCTGGTTTTTTATCGTCGCTTCAACCTTGCTGGTGTATAGGCAAAAAGAAGCAAGTTTCGGTGCGTTCCTTTTTCCCGCCGGCTTTGTCGTATCGACCCTGGCCGTTATTTTTATCAGCCAAGGTCCTCACCTGCCGAAATTTCTCTTGTCGCAACCATTCATGGCTCATACGTGGATATTGTTCGGTTCGTATGCATGTTTTCTGCTTTCCGCCATTATCTCGATTATGTATCTGGTACAACATCACCTGATTCGATCCCGTTCACTGGGTTCGGTATACGAACGTCTTCCGGCACTCGAGGTCATGGATCAGGTTATCATGAACTGCGATGCCGTTGGCGCGGCTTTGTTGATTATCGGCATTGTTATGGGTTTTCTTCTTATGAATTCGGCAATAATCAGACCTCCGAATTTGAACATCAAGATTTCATTCGCCATGCTTGCAGCCGTAACGTACGCCTGCGAACATATTTTACGAGTCGGAATCGGATGGAAAGGTCAACGGGCCTGTTTCGTTTCGATTTTCGGGTTTGTACTCATCATGATCACCCTGTTGTCGGGGCGCCATGGATTCTAACGTCGACATTTGCAAACATGTCGTAGTATTTGGCATTAGCCATAACACCGGTTCTCTCGGCGTCCGTGAAAAAATTTTGTTTGCGGAACAAGACATTCCTGAGGCGCTTTCGGAACTTTGCAAGCTCGACGGTGTATTGGAAGCCGTTATACTCTCTACCTGCAACCGTGTAGAAATTTATGCAGTGATAGACAAACCGGATAAAGCGCAGGCGTTACTCTCTTCTTTCATCAGCGCAAAAAAAAACATTCCCCTGGAAGACTTCGAAAAGCACATCTATTTTCACCGATGTAACCAAGCCGTTGAGCACCTTTTCCACGTAACCGGCAGTCTCGATTCCCTCGTTGTGGGCGAAGCCCAAATTCTTTCCCAGGTAAAAAACGCCTTTTCCGTTGCCCGAGAAAACGGTTCCACGGGGATAGTACTCAATAAACTTTTTCTTTTCGCAATAACCTCGGGCAAACGTGTCCGTTCGGAAACGAAAATAGGCAAAGGAGCGGTATCAATTTCCCAGGCGGGTGTGGAACTTGCAAAAAAAATACTCGGTCAGCTCACGAACCACTGCGCCATGATTATCGGTGCCGGCGAAATGAGCGAACTTACCGCAAAACATCTTAAAAGCGCCGGCATCAGGAAGCTCTTTTTTGCAAACCGGACTCTCGACCGGGCTGCTGCATTGTCTGCACAATTCGACGGCGCCGCCATAAACCTCGCCGAAATGCCGGGGATACTGCCCGAATGCGACATCGTAATTTCGTCCACGGCATCGCCCGATTACATAATCGACGTCGACGACATGCGTGAAGTAATTGTAAAACGCAAAAACCAACCGATCCTTCTAATAGACATTGCCGCACCGCGCGATATCCATCCCGATGTCGGCAAACTCTACAACGTGTTTCTTTACACCATAGACGATTTGGCCCAGGTTGCAAAATATAATGTCGAAGCAAGAACCAATGAAATTGCCGCTGCAATGATAATCATAAACGAAGAGATGAACGAATACTTCGAGTGGTATAATTATCTCCGCGTGCAGCCGATAGTCGTGTCTTTACGGAAGAAATTCGATACGATTCGCGATAAAAACTTGACCTTGTTGGCCGGACAAATAGCGGAAATGCCCGAAGAAACCCGGAATTTGATTAAAAATTTCGCAAGCGAGTTGACAGACGATTTCTTTGAAATGCCGTCTATCGCCCTGCGCGAATCGGCAGGCACGTCCGACTGGATGCAATTATCGGATGCACTCACCAAATTGTTTAAACTGAAATAAGCGCCATGAAGAACAATCATACCTACCCTGTTTTTCTTGATTTGCACGGTATTTCATGTCTGGTGGTCGGCGGCGGCCGAATTGCAACCCGTAAAGTACTTTCGTTGGTACGAGCCGGTGCTCGTCTGACCGTGGTCAGCCCTTTGGTGAACGCAAGGATTTTAAAATTGGCGCATAAAAACAAGCTGGTCTGGAAAGCTGAACCATACGCCAAATCATGTCTTTGCGCTATGCGAATGGTCATTGCGGCAACCAACGATAAAAAAGTAAATCATCAGATTTTCAATGATGCGGAAATGCTGGGAATAATGGCCAATGTCGTCGACGATCCGGACTATTGCCGTTTTGTGCTGCCAGCCCGATTCACCTCGGGAAATCTGGAAATTGCCGTAACCACGGGCGGAGCAGCCCCCGTATATTCAAAAATAGTACGGGATGATATAGCAAACCATGTTGTTGCAAAATATACTCCGATAATTTCGGCCCTAGGAAAGAACCGGCTCAGGATCAAAAACCTTTCCCCTGGTTCTAAAAATGTATTTTGGAAAAAGGTGGCATCGGTTGACAACACCGGAAAAATCGGCTTAAAAAAAGTCAAGACCATTATTAACGATACCGTAAAGACTGCTGAAGGTGGTAATCAATGACGTCCAGAATATTTCGCGTGGCAACCAGAGCAAGCCAGCTTGCCCTGACCCAAACAAAGCAAACCGTCGCTTTACTTGAAAAGGCAAACCCGGGTATCGCTTTTGAGCTCGTTACGATCCGGACATCGGGAGACGCCTCAACGAATACGCCGCTCGCAGGTTTCGGCGGCGTAGGCGTATTTGTAAAGGAACTTGAGACTGCTTTGCGCGAAGACAGAGCCGATTTGGCTATTCACAGCCTCAAGGATGTTCCGTCGTCGGTTGCACAGGGGATGGTAATTGCCGCGATTCCTTCACGTGTCTCCCCATGGGATGTGGTTATCACAAACTCAGGACTATCACTTGACAAAATCCCCCATGGTGCAAAGGTAGGCACCGGCAGTCCTCGCCGGATTATGCAGCTAAAAGCGATTCGTCCCGATTTACGGTGCGAAGATATTCGCGGAAACCTTGACACAAGAATTAAAAAGCTCTCACAAGGAGATTTTGATGCAATCATTCTTGCTGCCGCCGGAATGATTCGGCTCGGCATCGCCTTTAACCAAAATGGAGTACTGTCTCTTTCACAATGTATTCCTGCCTGCGGCCAAGGCGCCTTGGGATTGGAGTGCCGTGCCGACGACGCAGAAACCGTTTCGATCGTCAGAAAAATCAATGATGCAACATCGGAACAAGAAGCAACGGCCGAACGATCGTTCATGAAACGTACGGGTGCGGGTTGTGCGGTTCCGGTTGCCGCCTTTGCAAAAATAAGCGAAAAAAACCTTGTCATACGGGCGGTTGCTGGCGATCTGACAACCGGCGCCATCGTATCCTCGGAAAAAAGCGGACCATCTGAAGAATTCAACCGCATCGGCATTGCCTGCGCCGATGAAATTCTTACCAAATGCGCTGAACACGGAATAACCCTTTCCCCGGAGCGACGTTCGTGAAATCCGGAAAAGTTCAAACGCAAACGGGCAAAATTTATATCGTCGGCGCGGGGCCGGGCGACCCTGAATTGATTTCCGTCAAGGCGAAAAGAATTTTATCCCTGGCCGATGCCGTAGTCTATGATTCTCTCGTAGCGCCGGAAATTCTTGCGCAAATTCCAGGCGACTGCCAAAAATTTTTCGCAGGGAAAAAATCCCAAATTCATGCCATACAACAAGGTGAAATCAATAACCTTCTCGTCAAGCTTGCCCGTGCCGGGAAAATCGTTGTACGGCTTAAAGGCGGAGACCCGTTCATATTTGGCCGCGGAGCAGAAGAATGTGAAGAAGCGATTGCCGCAAAAATACCCTACGAAATCGTCCCGGGCATATCATCCGGAATCGCAATTCCTGCCTATGCGGGAATTCCCTTGACACATCGGGGCTTGGCTTCATCGGTGGCCTTTGTTACCGGACATGAAGCTGCATCGAAAACGACATCCGCTGTTCGATGGAAGCATTTGGCAAAAGGAATTGATACGCTTGTTATTTACATGGGCGTTCACAATTTGAATAGCATCGTAAAAAAACTGATAACGCAGGGCCGGGGTATTGCAACACCGGTTGCTTGTATCGAACGCGGCACTACTCCGCAACAAAGAACCGTTACCGGGACTCTCGGCTCGATAGTTTCTAAAGTCGATGAAGCTCACCTAGGCTCGCCGGCTATTATTATTGTGGGTGAAGTTGTCGATAAACGGAAAACCCTGCAATGGTTCGAAAAAGCTCCCTTATTTGGCCGGACAATCATCATTACCCGATCGGCCGAGCAGGCTCCGATACTTTCAAATTCGTTACGATTGCGCGGAGCGAGGACTATCGAATTTCCTACCATTTTTATTGAGACTACCGGCATAGGCGGTGATTTGGATAAGGCAATAAAAAATATTTCTTCCTATGCATGGATTGTGTTTACAAGTTCTAACAGTGTGAATGCCTTCTTTAAAAGGCTTATTGCATTACGGCGGGACATCCGCTGCCTCTATGGGGTACGAATAGCAAGCATAGGACCGAGTACGACCGCATCCATTGAGGCATACAACCTATCCGTCGATGTTACGGCACAAAACAACGTTGCCGAAGGTCTCATCGAATCTCTTAAAAAGAAAGATTCATGGAAAGGAAGAAAAGTGCTGTTGCCTCGTGCTAAAGAAGCTCGAGACGTTCTGCCCGAAACCTTAAAAAAGTGGGGCGCAGACATTCGGATCGTGGCCGCGTATGCAACGGTAAAACCAAAAAATGCCGACCCAAACGTTATTGCCATGATTGCCGACGGGAACTACGACCTTGTCACATTTACCAGTTCATCGACATTTAAAAACTTCAAAGCCCTCTGCGGACCTGCATCATGGAAACGTATTCGATCGTCGCTTCGCGCCGTAAGCATAGGGCCGGCAACATCGGAGGCAATCCGTGCATGCGGTATTGAACCCGTAGCCGAAGCAACACCCCATACGATCGATGGCGTTGTCGCTTGTTTGGAAAAATTGTTACGCAAGTGATTTGTTTATAAAGGAGAGTACTCATGGGATTTCCGTCCATACGGACCCGGCGTTTACGCCGTAACAAATTAATAAGAGACCTCGTGACCGAGACCAAGATTGACGTACAGGATTTTATTCTTCCCTTATTCGTGTGCCACGGGAAAAATGTGCGTAATCCGATATCGTCGATGCCCGGCCACTTTCAGCTTTCGGAAGACGAACTACGGCGGGAATGCGATACAATATCATCCGCCGGGTTACAATCAATTTTACTCTTTGGAATACCAAAGGAAAAAGACCAAGACGGACGTTGCGCATGCAGGGAAGACGGTATTATCCAGAATGCAGTACGAACGTTAAAAAAAAGTCATCCGAACCTGCTCATTATCACCGACATTTGCAATTGCGAATACACAACCCACGGTCATTGCGGACCCCTCGTTAACGGTGACGTACATAATGATCAGACAATCGAAATTTTAGCGGAACAAGCACTTTCTCACGCCCGGGCCGGCGCCGATATTGTTGCACCAAGCGATATGATGGACGGTCGCGTCGGACGGATCAGGCAAACTCTGGACAACAACGGTTTTCAGGACATTGCCGTAATGTCCTATGCCGCTAAGTACGCTTCCGCATTTTATGGTCCTTTCAGAGAAGCGGCGGAATCGGCACCTACCTTTGGAGATCGCAAAAGCTATCAAATGGATCCGGCTAATTCAAGGGAGGCATTACGGGAAGTCGAACTCGATATCGAAGAAGGGGCAGACATAATTATGGTCAAACCGGCCCTCAGTTACCTCGATATCATCAATCAGGTAAAAACCACCTTTCGAGTACCAATAGCGGCTTATAACGTCAGCGGCGAGTTTTCCATGGTAAAAGCTGCCGCTCAACAAGGTTGGGTCGACGAAAAACGTATTGTACTTGAAATCTTAACGTCAATAAAACGTGCCGGGGCCGATATTATAATTACCTATCATGCCCTTGAAGCGGCGCATTACCTTGCAAAGGAGCAATAATACCCATGAATTCGCCAATGACCAGTGTACCGAACCAGCTTCGGCTTATCGCATGGGAAGTTACCCGTTCATGTACGCTGAATTGCAGGCATTGCCGTGCATCTGCTGAAAAAGGTCCTTATACTGGGGAATTGTCTACTACGGAATGCGAGCAAATCCTTGTCAATGTCGCATCATTTGCCAAGCCGATAATCATTCTGACCGGCGGCGAGCCAATGCTGAGGCCCGATATTTATCATCTTGCCGAATTCGGCCACAAACTTGGGTTACGTATGGTAATGGCTCCGTGCGGTAAACTTTTGACTGAAGAATCCTGTTTGCAACTCAAGGCCTCCGGCATTCAACGAATCAGTTTAAGCATCGATGGCGCCACAGCCCAATCTCATGATTCTTTTCGCCGGGTCGACGGCGCATTTGCAAGTGTCATGGCCGGTATCGAGGTCGCAAGGAAAACAGGGTTGGAATTTCAAATCAACACGACGGTTACAAAACTCAACGTCGAAGAATTGCCGGCAATTTTCGATTTAGCAATCAGCCTTGGCGCAGTATCGTTTCACCCGTTTTTACTGGTGCCGACCGGCAGAGGAAAAGAATTGGCCGACCAGGAAATTCCCCCGGAGCAATATGAACGGGTGCTGAACTGGATTTATGAGCATAGCGCGCACAAGGTAAAAGCGGCACTAACCCTGAAACCGACCTGCGCGCCGCATTACTACCGGATTCTTCGTCAACGGGAAAAGGAAGCGGGCAGGACCGTCACCATGCAAACACATGGTCTGGACGCAATGACCAAGGGTTGTCTCGGCGGTCAAGGTTTTGCTTTTATTTCTCATGTCGGTGTCGTTCAAATTTGCGGCTTTCTCGATATTCCCGCAGGTAATCTGCGGGAAAACAACGGCAATTTCAAATCCGTGTGGGACAATTCGCCCCTGTTTCATGAAATGAGGAATCTTGACGGTTATCACGGCCGATGCGGTTATTGTGAATACAGGAGGGTATGCAGCGGATGCCGGGCACGCGCCTATGAATCGACCGGCGATTATCTGGCGGAAGAACCATATTGCGTTTATGAACCAGCAAAGAAAAATTCGGAAGGTACCAATGTATAATACGGCAAAAAGTTCTGCGGCATTTACAGAAGCAAAAAAATATATCGTCGGCGGCGTTAATTCGCCGGTAAGGGCGTTCAAAAGCGTTGGCGGCGCCCCGATTTTCTTTTCATCGGGCAAGGGCGCATATATCGAAGATATCGACGGCAATTCCTATATGGACTTCGTTGCTTCATGGGGCCCCCTAATTTTGGGACATTGTCATCCGGACGTTGTCGAGGCCATTAGCACTACGGCAAGGCTCGGAACAAGTTACGGCGCCCCCACCTTACTTGAAACCGAACTCGCGAAGCTCATAACCGCAATGGTACCATCCCTTGAACTTGTCCGTTTTGTCAACTCAGGTACGGAGGCGACAATGAGCGCCGTGCGTTTGGCACGAGGATTTACTAAACGTAACTGTATTATAAAATTTGAAGGGTGTTATCACGGTCACGGTGACAGTTTTCTTATCGCCGCAGGATCCGGCGTTGCAACACTCGGCATCCCCGATAGCCCCGGAGTCACCCCAGGCACCGCAGGCGACACTTTGATAGCACGCTACAATGATCTTGAATCCGTAAGAACAATTTTCAAGAAATACCCGGAAAAAATTGCCGCGGTCATTGTAGAGCCTGTGGCAGGAAACATGGGTGTTGTCGTACCAAAGAAAGGCTTCTTAGAAGGACTGCGCGATCTAACATCCTCGAACGGAAGTTTATTGATTTTTGATGAGGTAATGAGCGGTTTCCGGGTTTCGGCAGGAGGGGCGCAGGAGCTTTACGGAATTCGTCCGGATCTTTCTACATTCGGGAAAGTGATCGGCGGAGGTTTACCCGTTGGGGCCTACGGCGGGCGCAGAGACATAATGGAAAACATCGCCCCTCTCGGTTCGATATATCAGGCAGGTACACTTTCGGGGAATCCGCTTGCAATGGCGGCGGGACTTGCGACTTTGAGCTATATCAATAAAACAAAAGATTTCTATGAAATCTTGGAAAAACGTTCTCAGCATTTGGCAAACGGGCTTATTTCGAATTGCCAATCTGCGGGAATACCAGTAGTATTGAACCGAGTCGGTTCAATGATGACAATGTTTTTTACTACGGAAAAATCGGTTTCATCGTGGGATGAGGCAAAAAAAAGCGACACCGCCCGATATGCCCGGTATTTTCAGAATTCACTCTCCGGCGGCATTTATTTGGCACCTTCGCAATTTGAGGCGGCATTTATTTCCGCGGCTCACACTGAAAACGACATCGACAATGCCATAGAAGCCGGCAAACGCGCTCTAACAAACGTGTAATCCGGGCCATTTCACCACATTCCTGCAATGGAACACAATGAAAATCTGGATGAAACCGATACCGAAAGTTCGTATGCCATTTTCCTTTCATGGTGTAGAAATGGTAGTGCAGCAACATTGTTCTCCTCCAACAAAGGCCGAACGACAACGATGATTAATTTTGCAGTTCTTTCTCGATTGCAAATATTGAAGGTTGCATTGCCCTTAATCATGGCTTCCTCACTATTGTTTTGTTCCCGAAACGTCCACTACAAGGAAATCGATTATCAAAAGCGGACTTCGATTCTTAGCACCAACGATTCATTGAGAAACGATTCGCTCGATTTGACCATAGCGGTAGCGCCGGTTGTATCTACCGAAGAAAGCTATAAAAAATATTATGATTTATTTTCATATACCGCATCCTTATGCTCGCTTAAAATTAAAACGACCTATTACAAAAAAAACGTAGAAATATATCGCCTCTTTCAGTCAAGATGCGTCGATGTTGCCTTTGTCAGTGAAATCCTTTATGTTATGGGGAAAAGACAGCATCTGCTCAATTTATTGGTAGTTCCGGTACGAAAAGGCAAACCTACCCATCAGGCCTACATAATAGCCCAAAAAAAAACGAGCGCAAAAACATTTATTGACTTGACAAAAGAACGATTTGCATTTACCGATGAATTTTCTTTTACCGGATATTGGTATCCCCTTTCCCGAAGCGGTAATGCAAACCTACCGTTAAAACAAGTGTTTTTCTCCGGCTCCCACGACCAGTCGGTATACCTAGTAAACAGAGGGTTGCTCGATGGGGCCAGTGTCGACGGCTACGTGTACGATGCTATAAGCAAGGCAAGCCCCAAATGCGTTTCGAACACACGTGTTTTGGAGGTTTCAAAAGAGTTCGGTACGCAACCCATCGTCATATCACAACAGGTTTCTCCTCGAATACGGGACGCGTATACGAAGGCATTCTTATCATTAGACAAAGACAGTACCGGTCGCAAGCTACTTGCTGCACTGGGAATCGATGAATTCATTACCCAGGATGATTCTTGTTATGCATCCATTTCCGCAATGGTTCCGGAAACAATTATTCCATAAATATATTTCGATCCGGACCAAGCTGCTTTTTTCCGTTTTTATCGTCATCGGCCTTTTTGGCGCAATGGCTACATGGATGTCGTATTATTATATAACAGAAACGGCAAAGCTCGACCTTTCGAGGAAAGCAAGCTTCTTCACCAATCTTCTTGACAATCAATTGACACCGCAAATACTTCTCAACGATATAGTATCCGTCAACTCGATTATCAGCCACTTCATATCGGACGCTCCCGAAATTCTTTATATTGTCGTTTACGACAAAAACAAGAACATTATCGGCCATACGTTCGAAGGCGATTCGATACCGGTGTTCATCACTCCGCCCAGCGGAAACGATTCGGTGATGCTCTTTTTAGACCGACCGCATCATATTCGAATTCGGCAGCAAACCGTTTCTTTATCAAACGGCACTATCGGGTTCGTAAAAGTCGGACTGGACGAAACGACGGTCTTTAATAAAGGAAGAAAAATAGCCACGATTATCGCAGGGCTCCTGATCCTTTTATTGATTCCCGCAAGCATAATAACAATTTCGTTTTCTTACCTTATCACTTATCCCATACATGAAATTCTCAAATGTCTTAAAAAGTTCATGCCCGGCGAATCGCCTCCCAAACCGAAAATAATTTTCAACGACGAAATTGCGCTTTTATCCAACAGTATCCAAGAAATGATGCATCGGGTTTCTATAATGACCGATGAATCGAAAAAAAACCATTTAAAATTCATCGAAACAGAAAAACATGCAAGCGTCGGAATATTGGCTTCCGGAATTGCCCATGAAATCAATAACCCCATCGCGGGCATCGAAATATGCGCTTACCGACTTGAACGCGATTCCAACCTTTCAATAAAAAACCGTGAATATGTCCAGCTCATTCTAGAAGCAGCCAGGCATATTCAATCTGTTGTGAAAAATCTACTCAACTATGCCCGGCAACCCGACCTTAAAGAAACGTCCCTCGATCTTCGTGCAACGATTAGCGTTGCCGAAAAACTAGTCCAATACAGATTGAAAAAAAACAATATTATATTCGAAATGATTTGTCAGCCGTTTCCTTGTATTATTACCGGAATAAAAGCCCAAATTATCCAGGTATTGGTAAACGGGCTTCTTAATGCAATTGACGCAATAGAAAAAAACGGCAACATTATTGTGCGCCTTACGGAACAAAATGCCTCGTTTATCCTTCGAATCGAAGATTCGGGTAAAGGTCTGGACACCGAGGTCAAAAGCAAGGCATTTGATCCATTTTTCACTACAAAAGGCACTTTGGGCACTGGTCTGGGACTGTATGTCAGTTACAATATCATTCAATCACATAATGGCCGCATAGACCTGGCCCCGCTCCCGGGCAAAGGAGCCTGTTTGGAAATTACACTACCCAAAGGAGAAAACCGATGAATATCCTCATCGTTGACGATGAGAAAAGCCTGAGACTCGCCTTAGCCGACGAATTGATCGAAAACGGTTATGACGTGGACGTCGCGAGTTGCGGCGAAGATGCCATGCTCCTTTTAGGAAAGAAATATTTTGACCTTGTCATCAGCGATGTCGTTATGATGTCCATCAGCGGTATGGATCTATTGAAACATATTAAGGAAAAAACACCGCAAACCGAATTGATCCTTATGACGGCATATGGAACTATTGACGCTGCGGTCAATGCCGTCAAAGCCGGCGCACTGGATTATATTTGCAAACCCTTCGAACTTGAACGACTTTTGCGGTTTGTAAAGACAATGAAGGAAACCATCCAACTCCGGCATGAGAATAAGGCATTAAAATCGAAATTATACGACCGATATAATTTTCACAATATTATCGGCCAATCCGCATCCATGCAACGTATGTTCAGCCTCCTTGAAACCGTCTGCGATACCAATGCGACCGTGATAATTCAGGGGGAAACCGGAACCGGAAAGGAACTCGTCGGCGAGGCGATACATTTTAACAGCCTCAGAAAGGACAAAGCTTTTGTTCCTGTTTCATGCGCAGCGTTGTCGAAAGAACTTCTGGAATCGGAATTGTTCGGCCACGAACAGGGTTCATTTACCGGTGCGACAAAGCAAAAAAGAGGACGATTCGAATTGGCACATGAGGGGACCCTTTTTCTCGACGAAATAGACGATATCCCCCTGGAAGTCCAAGTTAAATTACTCCGTGCCATTCAATCGGGCCGATTCGAACGCGTGGGCGGCGAACATCCCATTCAGGTCGACGTCCGAATTATCGGGACGACAAAAGAAAACCTTCTGGACCTTGTCGAACAAGGGAAATTCAGGCGGGACCTTTATTACCGGCTTAACGTCATTCCCCTTATCCTTCCTCCTCTTCGCGACCGTAAAGAGGACATTCCGCTTCTTGTCAATCATTTCCTCAAGAAATATTCCCCGGTTCATCATGTCGAGGTGTCTTCGGAAATCATGGATTTGCTGCTTAAATACGATTGGGACGGCAATGTCCGCGAGCTTCAACATGTGATTCAGCGACTGGTCCTTTTACGAAAAGACGGTGCGGTCGATATCGACACGCTTCCGGGAAAAATCTTGAATTTTAAAAGCCAGGAGCCGCTCTTTGAACTTGGAAAAGACACGTTGTCGGAGTACCTTGACCAATTAGAAAAAAGCATCCTGGATAGGGCATTGGAATTTACTAAGGGAGGGAAAACCGAAGCTGCGAGGATTCTGGGGATCCCTTTGCCGACGCTTAAAAGCAAATTAGCCCGTTTTTTTCAAAAATAGGATAAAGCAATTATTATAAACTGCAGCAGCGATTTAAAAAAATTAAATAGTTTTAGTTTTTACGGTGACGGAATTTATCTTTAATCGAATCCGTTCCTTCTCCCTTTGGTACCAAGAGGCTAATAATGGGTGTATCAACATTCGGAACAGTGTTGGATGTCATCGATTCATTCGAGTTGCGTCACTCACTCATATTTGACAATCTCAGCAAGCAAGGTACCAGCGAAGGCGTTCGATTATTATGCAACTACTTTGCAAAACGGCGCAGACATATTCCCGAAGCTCTTGCCAATTTTTCCGAAGAAGAATTGCACGTTATCAGAGCAACCCCGATTTTTGAAGACGATATCAAGTCTGAACTTGAAAGGCATTTTTCAATGGAACCCAATGCCATTGACATTGAGGCAGACATATTACTTCAGCACTCAATTGATTTCATACAAATATGCCTCGATTGTTATACCCGGATTTCGGAACAGCGCATCGGAGAAAATGCAATTTCGTTTCTTAAGTCACTCATTATTATTCAAACCCGCTATATTGTCGAACTTAAAAAAACCAAGAATTTAAACTATTTTTGCCCGTAATTTCCCCGACACGATTCTTGAACAGCGTTCCTGCAAACAATTCAAGTATTCTTGATCCAAATCAATTTTATACATTCATAATTTATGTAATTTAATTATTATCGTACGGAGGTCAATAAATCATGAATGCAGATAAAAAAGAACAAAAGACCATTATAGCGATGATCGACATCTATTGTCGAGGCAATCATAAGGGACAACCACACCCTTGTCCCGATTGCACTTCTTTGCTCAACTATGCAAAAACCCGCATTGAAAAATGTCCTTGGGGTGCAATGAAGCCAACATGCGCCCGCTGTACAATTCATTGTTACGAAAAACTAAAACGGGAACAAATTATTACAATCATGCGCTTTTCAGGTCCTAAAATGGCAATCCGACATCCCTTTTTGACGCTTCTACATTTATTGAGCCCCAGATCGATAAAACCCTCTGTAAGCCGGAAATCAATATCTGAGACTGTTGTTTAAAAAGTTCTTTTTTTCACAAATGGAATATTTTATATTTATACGGATGCATCATTGTTTCATTCTCCGCTTTTACTTCGGAAGACATGTTGCAACTTGATGGTTTATGAATGATATTCTTTTTTGATCATGACGCTTTATTTATAGAAACCGATAAGTACTTCTAAATGTCAACCTCATTTACCCTTTTCTTCCCTTTTCTAATAACTCTTGCCTTGGCGTTACTCATTCCGATCAGCATGATGGTTCTTTCCGCAGTATTGGGGCCCCAAAAAAAGACTGCCATCAAAATGGAACAATATGAATGCGGAGTCCCCGCACCAACCGGCGTTCGACGGGGAAAGCTATCCGTTAAATTTTTTTTAGTGGCTATTTTATTTCTCGTGTTCGACATAGAAGTAGTTTTTCTTTTTCCATGGGCAGTTGTGCTTCGGCGCCTCGGCATGATTGGCTTTGTTGAAATGGGGTTATTTATCCTGGTGCTTATTGCAGGGCTTGCATATGCCTGGAAAAAAGGAGCTCTTGAATGGGAATAGAAACAGTATTCGGCCGTTCATGGATCACAGCCCGCATTGACGATATAGTAAATTGGGGACGCCTTAATTCTCCTTGGCCGTATGTGTTCGGAACAGCTTGTTGCGCAATCGAATTTATGAGTGCCGCATCATCGCATTTTGATATTGCCAGATACGGAGCAGAACTCATCCGTTGGTCTCCGCGCCAGGCAGACCTCCTCATTGTCGCAGGAACGATCTCGTATAAGCAAGCACCGGTACTGAAACGGATATACGAACAGATGTGCGAGCCAAAATGGGTTATTGCCGTGGGTGCGTGTTGCTGCTCCGGCGGTTTGTATGATAATTACTGTACGGTTCAGGGAGTAAGCGAAATAATTCCGGTCGATATGTATGTTCCCGGATGTCCTCCCCGTGCAGAAGCGATCTTTGACGCGATAATCAAATTACAGAATAAAATCTCAAAGGAATCGGTACTTGACAGAAAATAACACGCAAGCGGTTTCCTTGCAGCGGATTGTGAGCCAGCTTGCCGGTAACGACCATATTGAATTTGAGGAAAATTGCGGCTCCCTGTTTGCCGTTGTTGACTCAAAAAATATTATTTCGCTTTTGACGCTGTTACGTGATACGCCGTCAACACATTTCGATATGCTCGTCGACATTGTGGGCATCGATAGCTTGTCGCTTACGCCGATCACGGCCAACCGGTTTCAAATCGTATACGTCCTAACGTCAACCGACTTGGGTCATCGCATTTGCATTAAGGTTCATCTACCGTCCGATACGCCGGAGATTCCATCGGTAAGTTCGGTTTTTGCCGTCGCAAATTGGCTCGAACGTGAAGTATTCGACCAATTCGGTATCGTTTTTCAAGGTCATCCGAACCTGAAACGTCTGTTGAATTTCCAAGGATTCGCGGGACATCCGCTTCGGAAGGATTTTCCTATCAATGGTCGCCAGGCTATCCCGGAAAGCGAAGATTTACTTGACGAGATGAAAATTAAACTCGGGAAACTGGGGAAACCGATTGAATCAATTAAAATTGGCGAATGCGGAAATACACTCGAAAAAGAAACTTCAAATGATTCCGATCCTTTCATAGTCAACCTTGGTCCGGCGCATCCCATTGTTCATGGAATTCTACGCCTTTTACTGGCAGTGGAGGGAGAAACAATAATTGCCGCAGTACCCGAATTGGGTTATTTGCACCGCGGCGCCGAGAAAAATTGCGAGGCAGGAAATTATCATCAAGTTATACCATACACCGATCGTATGAATTACGCCTCGCCGATGATGAATAATATCGGGTATTGTAAAGCTGTCGAAAAAATGCTCGGTATCATAATTTCAGAGCACGACATGATTTTAAGAGTCCTGTTCTGCGAACTTGGACGGATTATGGACCATTTGCTTTGCCTGGGGCCGCACCTGGTGGATCTTGGCGCATTAACACCGTTTTGGTTTTTGTTTCAAATCCGTGAAAAAATTTACGATATCATGGAAAAGTATTCGGGCGCTCGGCTTACGTATTCTTGCGTACGGATCGGAAGCTTCCCATTTCCCTTATATGAAGGTTTTACGGATGAGGTTGAATCTGTGTTAAAAGATCTTGCCGGTGCAATCGATGACGTTCGAAGGCTTGTGGAAAGAAACCGGATATTTTACGACCGATGCTGCAATGTGGGAGCAATTACCCCGCACGATGCGATTCGAAACGGATTTACCGGGCCTTGTCTTCGGGCAACCGGCCTCGAGTATGATTTGCGGAAAAATAAACCGTATTATCTTTACGAAACATTTGATTTTTCGGTTGTGGTCGGGACAAACGGCGATACCTACGACCGCTTTTTCGTCCGTGTTTACGAAATGATCGAGAGCGTAAAAATTATCCGTCAAGCTATTACCCGTATAAAAGCTATGCCCCCGGACTCTTCCGTTGCCGAAGGCGCAAAAAAGTCAAAAGGGTTTAAAAAAATAGCTCCCCCGGCGGGAGCCATTTACGACAGCACCGAAGCCGCCAATGGCGAGCTCGGATTTTTCATTATCTCCGACGGTTCGCCAAAGCCTTACCGGATAAAAGTCCGGTCGCCGTCGTTATGTAATTATTCCGCGATCGAGTCCATGGTAGAAGGCACTATGATTGCCGACCTGGTGTCGATTATTGGCAGCCTCAACGTCATCGGCGGGGAGATTGATCGATGACGAATTTCTTTACGCATTTGGATTGGCTATTCCTTGGTACGACAATCGGCAAAGCCGTATTCGCCTGGGGACTGACTCTCGGATTCATCCTTGTTAATATTTTTCTTGAACGTAAAATCTGCGCTTTCATTCAGGACCGCGTAGGACCCAACCGTGCCAACGTGCTCGGCATTCGGCTTTTCGGATTTGTCCTCAACTTCGCCGACGCAGTAAAATTATTGTTTAAAGAAGACATCACGCCACCTTTTGTCAACAAGTTTTATTACTTTATCGCCCCGCTTATAATTATGACCGTTGCGCTGATGGGTATGGCCGTCGTGCCATTTGCCGACGACCTTGTCATAGGCAACATCGTCATTCCCATGAGCGTGCTTGACATCAATGTGGGATTTCTATTCATTCTTGCAATTACCTCCTTATCGGTTTATAGTCTTGTCTTGGGAGGATTCGGCTCAAACAGCAAATATCCGCTTTTTGCCGCAATGAGGTCCTCCGCGCAAATGATAAGCTATGAAATAGTGATGGGGCTATCGCTGGTTGGTCTTGTCATGGTGTTTGGAACGGTTCATCTTCGCGAAATGACCGCTATGCAAGGGGGCCTGCTGTTCGGTTTTCTCCCGAAATGGGGAGTTGTCATGCAACCGGTCGGCTGTATTCTTTTTTGTATAGCATCCCTCGCAGAGCTTAACCGTACGCCGTTCGACCTTCCGGAAGGCGAATCGGAAATCATCGGTTTTCATGTCGAATACAGCTCAATGAAATTCGCATTATTCTTTATGGCCGAATACGCGAATATTTTCGTTGCCGCAGCCGTGATCACGACCTTGTTTTTCGGCGGTTGGCAAATTCCATGGCTTCCAACCGAAACCATAAAAGAAAACGCGGCAATCGTTCTTCAAATAACCGCAGCCTTCGCGTTCTCCGGTGTTTCCATTGTCGCATTTCTTCTCCATCGTTTTTATTCGAAGCGAAAATACAAATGGAAAGATCTTCGCGAAAAAGAAGGAATGCTTTTATATGCCGTTTTAGCGTGCATCGCGCTCATTTCGATTGGGGCAATTGTTTTTGCGCAGTATGTACCTTTCAATTCCATACTGAAATCTTCCCTGGCAGCAGTATTGCAGATAGGCATATTTATTTTGAAATCGTTTTTAATCTGTTTCACCGTTGTTTGGATCCGATGGACATTACCGAGGTTGCGCTATGACCAACTTATGGCGCTCGGATGGAAAATAATGCTCCCGGTCGGCATTGCAAATATTCTTGTAACCGGATTGATTTTGATTTTGGTTCCTGGAAAGTAACGCAAATGATTGTTGTAAAAAAACAAAAACTGTCGCTGAGCGAAAAACTATACGTTTTTGAAGTCGCTAAAGGCATGTGGGTGACCATCGGCCATTTTATGAGAAATCTCATAAATCCGAGTGGTTTACCGACTATAAATTACCCTGAAGAAAAACGGATACTGGCAAAAAATTACCGCGGATTGCATCGTTTGTTAAAAAAGGAAACCGGCGAATTGAAATGTACCGCATGCAAGCTTTGCGCCAACGCCTGTCCCGCTCGGTGCATCACGGTTGAAATGGCCCTCACCGAAGAAGGAAAGCCAAAAAAAACTCCGTCCCGATACGACATTGACATCAGTCGATGCATTTTTTGCGGCTATTGCGTCGAAGCCTGTCCTTTTGAGGCGATAGACATGAGCTCGGGCATATATGAACTGGCAAACGGCGATTGCAAGAATTACTTATATACAAAAGAGAAACTTTCATCGTACTGAAACAGGAACACCAATGACAGTGTTATTTTTTTCACTTTTTGCAGGGATTGCCGTCATCGCCTCGCTCTGTATGCTCACTCGGAGAACGGCACTTGGAGCTGCAATTAGCCTGGTAGTGTGCTTTCTTGCCTTTGCAGGTTTATATGCGATGCTTTCGGCACCGTTCGTAGCAGTTATGCAAGTCGTCGTGTACGCCGGCGCCATTATGATGCTTATAATTTTCGTCATCATGACCGTCGATACCGAAGAGGAAATTCTTCAAAAAGAACGCGGAACAATGATCGGCGGAATTCTGGCAACAATTATTATGATCGTAGGAATCTGTGTTTACGAACTGGCCTTGCATACGGCATATTTAAAACCACAGGATGCGTCCCTAAACGGAACGATCGCAAATATCGGATCTTTGCTATTTACCCGCCATGTCCTGAATTTCGAAATGCTGTCTTTACTTTTGCTCGTCGCTCTTGTTGGAGCTCTGGTTCTTACAAAACAACAAAAGAAAAAAACGGAGGCACGGTAGACCGCTATGGAATCAAGTGCCTATATCGGCTTGGCAATTACAATCTTTTTTATCGGCGTTTTCGGCATGCTTGTTCGCAAGAGTGCTTTTTTATTCCTGATGTCCATCGAGCTCATGCTTAATTCCGCAAATCTAGCGTGGGTAACCTTTGCCAAAGTCCATGGAAATCTTGATGGGCACGTATATGCCTTTTTTATTATGGCCCTTGCTGCAGCCGAAGCATGCGTAGGTCTGGCTATCATAGTCCTATTTTACCGGAAACGACGCTCGGTGATTCTCGACAATGCCAAGGAAATGAGTAAATAATGGACCGTCAATCTATCGAACAACTTTTATGGGTTATTCCATTTGCTCCCCTTATAGGCGCTCTTGCAATAGGATTATTATGCGCTCTTTCGCCCAAGCGAGGCTCGTTTCCGTCGCGAACCGTCGTGGGCTTTCTCGCTTGTTTGGGGCCTTTGGCCTCATTTATGGTCGCCGGCGGCGTATTCCTTGCTTTAGGAAAATCGCCCGAAACAACGCCTGTGCATCAAACGCTTTTCTCCTGGATACAATGCGGCGCTTTTTCCATAAATTTTGCCTTTGAAGCCGACCGTCTTACCGCAGTGATGTTGATGTTTGTCACCTTTGTTGGAACGATCATTCATTTCTATTCAATCGGCTATATGGGACATGATAAAGGATATGCACGTTTTTTTTCCTATCTCAATTTATTTCTTTCCGCAATGCTCATTTTGGTACTCGGTTCAAACTTGGTACTCATGTTTCTCGGATGGGAAGGCGTTGGACTTTGTTCCTATTTGCTCATTGCATTCTGGTTCGATGATGAGGCAAAAGCCATAGCTGGGAAAAAAGCGTTTATCGTCAATCGAATCGGCGACTTCGGTTTTGTCCTTGGAATCTTTCTCATTTATACCACGCTTCTAAAAAACGGTCCGTCTTCGCTTGAGTTTTCGTTTTTAGCAACCCATGCCTATCTTCTTGCTCCCGTAGCTACGATTGCGTCTCTTTTACTTTTTACCGGAGCAATGGGAAAAAGCGCGCAAATCCCCTTGTATGTGTGGTTGCCCGATGCAATGGCAGGCCCGACGCCGGTCTCGGCACTCATTCATGCCGCAACCATGGTCACCGCAGGCGTTTTTATGGTTGCGCGTATGCATTTTCTTTTTGACTTATCACCATTGTCCGGACAACTGGTAGCCGGAGTAGGAATTGCCACTGCGTTAGTCGCGGCACTTATCGGATTCGGCCAAAATGATATAAAAAAGGTTCTTGCGTATTCGACAGTAAGCCAATTGGGATATATGTTTGTTGCCGTCGGGGCAGGAGCCTATAGTGCCGGGATTTTTCATGTATTTACTCATGCATTTTTCAAAGCATGTCTCTTTCTCGGTGCGGGATCGGTCATTCATGCATTGCACGAAGAACAGGACATACGAAAAATGGGCGGTTTGTTAAAAAAATTGCCCATAACCGGAACAACATTTTTAATAGCCTGGCTTGCCATATGCGGCATACCTCCTTTCGCAGGATTTTTCAGCAAAGATGAAATTCTTTGGAGTGTGTTCAACACCTGGGGAGCATATGGTAAAATTTTATGGGTGCTCGGGCTGTTTGGCGCCGGTTGCACGGCTTTTTACATGTCTAGGCTCGTCTTTATCACTTTTTTCGGAAAAAATCGTTCGTCAACAGCTTTTGAAAAAATCCATGAATCCCCTCCCATCATGACTATTCCGCTTATTATCCTTGCTTTGGGTTCGGTGTTGGTTGGTTTTTTCGGAATACCGGAAGCTTTAGGCGGATCAAATGTGTTTGCATCATGGTTGACACCTGTTTTCGGCGAACATACCAGTGCGACGCATTCAAATTTCATTGAGTACGTAGTAATGGCATTATCCGTGAGCGTGGCGTTCATCGGAATCACTATCGCATATATAAAGTACGTTCGAAAGCCTTTTATTGCCTCTGAACCTCGCGGGATCGCAGCTTTTGCCGAAGCGGCATTTCATGTTGATGCGCTTTACCGAATAGTGCTAATCAATCCTCTCTTTTCTTTTACTCGAAACATTCTCTTCCGTGTTGTTGACGTGGCCATCATCGACGGAGCGGTAAACGGAATCGCAAAACTATCGTCCGTTTCAGGGGGCCTTGTTCGTCGGTTACAAACAGGAACGGTCAGAACCTATTTGTATTATTTTGGTGCCGGCGCTGCACTATTAATGCTCATTGTTTACATTGGAAAGTGGTAGATGCAAATGAACGTACCCATGCTTTCTATTCTCACCTTTTTGCCGCTCGGGACGTTCGTGCTCCTGCTTCTGACGCCGCAAGGATCGTCGAAACTCCATCGAAATCTTTCCTTATGCGTTTCCCTTTTTGTTTTTTTGATTTCATGCGTGATCCTTAAAGATTTTATTCCGACAAGCATCCCCCAATTCGCCGAACGTTTCCCGCTCATCGACAAATGGGGAATTTCATATTCGGTTTCCGTCGATGGCATCAGCATATTTCTCGTGATGCTTGTAACGTTTCTTACCCCTATTGTTGTTCTTTGTTCTTATAAGTACATTACCAAAAACACACGCGAATACTACGGATTGATCCTGTTGCTCGAATTCGGTATGATCGGGACGCTTGTTGCGGCAGATGCGATGTTGTTTTACGTGTTCTGGGAAATAATGCTAGTGCCCATGTTTTTTATCATCGGAATGTGGGGTGGAGAACGACGGGTTTACGCGACAATAAAATTCGTATTGTTTACCCTCGTCGGGTCCCTGCTGTTGTTAATCGGATTGATTTATACTGCATGGAAAGCGTCAAAAGGCGGACATATTTCATTTGCGATCAGCGACATGCACAACGTGGTGCTGTCCACAAAAGAACAGCTCTGGCTTTTCGGTGCATTCTCCCTCGCGTTCGCAATAAAAGTGCCGATGTTTCCTTTACATACCTGGTTGCCCGACGCTCACACGGAAGCCCCGACCGGCGGAAGTGTCATTTTGGCCGGCGTTCTGCTGAAAATGGGCGTATACGGGTTTCTGCGTTTTGTTTTTCCGATCTTGCCAACCGCGTCCCATCTATTTGCGCCGGTTATGATTATTCTCTCGATCATCGGCATCATTTACGGCGCACTTGTCGCTTTTGTGCAAACCGACATAAAAAAGCTTGTTGCATATTCATCAGTGAGTCATTTGGGTTACGTCATGCTGGGCCTTTTCGTTTTTTCACTCCAAGGCTTTCAGGGCGGCATGTATCAGATGATCAATCATGGACTTTCGACAGGAGCGCTTTTCCTCATTGTAGGAATGTTGTATGAACGTCGCCACACCCGACTCATGAGTGAATTCGGCGGATTGGCAAAAACAGTCCCTCTACTTGCGATTGTATTCATGGTTTCAATGCTTTCTTCGGTAGGTCTGCCCGGGTTAAACGGATTTATCGGCGAATTCCTCATACTCCTGGCAACGTTTGCGGCATCCCCCCTGTATGCCGCTTTTGCCGCCAGCGGTGTAATTCTCGGCGCTGTTTATTTATTCCATTTGTATCAAAAAGTAATGTTCGGCCCGATAACAAAACAGGAAAATGAAAAATTACCCGACCTTTCTTTTCGCGAAGCAATCATCATGATTCCGATTCTTTTGCTTATGGTTATAATGGGGCTATTCCCGAACCCGATTCTTAAAAGGACAGAACCGTCGATGCAGAAAATCATTCAACAAGTAAATTTATCGACTATGCAGACTCGCGATTTTTCTGCGGCGCTACAACAAGATCAAGGGAGTATCAATCATGACCGCTGACGTAGCCTTGTTGTTGCCGGTCATTATACCGGCATTAGGTGCAATAATCATTTTCCTTCTTTCGGCCTTTTTCCCCTCTCGCGCTTTTGCTTTATTTATAACCGTTGCAGCCGTTATTCTCGGAGCTGTTTTCACTCATGGTTGGAATAATTCATATACGCTTTTTTCCGGGATGTTGCATATAGATTCGTTTGCACAAATCAGTGCATTATTCTGTTTCGCGATTTCCGGTATAGCCGCAATTGCGGCACCCTCATATTTCAAAAGAATGAATCTGGATTTTGGAGAAGAATATTATGCTTTGCTTTTAGCGGCAACCGCAGGGATGGTAATCATGGTTGCGGCAAACGATCTCATGGTTCTTTTCATAAATCTCGAGCTTGTCTCAATCACGACCTATATCATGTGCGGTATGAACCGAAACAGCCAAAAATCAACCGAATCCGCCTTGAAATATTTTGTCACCGGCGCAGCATCGGCGGCGTTTATGCTTTTCGGCATTGCACTGGTATTCGGTAGTACCGGCTCAACCGATCTGACCGTTATTGCCGCGCAAATCCATTCGGGCAATTCCGGATTCTCGACACCTTTGTTTCCATTAGCTTTACTTCTCATTGCCATCGGTTTTTTCTTCAAGCTGGGCCTTTTTCCGTTTCATGCGTGGCTCCCGGATGTTTACGAAGGCGCACCTACCCCTACCACAGGATTCATGGCAGCTGCAATACGGACCGTAGTCGGTATTGTGCTCATTCGACTCATAGTCGATCTTTTTGAGCCCGGCATGCCGAGTTTAACTGCAATAGTATGGTGGATCAGCGTCATTTCTATGACAATCGGTAATTTAGGGGCCATTCGTCAAAATAACGTCAAGCGAATGCTCGGATATTCGAGCATTGCCCATGCAGGATATTTGCTGATCGGGTTTGTCGCGCTTTCCTCTACACGGCTTTTAGGGGCCGAGGCGATTCTTTATTATTTAATTTCCTATTCGTTAATGTCGCTCGGCATTTTTATTTTCGTTGGACAGGTAGAACAAAAAGGCGAATCAGACCTCCAATTCGACAGCTATCGCGGTCTTGGTTTGCGCCAACCATTTGTCGGCTTGCTCGCATCGATTTTACTTTTATCCTTAACAGGAATTCCGCCGTTCGCAGGGTTCTGGGGAAAATTCTCCCTATTTTCCGCTGCATTGCATGACGGCTATACGGGTCTTGCCGTCATAGGAGCTCTCAATAGCGTCTTGTCGGCCTATTATTATTTTAGGCTTATGGTAAATATGTATATGAAAACGCCGGACGCCCGCGAAACGAACTCTTCGTACGTACGGGCGCCCCTTGTCACGACCGGTATGGCTATTTGCAGTGTTCTCATGATTTGGCTGGGAATTGGTCCGGTTTCTATCGGTAATTTCCTGCCTTCTGTAAACTCCCTCTGGGTATCGATCGGTAACGGCGTTTCCGTTCTCCTTCATTGACAAACTGCGAAGTTATTTTTGCACCGTAACCTTTGCATCCTCGATCATTAACGCAAACTTATATCCCGCTCCGATGTCCTTGTCTTTGGAAAGCGTACCTTCGGCAACTACGATTTGACCGACAATAGGATTGTCTTTGGTTGTTACAATAATATCGTTGGCACCTTCGTTACCCGTTCCATCGCGAAGATGCAACCAGTTTTTATTCATGATATTGTCGTTCGCATGGACTATAACGCCGCATAAAACGACCTTTTTTCCCTTTAATGTTTCCTTTTGCGCAAAAAGCTCGGCTACGGAATTGCCATTCGGCACTTTCTTTATTTTTGTGAAATCCGCTTTGACTCCTGGATCCATTTGGGGCGTATGTCCCATTGCACCTTGCAACGAAATCTGTTCCATCGGTGACGCCGCGGGTTTCATCGCGCACGCCTTATAGGAAGAATTTGCGTCGCCTTTTTTCACGATTCCGCCCGCGAAATAAACCAAGTCGAATGTTCTGTTCAGTGTTTTGCTATGATAATCCTTCATGGGCATTACATCCATGACATCAATTGTATCGCCGATTGTCAATTTGGATTGCGGAGAAGCAACCCACACGTTGGCATCGGAGGTTTTTACGAACACATACGTATATCCTGCCGTATTAATCGTATCGAGAACCACTCCAGTTAATGACACCTGCTTTGAAGCCATACCGGTGTTTGCCGGGCATACGGACGAGCTTTTCCCGTCTCCCATTTTGTTCGACGCGGGTCTATTGGAATTACAGGAATTAATTAAGAAAGCACATCCTAAAAAAAGCACGCAAAACATCTTCATGAAACAACTCCTTTTTTTCGGGAATACGAGCATGATTAAATCGCAAAAAGCATATTTTCCAAAAAACCATCCAAAATTGGTCTACAATACAATAACCTGTAACCGCTTCAATATAATTCGATTTAAAATTCACAATTGACATAAGTATTTATTATTTCTGCTTTATAACAAAACCCGCACCAACAGTACTCGGACAAATACGTTGCTAACCCTGTCATTATTGCTTCGATGGACAAGGTGCAACCGGATTTTTTTGTCCCGAGCAGTTAATCCAACATGGTGACAAAACCCCTTCCGCACAGATTGAAATTCATCCTTGGGGCAGATGAAAACCGGTCTCATAATCGATGTGATTTCTCTCTATTTCCCGAAATATCCATTGTTTGATGCGAGACGTATATTTTAATTTGTACCGCCTCACTGCCGAGCATTACGAAAGGAAAGACGGCGTGCCGATCTATATTCAATAGCGATTATATCCGAACTCTCGGTTTCCTGCATAGCAATTTTACAAGCACATTTTTACTCAAGGATATCACATGTCAAGATCAGACAGGTTTTTAAACGCATGCCGTCGCCAAGAGGTTGATTGCACTCCCGTGTGGATGATGCGTCAGGCCGGAAGATATCTTCCCGAATATCGGGAAATCCGGAAAAATCACGGTTTTTTGGAAATGTGCAAAACTCCCGAGCTTGCGGCAGAGGTTACGATTCAACCGATCCGCCGGTTCGATATCGACGCAGCAATAATTTTTGCGGATATCCTGCTTCCTCTTGAGCCCATGGGAATCGATTTGGAATTTGCAAAAGGAGAAGGACCCATTATCCATAATCCCATCCGGTCGAGAAGCGATGTCACAAAATTGAAGCCGATCGACACCAAGACGTCTATACGCTACCTTTTAGATGCGATCAAAATTGTTCAGAACGAATTACAAGGCAAAGTGCCGCTTATCGGCTTTTCGGGAGCTCCATTTACTCTTGCAAGTTATATTATCGAAGCTGGCGGTTCAAAAGAATATGTTAACACAAAGACCATGATGTTTGGCGATCCCGCAACCTGGCATAAGCTCATGGAACATCTTACCGGCGTTATCATCGATTACTTAAATGCTCAAATAGATACCGGCGTTAATGCCGTGCAACTTTTCGATAGTTGGGTTGGAACGCTGAGCACCGCCGATTACCGGGAATTCGTGTTGCCGCATCAAAAAAACGTAATAGCAGGAATCAAGAAAACCGTACCGCTCATACATTTCGCCTTTGGCGCCTCGCATCTGATTGAACTCGTCTCTGAAGCTGGAGGAGATGTGATCGGTCTTGACTGGCGATGCGATATTGCAACGGCATGGAAACGGGTCGGATACGACAAGGCGGTACAAGGAAATCTCGACCCCATCTCTTTGTTTACGCAAGAGGATACAATCAAGCGACGCGTTAAGGACATCCTAGCATTAGCGGAAAACAGAAACGGTCATATCATGAACCTCGGCCATGGGATATTAAAGGAAACCCCCATAGAGAATGCCGAGGCATTTATCAACGCCGTCCACGAATTCAGCAAACGGTAATTTTAAAAAGGCATTTTTCATGACCCAACATATTGGCGTAATCCTCGTCGCACTCGGCGGCCCGCATTCACTCGATGATGTCGGGCCTTTTATGACTGCTTTTATGGGAAAACCGGCGCCGTTGCCTGTCGTAGCAGCCGTGCAAGAACGCTATAAATTGATAGGCGGTAAATCGCCTTTGGTAGAAATTGTTAAATGCCAGGCACACGCGTTGGAAAACAAACTCGGACCGCATTTCCGGGTCTACGCCGGTTTCAGACATTCCAACCCGACCATTGCAGAGGCATATGAATCGGCCTTAAAAAACGCAGCCGATACGGTTGTCGCAATGTCTCTTTCTCCCTATGAAACAATCATCACAACCGGATCATATAAAAAAGCATTTGACGAATTGCACATCCCAGAAAACAGATTCACGTTTATTCCCAGTTTCCATGACAACCCGTCCTTTTTGCAGGCCTGGCAAGATTCCATCGATCAAGTCACTTCGGAATTCGAAAGATCCAATTCCGTATTCATTTTTACGAGCCATAGTCTTCCCATGCACCTCATCGATAGCGGAGACCCATATAAAAATCAAGTTGAAGAAACGGTTGCTGCAATATCCTCAAAATTATCTCTGAAACATTGGGTAGTCGGCTGGCAAAGCAAGGGAGCCCGATCCACAGAACCGTGGTTGGAACCTTCCGTTGAATCAATTTTAGAATCCATCGCAAAAAGCGGAACAAAACCAAAACAGGTTGTCGAGATCCCAATCGGATTTACCTGCGATCATTTGGAAACCCTTTACGACATCGATATTGTTCATAAGGGAATTGCCGATTCATTGGGACTTTCATTCAAACGCGTTGCTTCTTTAAACACAAATCCGGCTTTCATCAATGCACTTGCCGACATTATTAATAAGCAAACATCTTCGATTTGATGAACTTTTAGGAGACCTTTCATGAAAAAAATTGTTATAATCGGTGGAGGAATTTCAGGCCTTGCAGCAGCGGTTCGTGCAAAAGCAAAATCGCTAGAAAACAAACAAGATGTTGAAATTCAGCTTTTGGAAAAAAGCGATTATGTAGGCGGAAAGATTGTCACCGAGCATGTCGAAGATTTTCTTATTGAAGGTGGTCCGGATTGTTTCTTACCCGAGAAATATTGGACTGTTGACCTTGCCCGTTTTTTAAAGCTCGAAAACGAAATGATTCCAACGAACGATAAATTCAAGGGCACCTTCATTTACTCGCGCAAAAAACTTCATCCGCTGCCCGAAGGAGTCATGCTTATGGTGCCAACGATGATTATGCCTCTTGCAAAGGCGTCACTCATTTCATGGCCCGGGAAAATCCGGATGGGGATGGAATTATTCATTCCGAAACGGAAGGATCCTGCCGATGAAAACCTTGCTAGTTTCGTGACCCGCCGCCTCGGCAAAGAATGCCTGGACAAAATTGCCGAACCCCTTGTTGCCGGAATACATACTTCTAACCCAGATAATATGAGTGTGCTTGCAACGTTTCCCCGTTTTGTCGAACTTGAACAAAATTACGGTAGTATGATACGGGGAATGGTCGCAGCTATAAAAAATCGTCCGCTTCCGAGCCTGAGTCCCAGTAAAAAAGCAGCCAAAACCAAAATGACATATTTCATGAGTTTCCGAAATGGAATGGCTGAATTGCCTGACGCATGCGAACAATTCATCGGCAATAGCATCATTCGAAAAAAAGCGTCAGTGGTTTCGATAGACAAATCAGGCAAAGGCTATACTGTCCATTTGTCGAACGGTGATTCGATATATGCCGACAGCGTTATTTCCGCAGCCCCCTCATTCGACACTGCACCGTTGCTTAAAGACATAGACAAGGAATTGACAATTCAGCTTAAAAAAATAGAGTGGTCGTCGTCTGCAACCATTTCATTGGCATTTAGCCGGAAAGACATTAAAGCGCCGCTAAAAGGGTTTGGCTTCATTGTCCCCAAACTTGAAAAACGACGAGTCAATGCCGCTACGTATAGTTCGATCAAATTTTCGAACCGCGCACCCGACGACATGCTTTTGTTACGGGTGTTTCTCGGCGGAGGAAATAGAGAGGATTTAGTTTCATCCCTGGATGACGACGGAATGCGTAAAATGGCGCTGGAAGAAATCGATACCATTGCAAAGATTAAGGCGGAGCCTAAACTTACGAGAATTTTCCGTTGGTTCGACGGCATGCCAAAATATACCGTCGGACATCTTGACCGAATGGCGGAAATCGACAATTCGACACGTAAACATGCGGGGCTTTTCCTAACCGGCAGTTCCTATAGAGGTATCGGCATAGGAGATTGCATCAACCGGGCCCAAATTGCCGCAGATAATGCTTTGCTATATTTAAATTCATGAAATTATTGAACAACAAAGCAACCTGACCTAATGAGAGAGAGTTCGAACATGATTAAAGAAAGTCAGGACTTGTATTGTACCGATCTGGCAAGCAAGCCAAATCCGGCATTGGGCAAAATACTTGTTACCGGTGCAACCGGATACATCGGCGGCAGACTTGTTCCGGAATTGCTTGCGCGCGGTTACAAATTGCGTGTTATGGTTAGAACCGCATCACCGGACCTTGAGACCCAATGGCCCGGAGTTGAAGTCGTGGTTGCAGATGCCCTTGATTCCGACACATTATGCAATGCCATGAGGGATGTTCATACAGCCTATTATCTCATCCACTCCCTGTTGCTTGGGCCGCAACAATTTGAAACAGCCGATATTCAAGCAGCAATTAATTTCCGAAAAGCAGCGGAAACAATGCAAGTGAGCAGAATCATTTATCTCGGCGGTCTCGGAGATAATCGTTCTTCCCTCTCTCCGCACTTACGAAGCAGAATACAAGTCGCCCAAGAATTACAAAACGGTTCCATCCCCGTAACCATTCTTAGGGCGGCAATCATAATAGGTTCCGGAAGCGCTTCGTATGAGATCCTTGAAAATCTCATTCGAAATGTTCCCGTCCTTCCAATTCCCGTTTGGGCCCGGACCCGCTGTCAACCGATTGCAGTTCGCGACGTTATCAAGTACCTCGTCGGATCGCTTGAGGAACCGCAAACAATCGGTAAATCGTACGATATTGGCGGAAAAGAAATCCTTTCTTATGAATTGATGTTGAAAACTCTCGCAAAAGTCCTTGGTAAAAACCGGTTATTTATGCCTGTCCCTTTTTCCAATATCAAGATTTTCTCCTATTTAGTTAGTCTGGTCACCCCTGTTCCCCATCATATCACTCTTTGTCTTATGGAGAGCAGCTTTAACGAGGTAATCTGTAAAAACAATGAAATCAGGGAACTCATTCCGTTTCAGACCTTAGCTTTTCGCGAAGCACTTGTACGGGCTCTTAGCCGGGAAGAACAGGACAGAGTCAGTACGCGATGGTCCGATGCCTATCCCCCGGCGCATGAATTGTCAATTAAACTTGCCGAGCTCAGTCCGGAACCTAACTTTACAACAGTATACTCATTGCTTAGCAATAAAAAGGCCTCAAACTTGTATAAATCGATTTGCATGATCGGCGGGAAGGAGGGTTGGTTTAACAGCAATTGGATGTGGAAACTTCGTGGAAACGTCGATCGTTTATTGCTTGGGGTCGGAACATCCCGAGGAAGAAGAAGCCGGTCGAGCCTAAGAATCAATGATGTCATCGATTTCTGGCGAGTGGAAGATCTTCGGCAAAACAAAATGTTATTGCTGCGGGCAGAAATGAAATTGCCCGGTAAAGCGTGGCTCCAATTCGACATTTCGCCGCAAGGAGCCATGAACCGGTTGTCGGTAAAGGCTTTTTATCAAACGCATTCGTTTTTGGGAAAGGCGTATTGGTATTTTTTCCTTCCCTTCCATCACTTCATTTTCCGCGATCTCATTGCGCAAATCGAGAAAATCAGTTGATTTCAATTTTAAACTGCCTGCTATTTTCACAATTCGCTTTTTACCGACAAACAACTAGACAATAGTAATACTGCCGTTCCACAAATGGCTAAAACGGGGAACGGTTCATGAAACAATAACGCGCCTACGCCGATGTTAAGCAGCGGCGCAAGTAACGTAATTACCGAGCCCGACGAAACGGAGACATAGCGATACCCTTCCGTCATGGTTAATTGACCTATTGCAGCAAGCAGTCCTATCGAAATAAGAAGCAAACAACCAAAATAGCCGCAATTGTGGGTACACGCGGTTGCCGGTATTACCGTAATCCAGAATCCGATCAAACATTGGCTGAAAAAAATCGACTCCGTCGAATCCGTATCCTGTAATTTCTTAACAAGTACAACCGTAAGCCCGCCAAGCATTGCGCCAGCCAGTGCAAAAGCGTCCCAAAACCCGAATGCAAATGAAACGCCTCCGGTTCCGGTTGCGATAACCACCAAAACCATCCCGCAGCTGGCACCAAAAAGGCCGAGTGCCTTGGGCATACTGACCCGCTCTTTAAGAAATACAGACGAGAATAATGTTGCGAAAATCGGATAAGTGTACCCGATTAAGGACGATTTTATCAAACCCAATTTTGCAATCGACATAAAACACATCCAAACGGCAATTCCGCCGAAGAGGCCCCGAAGCAAAAGCCCTTTTTTATTAACAAAAGACAATCTCACCCTACCTGTCATAGCTAAAAAGCCTATTACTCCCAACCCGACAATAAATCTGAACAATGTGGTCGTTTGCGAGTTAATTTCGTGAGCGTACCTAATAAGGCAGACCATACCGCAAAATGCCCGCATTTGAACCGATCATCATCACAGTACCTTTTACCGCGTTCGAATTGCTCATACGATTCCAATCATTTTTACTCAATAAAAAAGCCCGCTGTAGGTTTATCCTGCAGCGGGCTTTGACTTATCGGTAAATAGTAATTTAAATTATTATGTCGTTTTTCGCTGCAAACACCGTAATACAGATAGGTTTACCTTTGCCTCGGGAGCAAATCGGCGTAGCATACCTTGCCAGGAAATAAATGAAGGTGTTATATAGGAATGATTAAACATGAAAAATCCACTTATGGTTATTATATTTTAATAATATACATTAAAGAATTATTTAATCAACTTTTATTTATTGTACCGTTAATTATTTTCCCGAATATGAGTTAGCCACGAGACAGGTATTTTTCCTAGGCATTAAAAAAAGTACATTTGCATTGGAGTATTTTTCAATGATTAAAATCCTTGCCGTAGTGTGTTCGTTGTCTTTTTTTTTCATGGGGTATTCTGCGGAACAAAATACGGTTTCCATTCCATGTAGCAAAACCGGGAAAATTTTTAATGCGTCTGTGTTCCTGCCCCAGGATTATGCAAAAAGCGGATTCAATTACTCGACGGTATATTTGCTTCACGGATATAGCGGCGATTACGGCGTGTGGGCAAAAATTGCCCCATTGGGTTCATTTTCCGATAAATATCAGGTAATTATTGTTTGTCCGGATGGTAATTTCAGTTCCTGGTACGTAAATAGTGTTTGCAAAATAAATTCGAACTTCGACTCCTATATTTCCCATGACGTCATTGAATTTATTGACAAGACCTATAGAACCATAAAGAATGAATCGGGACGTGCAATTATCGGAACAAGTATGGGTGGACATGGCGCCACAACTCTTCTGGCAAAACATCCCGACCTTTTTTGCGGCGCAGGAAGCATCAGCGGCATTATGGACTTGACGGAATTCCCCGGACAATGGGACTTGGATCAGATATTCGGTGACTTTGATCATAATAAAATGTTTTGGAAAAGCAATTCATTTTATATGTTGCTTGAAAATCTTCAAAACAAAAACAAAGGCCTCATCCTCGACGTCGGCGTCTCCGATTTCGCAATCAAAGGCAACCGCCTTACCCACGAAAAACTAATCGTCTTAGGAATTCCCCACGATTTTTACGAACGCCCCGGCAATCACACGTTGCAATATGCACATGATGTGATAGAATGCCATTTCATTTACTTTAGTAAACGGCTATCCAGACCCGGCCCCCGACAACCGTAGTCGCCTCCCTAAAAGCCCCGGAGACGGAATAATTTTTGATTGTTATTGACTCATCCTTATTGTGTTTATATATTACTGTATACTGTTTTGATTTTGCATTTGCCGTGGAGCCCTAATTCCTATAGGGAAGTCTCTTACATAAGGTTTTCATATGGATAACGATAAAAGCAATCCGTTGTCATCCGACCAACTAATGGCCCTTTTTGATTTGGCCGTTGATGCTATTTTAATAGGAAATGCAAAAGGCGAAATTATTTTTGCGAACAAGCAGGCCAGCATTTTATCCGGTTTTGACATACAAGAACTCCTCAATTCAAATATTAATATTCTTTTCTCAAAAGAAGAGCGGGAGCGAGTACCTCTCAGGTACGACCTTTTAAACTTAGGAAAAATAGTCCGATGCGAAAGGATCTTAACTCGAAAAGATCGGGCGGCAGTCCATATCGACATGAATACGAAAAGGATGCCCGACGGAACCTATCAGACTTTTATTCGCGATATTTCCGAAAGAAAAAAAGTCGAAGAGGCTTTGCGACAAAGTGAAGAAAAGTTACGAACGTTTACAGAAGCCACTTTAGAGGGTATCGTCGTTTCGGAAAAAGGAATCATTCTCGATGTAAACAACCAGATTTGTGAAATGCTCGGTTTTCACAAAGATGAATTAATAGGAAGACCGTTGCTCGACCAAGTTGCCAATGAGCATTTGGATTTGGTAAAAAACGCAATTGTTCGTGGAACCACCGAACCGTATGAACATCTTGCTAAAAGGAAAGACGGGCAAGTTTTCCCGGTTCAAGTACACGCCAAAACAATGACCGTTGGAAACAGAACGTATCGAATAAGCGCAATAAGAAATATCTCGGATCAAAAAAAAGCAGAAAAAGCGCTTCGGGAAAATGAAGAAAAATTCTCTAAAGCCTTTAAAATCAGCCCGGATTCCATAAATATTAATCGATTTAATGACGGAATGTATCTGGAAATTAATGATGGCTTCACCGCGATGACCGGATATACCGCCGACGACGTGATAGGAAGATCTTCTCTTCCAGACGATTTAGGGATTTGGGTTTATCAAAAAGACCGTGACAGGCTATTGGAGGGTTTAAAAGAAAATGGCGAGGTACTGAACCTTGAAGCTGATTTTCGAAAAAAAAACGGCGAAATCCTTACTGGAAGCATGTCGGCGCGCCTTATAGAAATCAATGGCGAACAATGCATTTTGACCTCTACAAGGGATATAACCGAACGTAAACTTACCGAAGCGGCTTTGGCGGCAGAAAAAGAACGATTGCTGGTCACTTTACGAAGTATAGGAGACGGAGTAATAACTACCGATGTTTCCGGAAAAATCACATTAATGAACCCCATTGCCGAAGAACTTACCGGTTTTTCCCTCGAAAATTCTTTGCAAAAGCCATTAAGTGAAGTCTTTAATATTGTTAATGAAATGAGCGGATTAGCATGCGAAAGTCCAGTTGACAAAGTATTAAAAACAGGTTCAATCATCGGACTTGCAAACCATACGGCTTTAATTCACCGGGATGGCACAAAGCGAATAATTGCGGATAGCGGCGTCCCTATCCGGGACAAAGCAAACTCCATTATTGGCGTTGTACTTGTTTTTCGCGACATTACCGATAAACAAAAAACCGAAGAGGCGTTACTTAATGCCCAAAAACTCGAATCGGTAGGACTATTGGCCGGCGGAATAGCCCACGATTTTAATAATTTGCTCAGTGGAATTTTCGGTCATGTCGATATTGCTCGGATGTACATGCAAGACGGCGATCTTAAACGGGTTGCCGTTAGTCTCTCAAAAGCAATGTCGGTATTCGAGAGGGCAAAACACCTGACGGAACAATTACTCACTTTTTCCAAGGGCGGTGTACCGATACGAAAAACGCAATCGGTTATAAAAATTGTGCGCGATTCGATACAATTTGTTTTGAGCGGCTCAACCGTTTCACCTGTATTTGAAATCCCGTCCGATATTTGGCTTTGCGATTTTGATGCACATCAAATTTCTCAAGTCATTGATAACATAGCTATAAATGCAAGGCAGGCGATGCCGCTTGGCGGGAAGTTGCTCGTTTCTATTGCAAATATCAATCAACTTCCGCCGGCGCCGCTCCTGCCGACAAAACCATATATCAGGATTTCGATACGCGATTTTGGGGCAGGAATTGCCAAGGAATACCTCCCCAAAATATTCGATCCTTTTTTTACGACAAAACAACAAGGAAGCGGTCTCGGTCTTGCCACCTCGTATTCAATTATCAAAAAGCATGATGGTCACATTTCCGTTGAATCTGAACTTGGAACTGGAACTGTTTTTCATATTTTCCTTCCGGCGGCAACAGGACAACCTTCAATAAACGAAAATCAACTGCATTCCCCGCATATGGGACAAGGTAGAATATTGGTTATGGATGATGAAGATTTCATTTTGGATGTTGCCTCCCAAATGTTAACTCATATGGGATATGAAGTGGAAACTGTGCCAAACGGTGAACGCGCGATCGAGGTAATAAAGCAATCGATTGTTACAGGTAAACGATTTATTGTTTCGATTCTCGATCTTACTATTCCTGGCGGCAAGGGCGGGAAAGATACCGCAGCAGAAATAGCAGCACTTGATCATTCTGTCATCAACATTGCATCGAGCGGATATTCGGAAGATCCGATAATGGCAAATCCGACAAATTTCGGGTTTGCGGCACGGCTTGTAAAACCATATCGCTCTGAGGAAATAAATCAAGTCTTGGAAATCGTTTTAAAAAATAAATTCAATAAAACCGGCGAGTGCAATTTATGAAAAGTCCGAAATTAAACGGATTCCTTCAACATTAAAACCACTTTTTCTTAATTTCCCATGTTGATTTTATCGAAGTCCTGAAATCATAGTTCGTAGTTCAGAATGCTCCCCAAAAGTAAAAGCAACGACAAAAACACCCGTCAAACATCCTGTTCCGTCAACTAAAGCAACCGAATGTTTTCCAGGCATTTGACTATTAACAAAAAAGGATCGCACAATCCGCCCGTTCATATCATAGACAGCAATGCCGACATTTACCGGTTTATCAAGTGAGTAGTTCAGTTTTTTTCCAGCCGTTATACGTATATCGTGTACTGCAACATCGGCATTCTTAGGAGCAGTTGCTGCGGTTGAAGATTTTAAGGTAAGCATAGCTCCTCCCCAATCGCCATCGTCATTGTTATAATTATCACCGCCGGTAGTTACTTCCAATTTCATAGAATCTTTGCCATCGACATTTACAGTCAACTTTCGTGCCCCCATATTTCCTTTAATTAAGGCACTTGCAAATGCCAGAGAATCATTGACGAACACTTTGAAAACCGATGATCCTTGTCCGTTGACTTCGGTATCGATACCGTAATCGGAAGAAAATGTCGTGTATGATTTATTTAATTTGTAAACGATATCGCTGAGCGCATGAACACCCAGCCCTTTGGCATAAACCGTTTTTCCTATTGTAATAGGTGTTTGGTTGATTGATTTGTCTTTTTGAACAGTACTCCATCCGCAGGTTGCAGAGACCCACGATAGATCGGAAAGATAAACGGTTGCAGCAGAAGCATCGTAAAAATTGAATGCACTTGTCATTACGCTAAGAATAAAAAACAATAAAAACTTATTCATCGGTATTTTCCTTGAATGATATTTTTAGAATATTTTCTAAAATACATAATTTTGAGGAGAAATTGCACATTATGATTTACGATGCCATTAACCATTTTAATCTTTATTCCGGTTTGAATGAAAATTTTGCCGATGTACAATCCTTTCTTCTTTCGGATTTATTGCAACTTTCGTGCGGAACTCACTCGATTAACAATACTGGCACGTTTGCGATTATTAGCGAATATGAGACAATGGATCGGTCGGAAAAAAAACCGGAATTCCACAAGAAATTCATTGATATTCAAATTGTACTTTCAGGAAAAGAATGTTTAGGCTATGCAAACCTTGCATCATGCACAATACTGTCGTTTGATAAGGAAAAGGATTTCGGCCTTGCACAAGGCGACCTTTTGTATATGAGCCTTCTTCCGAATACATTTGCAATTTTATTTCCTCACGAAGCACATATGCCCCAAATTCATTATAACGCAATAAAAACGTTTACGAAAAAGGTTGTAATAAAAGTACCGCATAACTTGGATTCTAACAGGCTTTGAGGTATATTGCAATACGGCAGAAAATGCGTTTTTTTTTAACAGTTTCAAGAGAGGTGTCTCACATGAACATTTACGTTGGGAATTTGTCATTTGATGCAGGCGAAGACGATGTTCGCCAATTGTTTGAAGCACATGGACAAGTCACGTCTGTTTCCATCATCAAAGACAAGTTCACGGGAAGACCGAGAGGTTTTGCTTTCGTCGAAATGGCTCAGGATTCTGAAGCGCAAGCGGCGATCGCTGCTCTTAACGGTCAAGATCATAAAGGCCGTCCGCTTACGGTAAATGAAGCGCGTCCACGCACGGAAAATCAAGGCGGCGGCGGTTTCCGAGGTAATAGAGGCGGACAGCGACATTCTTGGTAATATGATAATATGCCGATCTTTTGCTTGCCTGAATAGTACTTATTACGTTGGGCTTTTAAAAGGATTCAAATATAAAAACAGGTCTTTGCTTATATTGAGTAAAGACCTGTTTTATTTTAAGAACGCTTCACGAACACTAAAAATTCGATTAAAACCATACTCTTGTTCGTGCCGAGATCAAATACTGATTTTTTCCTTTTTTATCCCAATTCGTTTGGATGGCCCATTGCCCCACATTTTTCTTAAAACAGCGAATTTCCTGGCTTAATCCGGTTCCAATTGTTTTTTCATCATGAGAATTACACGATATTTCCAAAAACGGATCAAATCGCAACGCTGGTGAAATAAATAATCCAATCGGCAAACGAACCGTGTTTTGTGAGAATCCGTTTTCCCACACAAAACCATTATAGGAAACCGCTGCCGATACTATTCCGGGCTCAAAATCCTTTCGTGCCTGAGCATATACATGGTGTTTATTGTGTGTTGAAATAATTTGTCCATGCCATTCATAATTTAAAACGTAATCAATAATGTGCGAACCTCGTAAGTACACTCCTGCTTTACAATCAGTATTTCCCATTGAGCTCACGATCCCGTAATTTAAACCTGTCGAAAATAATGAATCGCCGTACAAGGCGGTCCGGCAATCAAAAACCGTCATTGCTTCAATACTCGAGTCTTGCCCGTCATTTACCAAAAACTGTTTGGCTTCATAGACTGTTTTGCTGTGAGCTAGCATACTATTTCTTGGAATAAATGAAATTGAGGCTTCAGAATTGCCCCGATCGCTTTTTGTGACAAATTGCATGTGGAATGGAAACGAATGTAAATCGTTCATGTTAATACCGCATTCGGATGTTACTAGATACCCAAAAATATTCGATTCTACAGACACCCAAGTCAAATTTGCAGTTTGAATGCCATCCGAAGTAAACAGTGCGGTTCTGGCAAAATGAAATGCGGAAGAAAAGCTGTCGCCCGAAAGCCCCATTGAAGCGGCAATTATTTCCTCTTCGGGTGACTTGTGTAGCGTAAGATCAGCAGAGAACTGTTTACAAAAATCAGATTCCATCGCAAGTCCGTTAAAGGAATGGTCATCCGCAAACAACCAATTTTCCTTTGCCGATTGCACCTTATTATCATGGTAAAAATGTCCGAGAAATAAAACATCTTTTCCATCAACGTCAATATTTCCCAGCTGCAATTTTAGGCCGCTATACGGTTTCCAACGAATTAGACGGTCATGCCACAGCATAACGGAATCATTGGTATGCACGTTTCCGGACGCCGATAAATGCGACGTAGGGCATTCAAAAAGAAGTTGCGTTATGACAGAAGCAGACCGACGATTATCGCAACTGACGCCACTTTCAATAAATGATGGTCCGGAAACGGGGGTGGTTTCAAAGGATAACACAGGTTCAAATTTTTGCAAACATGGATAATCATTATAAAACTTGCTTATTTTTGAGGAAGACCACGGTTCATATTGACTCAAATCTTTTTTTTCTACCGGTAAACCTTGACAATCGATTCCGTCAATTTTTTGCAACTGACTTAAACCGCCGTCCGGAACATTGATAGGCTGAGTATAAAACTGACGTAAGCTATTCCAAAAAACGGAATCCAAAATTCCATTTTGAACCATAGATGCTGCTTCAAATTCATCATGCGGGATTACGGTTACTGGCGACACGCCTGCAATACAAAAAACTTGTATTCCAAATAAAATCAGAGAACAATTAATGCAATGCAATTCAATCTTTCCCATAGCTTTGAAATCCCATCTGGGTTGAACCGCTTAAATATAAACTATCGTTGGCCAAAGTCAAGACAAAGTCGATTTTCCAAATCGCATAGTGTATTTTAAAAAAGTAGTTTTTTTGAAAACAGGAAATTCAACAGTCGTCCCTACCTGCACAGCGCCTATGATAGACAAAAGATATAATGGTATAAAAAGCAATCCCAACACCGAATTTGGTTCTGTTGATATTTGGGCTATGGCGATAATTGCGATTATTTTGCTGGTACGATCAGTGTATATTTCGTTTCTTGGACTTATCCCCGATGAAACCTACTATTGGGACTGGTCCAGGGAACTTTCTTTTGGATATTTTGACCACCCCCCGATGGTTGCCTGGATAATTCATCTTTCGAGCAAACTATTCGGCATTACTAACCTGGGAGTCCGATTCGGAACATTACTTGCGTCTTCTTTGGCGTCGGTTTTTTCATACGGACTTGCAAAACAATTTTTAAAACAAAAAAATTCTTTATTTTTCTTTATTATCCTTTCAAACAGCATTTTGCTTTTCGGTATAGGTACACTTTTAGCTACACCCGATATTCCGCTCATTTTATTCTGGTCGAGTTCATTATACTTTGCCTATTTTGCGATCTTCAAAAGTAATACCGGATCCTGGATTTTGCTTGGAGCAAGCAATGGTATGGGTTTATTGTCAAAATATACCTTTATTCTTTTTTTTGTTTCCTTGCTCTTTTTTTTAGTTTTCTCAAAACAGCAGAGAAAATGGTTGACCAAATGGCAATTTTACGCGTCGAATGCAATTTCGTTGATCCTTTTTATCCCGAATCTTCTCTGGAACTCACGGCATTCATGGATTTCATTTGCATTTCAATTCACACATGGAGTTAATGCAAAAACATCTCTTAATTGGGATACTTTCGGGGAATTTCTCAGCGGCCAAGCCGGGGTTATGTCGGGTTTCGTTTTTGCGGTTTTATTTATTGCTCTATTTAGGCTCTGGAAATCCGCGAGAACAAACGATCGAATAGCGTTTATTTTTTGTTTTTTTTGCGTGCCGTTTTTTGTTTTTATGGCAGCAAGCCTTCAAAAAAATGTTGAAGCAAATTGGGCTGCATCAGCCTATGTGGCCGGACTTTTACTTATAGGGGTTCTGTGGGACACTCTTGATCCTACACGAAATAAACTGCTTCGAAGGTTCATCTTTTTTTCGGTTCTGTTCGCCATTTTTTCCACCTGCATAGTCCTTATTCATTTGCAATTTCCCTTTTTACCGTTGCCCCCCGGGAATGACCCGGCATCACAAGCACGAGGGTGGAAAGGTTTTGCAGAGCAAGTAAATCAGGTCCGTACATCTTTTGACCCCAATCATACATTAGGCGTTTGCGCCAATCGGTACCAGGAAGCATCGATGCTTGGTTTTTTTCTTTCCGATCACCCTAAAACAACATCGCTATGCATTATGGCACGGCCCAATACTTATTCTCTGTTTTCATCCCGAAAATCAATTACCGCGAACGGGTGTATCTTCGTTTACCCGTCCCACGATCCTATAGACAATCCGGAATTTTCCAAGTTTTTTTCTTTGCTGGAGAAACGCGGTCTTGCAGTTTTACAGTATAGTAAAAGACAGTCTACGGAATATACCGTCTATTATGCAAAGTTACGATACCCCTTATGAGAAAACATTTAACCTTTTTGTCAATAATCGCCGCTTTTTGCCTTATTTTCCCTACGCACGCCGACGAAAAAACGAAAACAGGCTTTGCAATTGTTTTAAGTGGCGGCGGAGCACGGGGTCTCGCTCAGATCGGAGTATTAAAGGCTTTTGAGGAAGCAAATATAAAACCAAACTTGATCATCGGCACCAGCATGGGTGCGATTATAGGCAGTTTATATTCTTCAGGCAATAGTGCCGATTCTATTGCGAAATTCGCAAAAGAATTCGATTGGACTTCCATATATTCAAATACATCCCCGCGCCGGCAAATGCTTGTAAGCCTGAAATCCGATCCGGGGACGTTTTTATATGAACTGCGTTTTGATAATAATTTTTCGATAATTCTACCGACGTCCATTTCCGACGGACAGTCTTTTTATTCCGGGCTTGCGGCAAAATTGGCCCCGGCGCAGTATCGCGCTGAAAAGGATTTCGATAGCTTGCCAATACCTTTACGGTTGGTGGCGACCGACATAGTGTCCGGAAATAAAATCATTTTTTCTTATGGAAATTTAGCCACCGCAGTTAGGGCCTCAAGCAGTTTTCCGCTTGTTTTTTCCCCTGTCGCGATAGATTCAATGCTGTTGATGGATGGCGGACTATCCGCCAATATACCGGTTGAATCCGCATTGTCCGAATTTCCGACGTACGCCGTTATCGCCATCGATGTCACCTCTCCTATGTTGGGAAAAAAAGATCTTTATAGTCCGGTGCACCTTGTCGACCAAATTGTGAATATCGGATTGACTAAGCAGAAGACCAAAGAAAAAAAGCTGGCGAATCTGGTCATCACGCCGGATTTAACCGATTTTTCGAATACCGATTTTACACGCATCGATACTCTTATCCAGCGCGGATATACGGCAGCACATTTGGAAATAGCGGAAATTAAAAAAGTTTTGGATTCACTTATAGATTCACGATCGGAAAAGTCCACTATTTTATATCCGCCATTTTACTTTCCAAATATGAATCAAACTACGGCGCGAGCATGCCAAAATGCTTTACTTTTTGTTAATAAGGATACCGGTATATCAAAAAGCCATTGTGAACAGATCGTTTATTCAGCATGCAACGCTAACAAGTCTTTCACTCGCATAATTTCCATTGAACGTAGAAACGATACGACGGTTTTATCGACCGACCCCGGAATCGTTCGCGGATTTTCGTTCAATGGGAATTATCAAACATTATCGTCAACGGTTAAAGCAGCCCTCGACATTCATTTGGGCGATACGCTATCTGCAACGATCATTTCCAGGGGAATTTCGTCGTTATACGCGACGGAATTATTCAAAAACGTAAATATTTCGGTTGACAGTCTTGGTATAGTATCCGTTTTTTTAACGGAAAAGGAATATTGGCGGGCTAGGCTTGGATTACGTTTCGATGAGTATCACCTTCTCGAAGGTTATATCCAGCCGGGATACGAAAATCTTCTGGGATTGGGAGTAGATGCCAATTTTCATTTTCAATACGGGCTCATGAGAGAGAAATACTCTTTCGAGTTGAGCAATAACCATGTTTTCTCAAAGGCATTTGCCAATAGTATCCAAGCTCAAACCTACATTTCACTGGAACGCATCGTAAAAAGGAAAGAATCCTTGGATCCGACAGACTCTTTAGTTACGCGTCTTACTTTAGACGAGCAAACATTAAGCAAAGTCGGTATTCTTGCAATGGCTGGTGCTCAGGTCGGTAAATTCGCTATGTTGGATGGTGGCGTTCGAATAGAAAAATTCCAATTGTATCAGTCCGAGTCTTTCAGAAATCCCTTTGGCGGCTTTGAACGCGGCATGCAATATTTTATGGGGCGCCTCACCTTAGATAACCTGGACAATTTTCCCTTTCCCCAAAAAGGGCATAAAGACTATATTAGTATTGGCGGCGCGCATGATATGATCGGTGGTACTGAAAGTTTTTTTAAAGTGGACGGAAGTTTCAGTCAATATTATACTATAGCTAAGTCACATACTATTTCACCTCAAATACAGTTCGTGTGGGCATCTGATTCTTTGCCAGATGTTGAGCGCGTGTATATTGGTGGCGTTGTTCCTGAAGAAAAATATAAAGAAATCGGAGTATACAACTACATTTCGTTTTTTGGATTAAAACCAAGGGCTTTGCCGGGAGATATTGCCCTGCTTTTTAGAGGACAATATAGAGCGACCATTCAGCCGGGCCTGTTTGTTTTTGCGACCATTGATTATGGGTTCTCATGGGAATGGGATAATCGCTGGCTTTTTGAAAACACTCGGGCCATAAAAGATCTGGCAAACGATTTTGTGAAAAGGGCAGCATGCGGTCTTGGGTTGGGATTGGCTTATGAAACTGTCGTCGGCCCAATCAGGTTTTCATGGGGCCAGCTCCTGAGAAATGAATTCGAACCAGAGCTGAACATTGCTTCTGATAATTTTTTCTATCTGTCTTTTGGTCATGATTTTTAAAAACGATTTGCGATGGTCAAAGAACTTTTCAACTATTTGCTAAAGGAAAACAATACTGCAATATGCGATTAACAATTTCCACGAAGTTATTTATAGGTTTTCTTTTTGTCATTTTTTTAAATATAATTTATGTTGTTATCGTTAGTAAACTCTCCGACCTTAACGGCATTGCCAACATTTTAAAAAGGCAGGATGATGTAAAAAACGAACTGCTTCGGGTCGCAAGTTTGCAAAGTGATAAACGTCGTAGTCGCACGTCGTTTGAAGCAATCGGAAAACGCGAATCTGTGGAAAATTTCAAACAATCGTCCCTCGTTGTAAAAAAATTGCTTGACACAATAAACTTTGAACTGAACGTGATCTCGGTTTTGGATTCTGCCGTCTTTCGTAAAGACATCAACAGCATAATTCACTATGAAAACCATATCAGCCTTTTGACCCTGATGGACACCGCCACCCAGTATAATACCCAGTACGATATGTCTTTCGCACAATTCGTTATTACCGGAAAAGTCGGATCGACAAATGTTAAGGATTCGTTACTGCTTAAAAGCACGCATTTAATTGCTTTAACTGATTCGGCGGATACAAAATTGACCGGAACGCTAAAGTCAATTGACTCGCTTATCGACGAGCAGACTAAAATCGTCATTAAGGACACCGAACGGCGGATAAATGACATCAAACAAATGACCATCGTCATTCTTTTTATCGTAATTGCCGTTGCAAGCGGATTTGCATTCTTTTTTTCACGGTTTCTCACCACATCCCTACGCCGTCTCAAAGAATCGGCCAGCTTAATCGGAAAAGGGAATTTTACAGTAGACCCGACCGGATATCCATCCGATGAAATCGGAGATCTTGCAAACGCCTTTCACGATATGGCTGTAGACCTAAAAAACACCCAGGAAGAACTGGTCAAATCCAAACGCCTTGCCGCAATCGGAGAAGTAGTCGCATCAGTAAATCACGAGATCAATAATCCGCTTATGATTATTTCAGGTAATGCGCAATTTCTTGAAATGTCTATGCAAAATTATCCTCCGGAAATGCAGGAACGCGTACGGGTTATTCTCGAGGAAACGGAGCGCATTTCAAATGTAACGAAAAAATTACGTGAAATCAGGAATCCTGTTGCCGAAGACTATACGTCAAGCGGCGAACAAATGATTAACCTTGACCGTTCCACAAAATAGGACAAGCATGAAAAACCGAGGCACACCTTTTACGATATTTCGGTCGTTACTAATCATCATGGTTTTGACGGCCAGCGTTTCGCTTTTGTTTTTCGGCTGCGCATCAAGCAGTACGGTTGCTCAGTACACCTACGACAAACGCCTCCTTGCTGCAGCAGAATCGAAATTCGACAAAAAGCAATATGCTGAAGCGTTGAAAATTTACAATGAAATCGCATTCTCACCAGACTATTCACAATCGACATCAGCAAAAAGCGCACTGTACCGCATCGGCTATATTAACATCTACTTTGATAATCCCAAGGCAGATCCGAAAGCAGCCTTGGAGGCATTCAATACATTCAAACTTCGCTATCCGCGAGACAAACTAATCGGTGATGTTACAACGTGGATAAAACTTTTAGTCGTTTTAAAAAGCTTTGAAGACCAATATGATGATATCACGTTCCGGGTTCGACGTCTACAAAGCAAATCTGCGGTCACAACCGGTAGCCTTGACACACTCATAGAGGCATACCAACGCTGTACCGCAGAAAACGATTCGCTCGGCAATGAAAAAGCTTCACTGGGCAGGAAAATTGCGGAATTGGAGCAGATTATCGTTAAAATGGAAAAATCAAGGTAACATAGCATTAGGGCCCCTTTAAATTATGGCAGATAATGATTTCCGTAAGGAATTTCAAAACGCCCGCACCCTCGTCGTTAAAGTCGGAAGCAGAATACTCACCGGCGACAATAAAACGACTCCTCATGTAAAACGGGTAAAATCACTTGTCGATAGTATTGCTTTTCTCTCAAAAAGCGGGAAACGAGTTCTCTTGGTTTCCTCTGGAGCCATCGCGCATGGAATGCAAGCCCTTGGTTTGCAGAAACGCCCCAGTACTATTCCTGCTAAACAGGCTTGTGCGAGCATCGGCCAAATAAGTTTAATGAATATGTATGCCTCACATTTTGCCAAACATGAAATTTTGATAGGACAAGTTCTCATAACCTGGGATGATTTGCGGGATAAAAAGCGCTATTTAAATTTGCGTAATACCTTATTTAATTTATTTGATGTCAATGCGGTTCCTATTATCAATGAAAATGATTCGGTCGGAGTTGAAGAAATCAAATTTGGAGAAAACGACACGCTCGCTGCCCAATTATCACTTTTAATTCAAGCCGATTTGTTTATCAATCTTACCGATATAAACGGGCTTTACGATTCAAACCCTCAAGATAACAAGGATGCGAAGCACATTCGGGTTGTTCCCGAACTTACCCCTACTGTTTTTAATTATGCCTCGGATAAGAAAAATGAAATCTCCGTCGGCGGAATGACTACAAAACTCAAAGCTGCGGATATGGTCACGAAAGCGGGTTTGCATGCGCTTATCGGCGATGGATTTCACCATTCCCTGCTCGAAGTTCTTGCAAATGAAACCATTGGAACATGTTTTTTACCCAATTTAAAAAAGATGCCGGCTCGCCATCGTTGGATAGCCTTTACCGGGAAACCAGTGGGCACGATCATTGTTGATGATGGTGCATATAAAGCTATTTCGGAAAAAGGAAAAAGCCTACTTCCTGCGGGAGCAAAAAAAATTATCGGAACATTCAATGTCGGAGACATGGTTGATATTTCTACCGATAAAGGATTAGTTTGCGGTCGCGGACTTATTAATTATTCGTCTTCGGACGCCGCTAAAATATGCGGCTGCAAATCACCGGAAATCACAACGATACTCGGCCAGAAAACTTTTGACGAACTTATCCACCGAGACAACCTCGTTGTGCTCTGATTCCGCACTTAGTTTGGGCTTATTGTATTTTATCTTCGAATTTTAATACCATCCAAACCATTTTCAGGCAATAAGGCGTATGAACGATTCTACTATGAAAAAAGTAATCGATACAATTGGAATAAAGGCTCGTCGTGCAAGCCAGCTGCTTGTTGACACTAAACAATCGAGTATCGATGCTTGCCTTCGGGAAATGGCCGCATTAATTGACAATAACAAATCGACACTGTTACATGCGAATAAAAAAGACATCGCCGCGGCTCGCTTAAAAAAAATCCCGGACGCAATGATAGAACGCCTTACATTGACCGACAAGACTTTCACCTCAATAAAAAAAGGCCTTTCTGAAGTTGCTGCCCAAAAATCACTGGTAGGTTCCTTCTTTGAAGAGAGAACACGCCCAAACGGCCTTCATATTTGCAAAATGCATGTTCCAATCGGGGTCATAGCAATTATTTACGAATCGCGTCCCAACGTAACGGTCGATGCTGCGGCAATTTGCCTTAAATCGCGCAACAGCGTTATTTTACGCGGCGGGAGCGAAGCAATCCACTCCAATACGGCGTTGGCTGCGCTTTTTTCCCAAGCCTGCAAAAACACGGGCTTATCGAAAGACGTTGTTCAATTAATTCCGACAACAGAGCGGACGGCCATCGATTTATTGTTAAAACAGGTCGATACTATCGATTTGGTTATTCCACGAGGAGGCGAAGGCCTTATTAGAACAGTGGTTGAAAAATCCCATATTCCTGTAATCAAACATTATAAGGGAGTATGCCATGTATACATTTCTAAAAAAGCAAACATTCAAAAAGCCATTTCAATAATAATTAACGCAAAAACGCAACGTCCGTCCGTTTGCAATGCTATGGAGACATTATTATTAGACAAGTCTCTTTCCAATGCCTCAAAGAAACGGATTGTTGATGCCATGATTGAAAAAGGCGTCGTATTATTCGGGGACAACGATTCACGCCTTCTTTCGCGATCCATTAAAAAAGCTTCCGAGGCCGATTGGTATGCAGAATACCTGGATTTACGTTGCGCGATAAAAATAGTTGACGGTGTAAAAGGAGCCATCGAGCATATCAACAAGTACGGGTCGCATCATACCGATACGATTGTTACCGAATCCAAAGCCGAAGGAGACGCATTCATTGTGGGGGTCGATTCTTCGTCGGTTATGGTAAATGCGAGTACGCGATTTGCCGACGGAGGAGAATACGGACTGGGTGCGGAAATCGGGATTTCCACGGATAAATTGCATAGCAGAGGACCGATGGGCGTTGCCGATTTGACGACCTATAAATGGGTTGTTCGGGGAAATGGCCAAATAAGAAATTGATAGATACTAAATATCACAAGGAATTCAAATGGACTTATTACAAAACGTAAAATTCGATGAAAAAGGGTTGGTTACAGCCATCGCAATAGATGAAGTTTCAAACCAAGTGCTGATGCTTGCGTATATGAATAAGGAAACTCTTGAGGAAACTCTGGCTACCGGCAAAATGGTGTATTATAGCCGAAGCAGAAAAAAAAGATGGCTTAAAGGTGAAACATCGGGGCATTTTCAGACGGTTTCGGAAGTCCGCATTGATTGTGACGGTGATGCGCTTCTTTTTAAAATTAAGCAAATCGGTGCCGCATGCCATGAAAATTACCGGTCTTGTTTTTTCAGGAAATCCGAGAACGGACAATGGAAAATATGTGAGGATAGGTTGCATGATTAGTAACTTCATATAAAATATCCCATGACAAATTCCATAATTCTTTCGCGAATTATACAAGCAGGTATTGTACCAATAATCAGAAGTAACAATACAAATTCAATTTTTATTTGTGCCGATGCTTTGATACAGGCAGAATTGCCGATTCTCGAACTTTCGTTTTCCGTCCCTCACACCGACAAAACGCTTCTTGCACTTGCAAAAAAATTTGGCGATTCTTTGATTTTAGGGGCCGGGACAATTTGCTCTATTCGTGACGCCGATGCTGCGATTGCAAGTGGGGCGCGGTTCATCGTCAGTCCGCATTGCAACGAAAAAATTATTCATTATTGCAAATCAAAATCATTGACGGTTTTTCCAGGAGCCTTGACGCCGACCGAAATTGAAAAAGCATGGAAATGCGGCGCCGATGCCGTAAAGGTTTTCCCCTGCGATGCCTTAGGCGGGCCGTCGTATATTAAATCCCTCAAAGCCCCGTTTCCCAACATCAGACTTTTTCCCTGCGGAGGCATTACCAAAGAGAATATCGACCTCTATTGGGAGGCAAAGGCCGATTCTCTCTTTATCGGATCCGCACTTTGCAATATGCATTTGTCGGAATCACGGTTATTTGATAGCGTTTTCAACAATACACTGCTTTTAAAAAATAAAACAGCCGTAATGCGGAGTACGCCTTTATGACAGAAAATTCTCCTGGCTTTCCTTATATAGAGGTTTCTCTCGACAATTTGCTTTTCAACCTCGATCAATTACGTCTGGCAAGCCCGTACGTAAAGGACGTGATAGCGGTTGTTAAAGATTGCGCCTACGGATGCGGCGCCATCGCCGTCTCAAAAGCGCTTGAGGCCCATGGAGTTCATTTTTTTGCCGTTGCAAATTGCAAGGAAGCCCGGTCGCTCAGAAACAATGGCATTACATCCCCTATCCTTGTTTTTGGTGAATGCGGCAAAGATGAATTGCGGTGGGGTTCGAGTCATAACATTCATTTTTCGCTTAATGATTGTGCCGACATTGCAGCATGGAAAACTGCCGATTTTGCGGTCCGTTTTCATTGCGAAATAGACACCGGAATGGGGCGGCTCGGACTAAACCCGACGGAAATAGGAAACGTGATTCACGCTGTAACGAACAGCGATCAAATTGTTTTTGAAGGCCTTTTCACCCATTTTGCCAATGCCGACGAACCGGCGACAAAAACAGTTGAAGCACAACTGAACATTTTCAAAATGGCAATTGCCAATTTCAAAGCCGGTGGACTTATACCGAAATACATTCATTATGCAAACAGCGCTGCAACGATCCGATTCCCCTTTAAGGGAGAATGCACGCACATTCGACCGGGAATTTCCTTATACGGATGTAAACCGGATCCCAAACAAATATTCCCCATTCCTCTTAAATCGGTTGTTCGTTTAAAATCGAAAATCATTAAAATTAAAAACGTTCCGGCAAACACCCCTATCAGCTACGGAGGAACCTATACCACAAAGTCCGAAACAAAAATTGCTACGATTCCCCTCGGGTACGGAATAGGATTTCCAAGACAATTGAGCAATAAAGGTTCGGTTTTAATTGGCGGAAAACGATATGGAATTGCCGGCAGAGTTACAATGGATTACGTCATGGTGGATATCGGCTTTAATTCAAATATACAGGTAGACGATGAAGTCGTCGTTTTCGGTGACCAAGGCGATGAATGTATTACAGTCGACGAAGTCGCTTTATTAGCGGATACGATTGGTTATGAAATTTTATGCGGTTTAAGTCCGTGTCTTGACAGAATATATGCGCAAGACGGAAAAATCGTTTCCCAAACACCGGGTTATTCATTTTAATGACAATGCAATTCGATTTGTCACTATCAAACCCTCATAGGTATCGCATCAATGGATGAATGGTTGGAATTTTCCGAATTGGTGGAACGGGTACAGGAAATGTTGGAACTTGGTCTTTACGATGAGGCACGCTCCCTTTTAGAGAATTACCTTCCTCAATACCAGGATGAATGGGAAATTTATTTTTTGTATTCAAGGGTTTATCTCGAACAAAACGATCCTGAAAAAGCTATACCTTTTCTCCATAAAAGTTTAAAAATAGACAAAAAAAACCCGGATGTTTTGCTTGGCCTGTTTTATGCCTATTCGCAGGTTGATCAATTAAAACGAGCCTCAAAATATTTGCTCCGCGCGGAAAAATATCATCCTGATTTAGAACCGGTTTTATGTGCACTCATTTGGTTTTATACCGAACAAAACAGATTTGATGAAGCTCTGCTGTGTTTTGATAAAGCGGTACGAATTGGGACAGATAATCCTGAAACATTTCGAAACGGCGGAGTTGCGTATGAAAGAACGGGACACTATGAAAATGCGGAACATTGTTTTCTGACCGCATTGCAACTCAATCCCCAATTCGACGAAGTCCGTGACCTTTTGGCCGATCATTATGTTTTTCTTGGAGAAACATCCAAAAGCATCAAACTGTATCAGGATTACCTTCAAAAATCGCCGAAAAATATTAGGACATTATCTCGCCTGGTATTTTGCCTCACTCAAAACGAACAAATCACGGAAGCATTGACTTTAGCACAACAGACCATAAAGCTATACCCGAATTCACCCGTCGGCTATGTTGATTGCGCATATGTCTATCTTAACGATAATAAATTCGATCAGGCATTAACTTGTGCAAACCAAGCATTGGATGTTTCTCCAATAGACGCCGAAGCGCTACGCGTCAAAGCAATCATTTATACTGAAAAAAACGAGAATCAAAATGCTCAAACGGCATTTGAAGCCGCGTTATCCATAGAACCCCAAAACACTGAAATAATGCGGGATTATTATCATCATTTACGCACGATTAACAATTTTGACAAGATGGAAAAACTTGTCTTTAGTGTTATTAAAATCGAACATCCGTATTGTATTGAAGATTATTGGTTTTTAGCGGATTATTATCGGGAAACCGGAGACAATGTAAAAGCATTTCATTATTTGCATAAAGCATACACCAGTATGCCCGGTGAAAAAGAACTTATCCCGCCCATGGTCGATATTATGCTCGATACGGGTCACGTATCGTATTCCATCCCCTTTCTCATGCAATATGTCGAACGAAGCGGATGGAACGAAGTAATGAATCAATTTGCTCGTCATAAGCGGCTAAAAGAAAAATGGGCAAAGGAAGGCATCCGATTTCTCCGATTTTACGGTCAACGGTCTTCCGAGTTCCGAAAATATATTTTCTTTCAATATTTTGAAAAGTTCTTAAAATTATCTCTCATCGTCGTTGTACCATTATGCGCCGCTTTCTTTTATTTTTTTTCCGGTATATGGGGTGTCGCAATTTCGATTTTATTCTTTGCACTATTATATGCAGGATGGGAAATCGGTAAATTACTCGTACGCAAAAAGAAACCTTCCGACTAAAAAAAAGATGCTTTGGGGAACAATATGGAAACAATGGATTTTGCCGATGAACCAAAAGTAGTTTCGTGGAAACAGACGGTCGAAAATGCCGGCTGCACGATACAAAACCTCCAGGCAATTTCCCTGCTTCATAAAAAATCGGGAGAATTGCTATTTGCTTTATGCAATGCGAAAGTTGTGGACCCGTCTGGTACCACGCTACCGGGTTATATTTTTATCCGAGGAAGCGCCTGCATAATTGTACCCTTAATACGGAACTCCGACACTAAGGAAGAGCGGTTTTGTATGATATTGCAACGCAGAATCGGAAACGGAGCCGAAAACCTCGAATTCCCGGCAGGTATGCTTGACAGAAGAATCGATGCGGTCGAACAAGTGGCAATAAGCGAACTGCGGGAAGAAACAGGGCTTAAAATCCAGGCGCAGGACCTTCGGCCGCTCCATGATGGTCCGTTGTATAGTTCCCCTGGGGCAAGCGACGAAGGCATTTTTTATTTTGGGTGTATTATCACTTTGAATAATTCTGAATTTAAATCGTTGGAAGGTAAACGGTGCGGTAATAAATCGGAAAATGAAAAGATCATAGTAACATTGTGCACACCGGAAGAAGCAGAAACAAAAACCGTATCATTGCAAGCTCGTTTAGGCCTTTGTCTTTTTACCGAATATCTAAGAAAGACCCGACGGGTTTAGTCGGCTAATACTCTGTAAACCTCGGAAATATTAAATCATGGTTACACGGTAGAATTCTCATGAAAATAATAACTGGGAAAGAATTCATTACAACGCAATGTGGAGAATTACTCTCCGACGAGTCGCGATTTTCACTTGGTGTTCCGGAACAAGTCTGTTTTCCTGAAACCCTTGAAGATATCAGGAACATTGTTTTTCAAGCCAAGTTACAGGGAATTCCACTTTCCCTTATCGGCGGTAAAACCGGAATTACGGGTGGAAGCGTTCCAATTGATGACTGTATAGCAATCAGTTTTTCGGAAATGTCTGCTATTAAATATGTTCTCCCGTTGCCCGACGGAAGCCCAATGCTTGTTTGTGAACCGGGAATTTCCCTGAATACAATAGATATTTTTTGCCAAAATCCAACAAAATGGCCCACAAAGGTTCAGGGTATTGAACGGCTTCTGCATAAGGCCTATATTTACACCCCTGATCCTACAGAAATGTCTGCACAACTCGGAGGGACGGTAGCAACAAACGCCTCCGGCGCACGATCGTACAAATACGGTTCGACTCGTGGGTTTATTGAAGAATTATCTCTTGTATTTTCGACCGGAGATACGATGACTCTTCGGCGTGGAACAAACATCGAAAAGAACGGTTTATTTACATTTACAACCGATCAAGGAAACAATTATTCAATAAAAAAACCTGAATACAAATTTTTTGAACTAAAAAATGCAAGCGGTTATTTTAGCGACAAAAATATGGACTTGATCGATTTATTTATCGGCTCAGAAGGAACATTGGCAATTTTTTACTCAATCGGAATCAGGCTCATTCCCAAACCAACGATTGTATCGGGTCTAAGTTTCTTTCCCGATTCTCAAAGCGCTTTTGCAGCCGCGGCTTTTTTCCGATCACAACCTCCTATAGCAGCCATAGAATATTTCGACTCAAGCGCGCTTTCGATTCTAGAGAACTCAAGCGATGCAATGTCACTCGACCTCCCCCGTATTCCAACGGGAAAAACCGCGGCAATATACTGGGAGTTTACCGAAGAAAACTCCATCACCTTCGAGTCATCTATAGACCTCTGGGAATCGATGTTGGTTCGGTTCGGATCGTCGATCGAATTGACCTGGAGCGGATTTACGGAAAATGAAATTCAAACGCTTAAAACATTTAGGCATGCCGTTCCAGAGGCAATCAATGCGAGGATCGCTACATACAAACGAGATTACCCGAATATTCGGAAAATTTCAACCGATTCAGCATTGCCTCCCCCCCATTTTGATTCCATAATGTCCCAATGGATTACGATAATAAAACAATCGGGGATCGAATATGCGATATTCGGCCATCTTGGCGATTTTCATCTCCACATCAACTTGATTCCTCATAATCAAGAAGAATTCGATTTGGCCCAACGTATTTACGAACAAATAATGTTTGATACGGTATCCTGTGGCGGAACGATTTCGGCAGAACACGGTATCGGAAAAATTAAAACCCGTTATTTATTGAAAATGTATGGTACTGACGCAATAAACGATATGAAACGAATCAAAACCCAGGTTGATGAAAAATGGCTTTTAAATCGAGGTAATTTGTTCACTTCAGATAAATAAACGGCCGAAAAAGGATTTGCTCAGATTACGTCGTATTACTAATGAACTTTGTTCAGGGATATCGGTAGTTGACATCAGATATTCAGAGAACTCTGACTTTTGGGATTCATACAGCATTGAACAACCTTTGTAATAGCAGGGAAATCCTTTTGTTGTTCAAGAATTTTTAAAAGCCTCAATAATGCCACTGGGATATATTCCTTGTACCAGATTTTACCCTTATGAATTGAGAGTTTTCCGTAAGCCCCCAGCGCTTGCATGAGCCTTTGAATAGCGCAAATGCGAAACATAGGTGTTGTTAAATCACTTCGTGATGTCGACGAGTAATATGAAAAAAGTTTTGTTACCTGGGGCGTTGTTAGGAACGGGACATAGGGATCGAACAATAAGGATGCTAAATCATAACCTGCGGGACCCAGGCGAGCGCCTTGAAAATCAACAAATCTGACGTTTGATTTGCAAAGTAATATGTTTTCCGACTGAAAATCTCTGTGTATACAGACTTTGGGAAAGGAAGCAGCCTGCAATGCCAACTCCAATCTTTCTTTTTCCCATTGATCGGGCAGCACGGAATCGCAGCCAAAAAATTCCTTAACGCAATGATCTGCGAAGTATTGGCTTTCCCATAAAAACATTTCTTTGTCCATTTCCCTCGACTGTATGATCACAGAATTCGATGGGTCATAAGACTGCCATTGAACCAATGCATCGATAATATTTCTATATACCTTTTCTTTGCTTTTATTAGTATTTTTTTTGTTTAGACAATATCTTTTTACCGTCATCGCGCCCAAATCTTCCTCGAGGATTAAACCATGTCCGGCATCGAAGGCAAAAACCTTCGGCAAATAACTCAAGCATTCCGACATGTCACGTTGTACCGATAAAAAACGTTCCCAATCATGGTCGGAACTATCCCAAACGATCAAAACAAACGATCGCTTATCGGGTATAGATTTGACGCGAAAAAATTGGCGATCTGATCCTGCATATCCCGCATGGGTAATTTTCCATCCGCCGTGTTTTGCAGTAAAACCAGAAATGTGGTTCTCAAGAAAAGCAATTTGTGCCGGTGTCAATTGAAGGGTTTCAAGTTTCAAAATGAATTACTCCAAAGCGAGTTACTAATGCGTTTTCGATTTTATTTGTTTGTCTAATCTCTGCATCCGGAAAAACAACTGTGTGCTCCAATAAAATGCCTGGCGGCAATTCGGAAGATTCGACCCAACTGTACGGGCCTAATTGGTTTTGTTGTGATCTTTGGAAAACTACGGGAAAAGCTTTTTTATTTCGAATATCCGCATATACCATTGAGGTAATCGGCATTTTAATCTTTTCATCCAAGAAATCGAAATGTATGCGTGCGAGCGCTCTTGGTGATCCAGTATCTATCCAGTAAACTGGCCCGGCTTCTATTACCGAAACCTTCATTCCCCGATTTTGCGCACGTTTCCATATTGGAACAATTGAAAAATCGTTGCTATCGATAATCGACAGAAACTCTTTTCTATAGAGTGCCATACCGATAAAATCAGCGCTTTGAGCTGTTGAAAAATTGATTTTCTCGATGTTCTGTTGCGACCGAGCACAGATATATTCTTTTGTTTCTTTTTCAAAAAAGACGGATCCCGACGCTGCCGGAGCCACAATAAGCGCCGCCATACTGTCGGATTTTAAAAATTCTTCCGTTATCTTTTTTAAATCTACCGTCGAAATAATATCGACATTTGCGACGCAAAAGCAGTCGTCGGTCGAAAGAAAATCATTTGCAAAATATAATGCCCCGCCGGTTCCTCGAATGTTGTTTTCTTCATGATACAAGCGTACCGACGAATGATTTTTTTCAAGATATGCCCGCAGGATTTCATGCTTATAATGAGAATTGCACCCAATAGAAGTAATTCCGTTTGACGATAAAAAATCATGAACGCGGGAAACTAACGGAATACCGCATATCGGTACCAACGCTTTGGGGATATGATCGGTTAAAGGCTTTAATCGAGTTCCGAACCCTGCCGCAAGAATGAATCCTATCACGACTTGTTCTCCGGGTATCTGGCTATCTGTTTAAAAGTTTTCAAATAGTCGGTATACGAATCCTGCCAGGCCGATTTTTCAATAGCCAAATCGGCCCCTGATGAAATAGCGTTTCGCAAGGATTCATCACCGGACAAAATATCAAACGGCATGTGAATCAAGTCATATTCGTACGGAGGTTTTTTAAATTCGAATGCCTTATCAGCGGTGTTGAAAACCGCTTGTAAAATAGCAGCCGTTACAAATACCGACTCATAGTTGGATGGATCAGTAACATGGAGTTGAATTCCGCGGCAATATGTTCCTTGCCATTTTTGAAAGGTCGGAATAAAATCATGAGCACGAAAAATTACGCTTCGTAAATTGTATTTTTTTAATTCCGACAGTATTTCTTCTGTTTTAAAATATGGTGCACCGATTATTTCAAACGGTCGCGTCGTTCCACGCCCCTCAGACATATTGGTCGCTTCAAGCAGGACCATGCCGGGATACACAATCGCCGTTTCAACGGTAGGCATATTGGGAGACGGTAAAACCCATGGCAATTCCGTATCATGCCACATACTGTTTCTCCACCAATCTTTCATCCAAACAACGTGCAAATTCACCGTAGGGTAATACAATTGTTGTAAAAGCAATGCCATTTCTCCTAGTGTCATCCGATGGCATAACGGTATGGGCGCACCGCCGACGAAGGAAAAGTACGATGGATTCAACATTGGGCCGTCAAGGGGCATTATTCCGATAGGATTCGGCCTGTCGAGTACCCATATTCCAATACCTGCTTTCTGGCATGCGTCCATGCAATTTTTTACCGTCCATATATAGGTATATGGACGCGCACCAACGTCTTGTAAATCAATTACAAAATCGTCTAAAGATGCCAGCGCCTGAGGATTGGGAGTTCTAGCCGAACCGTATAGGCTATATACAGGAATATGTAAGGTCGGATGCTCTGTGCCTTCCCATTCAACCATATTATCTTGCGTTTGCCCGTACATACCGTGCTGTGGGCCAAACAATGCACTTAATTTACACGGGGAACGTAAAAAAACCTCTATTGCATGGGAGTAGTCACTTGCAATTGATGCACTATGACATAAAAGACCAATCCGCTTGTTGCGAAGCTTTTCCGGAAATGAGTTTGCAATTATGTCAAGGCCAAATCGAGTCATATTGTTTTTCTTTTGTTTAATACTTTGAATGTAAAACCTTGTAATTAAAGACCATTTTGCCGTTAAAGACCGATAACCTCATGATAGTAAAAAATACTTATGTCATTGTATTTAAAAAAGACCTTTCAATGAAAATTGATATGGATCAAGTTTCATTGAAAATGCCCGAGTTATTTTATTTTTCATGCAAATTTAAATACCCGCTTTTTAAAAATGATTTTTGAGGCATTATGTATTTTACCACGCCTAGAACATAAGGAGCATACATGAATATCAGGAAAATAAAAGATTCCGTATTTCAACTTGGCGCTGTGGATTGGGATAGAAGGCTTTTCGATTCACTTATTCCATTGCCCGACGGGACAAGCTATAACGCATACTTGGTTAAGGGAACCGAAAAAACCGCGCTCGTGGACACTGCTGATCCGGCAAAAGTCGATATTATTATGGAGCAATTATCCGATGTGGTGAAAATAGATTATATTGTTGCGCAACATGCGGAACAGGATCATTCCGGCTCAATTCCGCAAGTTCTTGCAAAATATCCTGAAGCGATAATTTTAGCATCTCCCAAATGCAAACCAATGCTTGTTGACCATCTGCATCTGGCCGAAAACAAAATAAGGACGGTTGCCGATGGCGAAAAAATATCTTTAGGCTCGCATACTCTCGAATTTATTCATACGCCTTGGGTACATTGGCCTGAAACCATGTGTACGTTTGTTCACGAAGAAAAGATCCTGTTTTCTTGTGATTTTTTTGGGGCTCATCTTGCAACTTCAGATTTATTCGCTCAAGATGATGAGAGAGTTTATGAGGCTGCGAAGCGCTATTATGCGGAAATAATGATGCCTTTTCGAGGAATAATCAGGAAAAATATTGACAAAATATCAAACTTCCCTGTAGAAATTATCTGCCCCAGCCACGGCCCGGCATACAAACATCCTTCGTTTATCATCAACGCCTATAAAGATTGGATTTCCGAAACGCCGAAAAACAACCTGGTGGTAGCCTATATTTCCATGCATAACAGTACTCGTATTCTTGTGGACCATTTGGTAGCATCCTGTGCAAGTAAAGGGGTTTTCGTCCAACAATTCGACCTTTCCGTAACCGACATTGGAAAACTTGCTATTGCGCTTGTAGATGCCGCAACGGTAGTGCTTGGAACACCCACCGTTCATGTTGGAGCACATCCGCATGTGCTCAATGCTGCGAATTTAGCCAATTCCTTACGGCCGAAATTGAAATTCGCCTCGATAATCGGATCGTATGGCTGGGCAACAAAAGCTGTCGAGCAATTGGCCTCAGCTATAGGAGCGCTAAAGCTTGAAATTATTCCGCCGGTGCTTTGCAAGGGGATGCCGACACAGCAAGATATCGAAGCAATTGAAAGCCTTGCTCTTGAAATTAGCAAGCGGCATGCAACCCTAGCAGGAGTTGTTTCACCGTCTTAAATGTTTGTAAAGTGTATTTTTTCATCTAGCCCTTTTAATTGAGCGGTCAAAAATATATTTTAAATTATCTATTTTATAAAATATGAAGCGTTTGTTTTACCGTTTTTTGAGAGGAACTATGAAAAATTCCGTAATTATTTTTGCCGCTATTGCAGCATTTTTTATGTCTGTGAAAGCAGAAACGCATATTTCGGGCGATATCCGGGCCGCATCCCTTGACGCAAGCGGGAATCCTTATATCGTTGATCAAGACATTGTCGTTCCGGCGGGAAAAAGATTGACCATTAAAGAAGGATGCGTTTTTTTATTCAAAGGATTCACCGGAATAAACGTTTCCGGACATATCACCGTAGCCGGCACCACTAAGCAACCGGTAATTTTCACTTCTATCAACGACGGCGATTACAATACAAAAAGCGAACAATTGCCAAACCCCTTTGATTGGAACGGAATTTTAATTGCCAAAGAATCAAATGGTGCGGTATTGCAAAATTTTCAATTACGCTATTCCGTGTATGGGGTAAAATCGCAAACCACCAATGTATCCATTCAAAGCGGCATTTTCCGGCAAAACGGCCAGTTTCACTTTACAATCAACGATAAAATCCAATATGTTCAGGACAATATCTCATTTTCCTACACCGGAGCCGCTGAAGCAACAGCAGGCCAGCAGGTTGCAACAAAAAATGGCGAAGGAACCACTGCAAGTCAGACAACCGCCGCAAGCACATCTGGAAAACAGCCGGCAAGCTCGGGAAAACTTTGGTTTCGATATTCTTCCCTCGGGGTTGGCGTCATTGGCGTCGTTGTTGGTTCAGTGTATCTTGCTTTATGGTTACCTAAATACGATGACTTACATCTTTCAACGCAAAATTTCCAGGCCAAGTACCATGTAAATGAAACCCAGTATAACGCAAAGTGGAACGATGTTAAAAATCAGGCGAACGGGTATGCTGTGGGTACGTGGATCGGCTATGGATTGGGCGTACTTGGCCTAACGGGTTTTACATTGACCTTTGTGTATTAAGCAATCACCACAAGCAACGGCCAATTCCACAGTCTGGAAATGGCCGTTTCAATTGAATTCCATATGAAAAAACACATCGGGTATATTGAGGGCTATTATGGGCGTTTGTTATCGTGGAGCGACCGCCATGAAATACTCGACGAAATGAATTCCTTAAAGCTGAACACCTATCTATATGGTCCTAAAGAGGATCCTTTTCACAGATATCACTGGCAAATTCCTTATCCGACCAAATGGTTATCAGAATTCAAGGAATTGGTTGCACATGGCAAAAAGAAGGGTATAACAGTCTCGCCATCCCTCTCACCCGGATTATCGTTTGACTATACAAATGACCAAGACTATTTAAAATGTTTGACAAAATTCAATGCATTTGCAAAATGCGGCGCTCGCCATTTAACGCTTTTCATGGATGACATTCCGGAAGAATTGCCAAAAAACTGTGAGTCATCATTTAAATCGCTCGGGGAAGCGCATGGAAGATTGCTTGCACGGCTTCAAAAAGACCTCCGGGAAAAATTCCCCAAGGTTCACCTGTGGTTCTGCCCAACGGTCTATTGCGACCAATTTGCAAAAACGGAAATAAAGACCAACCTTTATCTTCATGATTTGGCCGCGACAATGCCGAAAAATATTGCACTTTTGTGGACAGGACCGAAAATAATTTCTCCATTTATAACTAAAAAAAACATTTCGGCCGTTTCCAAGCTTTTCAATGGGAACATAATAATCTGGGACAATTTTTATGCAAACGATTATTGTCCAAACAGGCTTTTTGTCGGATCATTTACCGGACGCGATAAAACATTACTTTCGGCAATCAACGGACTATGCATTAATCCGACGGGATTGCCAAATACCGACAAAATTCTATTAAGGAACCTTTCAAATTTCATTTACCGGAAAAATCATTCGAGTTCAATAAAAACGCCTGAAACCAATAAAAATCGAATTCCTGCGAAGTTCAAAACTATTTCCAGTTTTTTTTCGTCACCATTTATGCAAATTCAGGACAGCGCACTGTCCAATAAGAAAATAGCTTCCTATAAGGAAGTACTCCGTTACCTTATTTGGGATTGGAAATCACCGTTGCATCGAGAATGGTATCCATACCTTTTTATGTTGGATAGTGACCTGACACTTTTGGGTAAAATTGGCTCAAAAGAAATATCCGAAACTTGGCTTAGAAAAAAATACTCCCCAGTCATTTCCAAAGTTTTATTAAACCAGATTTCATTAGCAATAAGGGCACGCCGGACATGAAGCAGGAATATGCCTGCCAGCAAATCGAGCTTGATTTATTGCCTCCTATAACCTTCGAGGTTTTACTCCAATCCCGAAACATCGACAATGTCGGCGTAATCATAAGCAGCCGGCTTCGCCGAAGTTGGTATGGCAAGTGGGAAAGGTATTCCAATTCCCTGATTCTTACAGTGCCTAAAATTGCCGAAAGTGCTCCAGGGGACGTTAAAAACGCTTTGGTAGACTGGGTCTTGCTTCTTGGCAACACACATCAAAACCGTCGGGAAAAGAAATTAGAAAAGAAGAAATTAGAACAATTTATTTTTAGTTATTTCAAAGATACAGGTTTGGCGCAACCTCGTAAGTCACGGTTTAACCCAGCAACATTTGTCACACAAGGCCGGGTTTACGATTTACGAGAGGTGTTCAATCGTGTGAACAAAGAGTATTTTAAAGATGAAATTCAATCGTATGTCCGATGGGGTAAAAATCGATACCGTTCATATCAAATGTACCAGCATGATTGGCAAGGGAACCGCTTTAGTCTAATAACCATTGCATCCATATATAATAAGCGGTTTGTCCCGGATTATGCAATTGATGGCATTATGTATCATGAAATGCTGCACATCGCAGTGCCACCGGTTAAACGTGGCTTCCGCAATATCATTCATGGTGCGGAATTTAAGAGCCGTGAACGTGATTTCCGTTTTTATCGGGAATGGACAACCTGGGAAAAGTCAACACATCATCGTTTCTTTTAAAGGAATAGACAAATGCAAACTCCATCCGGTCCCAAAGGAACAAGAGATTTTTATCCTGAAGATATGGCATTACGTGAAGCTGTATTTGCATCGTGGCAAAAAACATGTATGCGCTATGGGTTTGAACAGTATGACGGTCCAATGTTCGAGCATCTCGAATTATACACACAAAAATCCGGTGACGAAATCGAAAAACAATTGTATTCATTTCAGGACAAAGGCCAACGCATGCTTGCGTTGAGGCCGGAACTTACCCCTACCCTCGCACGCATGGTTGCAGCAAAAGGAACAAATTTAAAACGTCCCATTCGATGGTATAGTATTCCCCGGCTTTTTCGATACGAAAAAATGCAAAAAGGTCGGCTTAGGGAATTTTTCCAATTAAACCTGGATATTCTTGGCATCGCGGAAGAATCTGCGGATGCGGAACTAATTGCCGCCAGCATAGGAATGATGCAAGACCTTGGGTTCACTAAAAATGATTTTTGCGTACATATTTCCAGCAGAACTTTACTGGAAGAATTGTTCCTGGCCGCAGGGGTAAGCATTGAAAAATTAAAACCTCTCTTTGGCGTACTGGATAAAAGACATAAAATCCCTGTTGATATTTTTGAAGCAGAACTAACCGCAATTGCAGCTCCAACGGCGAGTGCAAAATCGATATGCGATATGCTAAATGTCTCGTCATTGTCCGATCTGAAAAAAATCAGCGGACAACTGCCATCGATTAACAAACTTGAATCGCTTTTCATTCTTCTCGATTTTTATGGCGTTTCCGATTTTGTCGCTTTTGACATTGGAATTGTCAGGGGGTTAGCATATTATACCGGCATAGTATTTGAATTGTTTGATAAAAACAGAAATCTCAGGGCAATCGCCGGAGGTGGAAGATATGACAAACTGGTCAAGTTATACGGTGGGCCGGATACCCCGGCAGTCGGTTTTGCCGCCGGCGATGTGGTGCTTGGTGAAATGCTCAAGGAAAAACAGTTTTCAATATCACTATCCCGGTCTCACGTATTCGTTGTAACCTTTGACGGATCATCACCCTCTTTGGCGATTCAAATGACCCAAAAGCTTCGAAATGCCGGTATTGGATGCGAGTTCAGCCTTAAAAATTGCAATATAGGGAAACAAATGGAACAAGCCAACAATGCCCGAGCAAAAATTGTTGTTTTTGTTGGAGGCGACGAATCAAAATCGGGGAATGTAAAAATCCGTTTTATGGAAAACGGGAATGAAACGGTAATTTCGGAAACCGAATCACTGGAATATATTAAAAAAGCTTTGCCACCTTTATAATCATACCGGGCTATTTTGCCGCATAGACTTAAAGGAGCTTTGCGTAACATACGAATAAGTAGCTCGAGAGTTATTATATATTTTTGAAAGTTGACCTTTTATTTCTGCCATGCGCCCTTCGATAAGAAATGCGATTTTTTTATCCAGTTCATTGACCGATCGGAGCAATGCCCAGGATTCCTCGAACAACGGTTTTCCTTTTACATCTTTGTCGACTTGATTGACCCAATGAGAATCCTTTTGCGTCAATTGACTTTCACTGTGTTTCATGTTCGCCACAAGGACATCGCGTTTTTTAAAAACAGCTGCAATATCTTCGAAAGACGGATTTTCACCAAGCGACTTAGTCAGGGATTCTATTTTCGACAATTCTTTTTTCGCAGCAGATAAATGTTTGCTAATGTCCATGATCAACCCTTTCGTTGTGTCCTACCCTTAACAAGTAATGGCGAAATTTTGCATTGCAGCTTCGGTTTTTGGTGCGGATTCCTTGCGGACATTTGCAACTGCCTGCCCCCACGCATCCCGCAAATCCTCCAAATATCCCAAAATTTCCTGGATTATGTTTTTGTCGCTTTTAATATTCGCTTCAATGCATCGACGAACCATATAATCATATAATCTGTATAAATTTTTTGCAATATCACCGACATCAAGGTTCAATGAACTCATCAGTTCGCTAAGCGCATCCTGCACTTTGCACAAATGGCGCGTTCGCTCCTCTATTCTCTTCTTGTCATCGAAAATCGGAATACATAATTTGCAGTGTTTAATAGCAACATCATACGCTATTAAAATAAGTTTACCCTGATCGGCTGTACCAACATTGGTTGTCTTGTAAGCTGAATGCCCGGTATTCATGTATGGTTCCTTTCTCTTTAGTGATTACGACGATGACGAGCCAAGCGAACTCAGCATATTTGCGCTTTGGGTCTTCATAGCATTAAGCGTTTGTTCCATTTGAGAAAACTGGGTAGTTAAGCGCTGTTTATAGGCATCGACACTCCTTTGCATATCTGAAATTTTCGTGTCGGCATCACTCATCATAGACCGCAAAGAATCCTGATGCGTTTGAATACTGCCGCTGGTTGAATCATTAATAGAATCTATCAATCCATTTAGTAAATCACCAAGCCCCTTTTGATAAGTAAATGATGCATCGCCGCCGCTTAATAATCCCGACGGAGAGGAAATGGAAAGGCCGTTGGCGGGACCGTCGGAAAAATGTACGACGTCACCCATTCGTGCATCGGACGTATACCATGTCGAAGACCCCGATACTTGTATCTGCAGGAAATTTGCATCAAGTTCGTGTATCGTATATTTGCCGGATTTTGTTGTATCGGTGCTTCTGCCGTAGGCAAGGGTTTTATTATCGGAAACGCCGTTTGTCACAAAGATCTTCAGGAATTCGTCAAAATTATTTGTAACCGCTTTTGAAAATGCCGTGCTATCAATTGACATTGTACCTGTTTGGGCATCCGACGTAATTCCTAAATTGGAAAGGCTTGTCGTATTTCCGCCAAACAAGTTAAATTGGGTGTGTAATGTATTTCGGACTTGATCCGCGATTGACGTGATCGTCATATCCGAAGCCAAATCTCCGGCCTTTGAGGACGAATTACTGGGATCTTTGGGTGCTGTTGCGTCGGTAACATATTTTAAAAAAGCATTATAGCTGTCGAGCATATCCTGAACTTTTTTCTGAATACTTGTTACATCACGCGACAATCCGACGGTAGTTGAGGATGTTGTGGAAGCTTTTTTAAATTGAAAGGTGACGCCGGTAACCACATCGTCCGGGCTATTTGATGCGGAATTCATAAACAATCCATCGATATTGAAATATGAATTACTGCCTGCGGTCATAACACCTGCGCCATTAATACCCGATTGTGAAATAGTCACGGTTTGCGGAGCTGCGCCGGCATTTAAAGTGTTCAGCATTAATTGAGAAGCGCCGGTTACGTTGTCCTTTATAACAAGCTGCCCCGGTGTCGTTGTCGAATCAATTGAGACGTCGACCATATTATGGAAAGTTGATTTAACTTGTGCAAGGAAATCATCTATGGTAGACGTCGCTGAGGTTTTAACATACGTATTGGTCACCTGATTTCCATCGTGATCAATGCCGGAATAATTAATTGTTGCTCCTGCAGCAAGCCCGTCAAAAGCGCTCTGAAAATTACCTTGTGTCGCAATAGTTTGATTTGTCGAACCTTTATCTCCAGCGGCATCCGTGATTATTCCCATTGTCTGAAAAACATTTCCCGTCAGGTCCTTATACGCCACTCCTTTATCTCCCGTATCATTAGACGATAGAACCAGTCGGAAATTAGAATCCGACAATTTTAAAACAGATGCCGTGACCCCAAGCTTATTGCCATTGGAATCAGTAGCATTATTAATTTTCATTCGGAGATCCTGAATCGTATCGGTGCCGGTAATGGAAATTGTGGTTCCGTTAATACTGATGTCGCCGGGTGTTACGCCAAAAGTAGACAATGCCGCGGTTTGACTCGTCACCAGGCTGTCTTTACTGATCATTTTTTCTGCTTTAGCAAGATGGTCAACCGTTAAATCATAGCTGCTTTCAATCGCATTCGCCCCACCCGTGATAGTGGCAATCGTATCGTCGGAACTGGTTGCATTAAACAAATCAAAGGAAGTTTCCTGATTTAATGTAGTTGCCTTGGCGGCGATATCGGATAATAACGACTTAACTTTTGAATAGTCGTCTATCTGGACTTGATAAGTAGCCTTGGTATTTTGTACTTTGGTTACCTTATTCTGTTCAAGAGCAACAAGCTGGTCTATAAGACTTGCGGTATCGATTCCAGATGGCCCATTAACCGTAATACCCATAAATTCGTCCTTTTAAAAAGAAACAAGTCTGTTTTGCTTTATTATTATATATCGGTATATTATTCATCAAACTTGATTCATAATGCAAATTGCAACATTATATTATTCAATAGCTTATAGAACGCCGCTCATTTAATTATTTTCATTGCGGTGTTTTTTTCTTTTTCATGCGTTCCTTGAAAAATGCACAAACTTGATTTAAAAAAAGGGATCACATATCTTAAAACCATGACAGACAGAAAACTCGGATACATCATACTTTGTTTCGTTTTTATTGTCGTTTGCGTTATTCTGGTGTTGGGATACGGGTCCATTTCTCAGAAGAACCATATCAGGACAATCGCATTTCAGCAAATTGGCAATCTGCGTATAGATGATCAGGTCCGACTCAAAGGAATTTCAGTTGGAATCGTGAAAAACATATGTTTGTCAAAAGATAATGTTTTCGTCGATATTCAGACCACAGCGCAACTTGATTTTCATCAAGGTTATAATGTCATGACAATGGACGCGGGAATTATGGGCGACCGGATGATCATGATCGACAACGGCCCGCAACAGTCACCCCTCATCAATCCGACCGATACCTTGAAAGGCTTTTTTACACCGGGTGTTTCCGAAGCCGTCGGCTCAATGAGTTTACTTCGCGACGTCATTGATACACTTAAAGAAATCAGCGAACGGCTTTTGCATGGAAACATCAGAAGCAAATCACTTATATATCAAGTAAACACTTTGGTCCGCAGCATCGATTCTCTTTCAAAAAAATCGTCGAGTATCGCCATGGTATTAAACCGGGAAGTGACCTGCAGCGTAGACACTCTTGATAAAATAGTCGACCATACCGCAATGATTTCGAAATCGATCGCGGTCACCGCACCCGAGTATCTTGATATGGTTGAAGCTAAAATCACCCAAGCAAAGACATTGCTCACTTCTGCAGATTCCGTCATCGATCGTGTGTCGGTACTTACTGCCGGGCTACAAAAGGAAAACAACATCATATGGGGAAATGAACTATCAAATTTGCAATCCACCATTAATACTTTGCATACGACAATTGCAACGATTCATCGCGATATGTTACAGTTTAAAATTTTCCTCGGTTTGTGGTAATGGGTTCGTCCAAACCATTCAGTAGCATATTTTTTTTAATTTTGTCTGCCGTTACGATTAATGGAACGCCAGCCTCTTTATTTTATTTGTATCAGAGAACAACCTATTTGGAAAACCTGTTGCAAAATGACGGGTGGTGGGCCAACCCTGCGTTGACAGGAGAAATTACTGAAAAATCCGCTTCAACGGTTGATGTAACTCCTCTTGCCGACCAGTTTACCATTGTTTCCGCAAAATACAGTTTCCCTATAGGTAAATCCGTGGGAGCGGGATTCGGAATAATGGGAAATACGGGATTAAGTTCGCAAAATTCCCAGCGAGCAGATGTCACAAACGAAGGTCTCACCTTCAACAGCCATTACAGTTTTACAAATCCCGGGTTCCAATGTGCAGTAGGAATTAAAAATAATGTTTTAGGAAGTATAGGACTTTTGGTAAATATCGGTGCGGAAATGTTACCGGATGGAAATGGTACCGAGTCAAATTTCCTTCTCGCAGGAACGGGAATCGGGATTTTGACTCCTTATTTTTTTAAAACAGTCTCATTATCCGCTACCACTTTTTCGACTTGGCATTTTTGGGGAGAATATGTTTACATGGATAATGATGGAAAACTGGGCTTGCGGTTTAAAATCCTCGATGATTTCATTTTAGGCTCTTTAGAACGGACGTTTTCTTACAAGTCAAATACGATGCGATCCTTTTACACGACGATTTCTCCCTACCAAGTTTTTAAAGGTTTGCTTTCATTTCGGTTTTACAAAATTGCAGGATTCCTGGTAGGATATGGAACCGATAATGGCGATGAATATTCGCCGCATCTGGGAAATACCTTGCATATCGGATTAGAACTTCGCCCATCTTCTTTTTATCCCTATTATGGAGGATATGAACTGGGTATCAGTACTACGGTTTCAAATACGGTCATTCACCGGGTTTGGGTCGGGTACAAATTTATTAATAAAAATTAGTAGCTTTATTACGACAAATTATTTTGCGATTCCTGCGTATTTTGTTGTTGATCCATATTAATTCCCTGCTGTTTTGCACAATCATCTAATTTTTTCAATGCAAGGTCATGAGTATTTCCCACAAGTTTTGTAACGGCGTCAGGTAAATCGCCGGTTATGTCCTTGGCCATTGAAAATCCTTTCTCAATAGCATCTTTCATCATTGATACAAAATCACCGCCGCTTCCTTGAAACATGCCGAAAAACGATGTCGCAAAATCAACTATTCTTTGCGAGGTATTGTCGGCATTCCAATAATCCGGCAATCCTTGAATATCACTATTTTCTGTACTTATTGCGGTGGTGTTTTCACCAGTCGAAATCCCTTTGTCCTTTAAAAATCCTTTCATTATTTCATTTTTCATATCCGAATATTGGTTTTTTAAGTAATCAACGAGTTTTTGCCAGTCCTCCTTCGATTTAATTCCGTTTGCCGAAATGCTTGTTTTTTGGTATTGTAAACTTGCAGTCGAAAGCGTAACGGAATCACCATCCTGGTTTTGAAACTGCATTGTCGATTGGGTACTTGAAATAAGTCGGGATTCTACAGAAAAATTTATAATCGAAGAATTTGTATTTGATTGTGGTAAAAATTGCTCGGATGATTTTGATGAATAGCCGTTTATTTGATTGCTGCTCGAATTCATTGTTTGGGGAAATAACTGATTTGAATTAAGTATTGCGGCATTAATCGATTGAACACCCATTATATCCTCCTTGAAAATTTTAGCTAAATCCTTATATGATTTTTTCGGTAAACCAAACTAAAACCTTTAGGTTTTTCTTTAAGTTTTAAATTAAGGACAAAAAGTATATCAAAACCCATTATTTTTTTCAGCCGACACCGGCATACCCGCCGGAATTACGAGATATTGTCAAAAGGGCAATAAATCGGAGTGCATTTCGAGCACGCTTTATATGCCAAACATTATACAATGTCCAGAGCAGCAAGACTGATTCCTTTCATTTTTTTCGCCACGATCATTTACCATTTGTATATGATGTTTTTCCGGATCCGTATTACAGAAAGCGGCTCGGAACATACATATTTGTAAACATTTTCAGCCTTCCGTTACCGTCCATAAAAAAATCATAAAAAAACCTTTGACAACATTGCTTTTCAAATTATATTCTTTAGGCAACAAAAATATTCTTTACATGTGGATAACTTACTGTTGATAACTGGTTGAGAGAGTGTTGATAAGTAGTTGAAAACATATGCCCTATGATCGCTACTTTTTCCAAGCAAAACACACAACAGTCTGATTTATAACAAATTGGACAATTCAACCTTACAGTAATCCACACGAATTGAATTCCGACATCTCCACAAACATCATTGATGTATCGAAAAAAAGAGGAATGTTGATAACATGTTAATGAACGAGCTATCTCCTATTTATACAACAGCTTCCCCTTGGCAATTATGCCTTTTAAAAATCCAAAAAAAAATTAGCCCCTCAACATTTGAAACATGGTTCCGGACCACGGATTTATCGTTGTCGAAAGAAGGACATGCATTTATTCAGGTTCCCAACCAATTCTTTGCCGATTTTATGGAACAGCATTTTTCGGAAATTATTAAGGAATCGCTTTCGGAAAATCAAATTCCATTTAAAAGCATGACTTTTATAGCAACGGAAAAAGATTGGAAAATAATTGAGCCTATATCCGAATCTATCGTTGAGGCAAAAACCCGGAAAATCCCCCAATCTGTTGATAAAAACGGCCTTTTTCACCCGAATTATACATTCGACAATTTTGTAGTAGGTGAAAATAACCGTATGGCCCATGCTGCAGCACTTGCTGTTGCAGAGGCTCCCGGAAAAACCACATTTAATCCATTGGTTATTTACGGAGGAACAGGACTGGGAAAAACACATTTATTGCAAGCAATAGGCCATTTTGCGCAAACTGAAGAGACTGCGGATCATGTTGTTTATATGACAAGCGAAGAATTCACGGTCCAGTATATTAATTATGTTGTTGAGAAAAAGGACTCAACCTCCTTTTATAAAAAATTCAATAACGTCGATTTACTTCTTATTGACGACATTCAATTTCTTGGCGGAAAACCAGGCACGCAAAAAGAATTTTTCAGGATATTTAATCGGCTTTTATCGGAAAAGAAACAAATTATTCTATCCTCCGATCGTTCCCCAGATAAAATTCCGGATATGATGGAACATATAATAAACAGATTTATGGGTGGGCTTATCACGGATATCCAACCTCCAAATCTGGAAACAAGGATGGCAATTTTGCATCAAAAGGCTGAAATCGACGGTCTAAGCCTGCCGGACGAAGTCATTCAATACGTTGCCGGCCATATTACGTCTAATGTTAGGGAATTGGAAGGAACGCTGATCAAACTGATAGCGTCATCATCATTCACCGGAAAAGATATTTCACTTGAAGTTGCAAAAGAAATTTGCGGCGACGTAATCTCTCGAAAAGACCAGCGCGTTTCAGTATTATTTATTCAGCAAAAAGTGGCGGAAGTATTTGAAATCAGTCCTAACCAACTGACTGCGCATACGCGCAAAAGGGATGTTTCGGTTCCGCGGTCCGTAGCCATGCATTTATGTAAAAAATGGACCAAACAATCCCTACGAACTATAGGTCTTGAATTTGGCGGCCGAGATTATTCGACCGTTATTCATGCCTCAAAGAAAATTGAAGCCGACGTCATCACGGATCAAGATTTGCAAAAGAAAATAAGCCAGATCGAAGACCTTATCCGACCCCTGGTATAATTTTTCCACACCTTCCCTTTCGGCCGTCCCGCTGTTTCATCTTTCGTTATTGGATCGGAGTACATGTCGCAATCGGATCGTGTAAGGTGTGACCATATCTTCTCTTCTTACCGGATATCGGCACCAATGTGCACTATGAGTTTTTTTTCTCTATAGCAGAGGCTATTAAAACGTCATGCTCCCATAACGGGGGTTTTAATTATTTTTAAAGTTTAATTTCACCATTATAGGACATCGCCACTATGAAGCAAATCCTCAAACGCGCAAAAGAAATACTCAATGCTGAAGCTGAAGCAATTTTAAATATTCCTTTAGACGATAATTTTGCAATAGCAATTGATCTATTATTTCATTGTAAAAACAAGGTCGTGACGACCGGCATGGGAAAAGCCGGAAATATTGCAAAAAAAATTGCAGGAACACTTTGTTCAACCGGCACACCCGCGTGTTTCTTACATCCCGGAGAATCTTCGCATGGCGACCTGGGGCTCCTTGACGAAGGGGACGTAATCGTAGCGTTTTCCACCAGCGGCAAAACGAGGGAAATCATCGAAATGCTGGAACGCGCAAAGGAATTCGGTGTCCATTCTTTCATTGGCATAACGTCTCATCCCGATTCAACTATCCGTAAACTATGCAATGTGGTCATAAGCATGGGTGAAATCTCCGAACCATGCTCGTTAGGCCTTACGCCAACCGCAAGCACCACGGTGATGATGGCTATCGGCGACGCATTGGCTTTAGTACTCATGGACAAGAAAAAGTTTACAAAAGAGCAATACGGCTCCCGACATCACGGCGGCTATTTGGGCCAAAAAGCACGTTCCCCGCATACCGGACCAACTTCGGTGTCAATTTAATCATGAAAACATCTTCCGATTTTTTGGTAATAGGCAGCGGCATAGGCGGCCTCACGTTTGCTATTGCAGCAGCAGCAAAAGGTTCGGTTATCATGATTACAAAAAAATCGGATAGCGAATCGAATACAAATTATGCGCAGGGTGGTATTGCCTGCGTCCTGGATCCCAAAGATAGTTTTGAAAACCATATTAGAGACACCCTTATTGCCGGTGCAGGGCTTTGTAATGAAGAAGCGGTACGTATACTTGTGACCGAAGGTCCGGAAGCAATCGATGAACTCATGACATGGGGCACGCATTTTTCAACTTCAAAAAAGTCTCGCGCACCCCATCGGTTGGATCTTGGCCGCGAAGGCGGACATTCCATGAATCGCATCGTCCACACCAATGACTTGACCGGCCACGACATTGAAGAAACGCTTTTGAATCAATTACGAAAAATGCCCAATGTAACATTGTATGAGAACCATTGTGCCGTCGAGCTTATCACCAATCATCATGTTTCGCCGCAACATACCCCTAAAAAAAACCAGTGTTTTGGCGCCTATGTACTAGATACTATAAAAAGAAATATTTTTTCCGTCGAGTCAAAGATAACATGTTTGTCAACAGGCGGCTGCGGAAGAGTTTATTTGCACACGACAAACCCTGAAATTGCCACTGGTGACGGTATTGCCATGGCTTACCGGGCAGGCGCGGTAATTGAGAATATGGAATTCATTCAATTTCATCCGACGACTTTGTATCATGAAAACGGCAATTCATTCCTGATTTCGGAAGCACTTCGGGGATTCGGCGCGGTATTAAAAGACTCTCGGGGCATCGAATTCATGGATAAATACCACCATCAAAAGTCACTGGCGCCGCGGGACGTCGTCGCCCGCGCAATAGATAAAGAAATGAAATTATCGGGTGACAGTTGCGTGTTTCTTGACATAAGACATATACCCGCGAAAAAAGTCAAAGCGCATTTCCCTCATATTTACGGCAGATGCAAGGAATACGGCATCGATATTACCTCGGATCTTATTCCGGTTGTCCCTGCGGCACATTATACGTGCGGGGGAATAAAAGTAGATTTGAACGGCAAAACAACCATTGAAAATCTTTACGCCTGCGGAGAAGCATCCTGTACCGGGATTCATGGAGCAAACAGACTCGCCTCTAATTCGCTTCTGGAAGCATTGGTATTTTCTCGCCGTGCTGCCCATACCGCAACCTGTGAAATTGCCCGAATTATCCGTATAGGCCATTCGCGGATACCCGCATGGGACGACAGCGGCACCATAGACAACGAAGAATGGGTTTTGCTATCCCACAATCTTACCGAAATTCAAACGGTCATGTGGGATTATGTAGGAATAGTACGCTCTAATTTGCGGCTACAACGAGCTTTGAGACGTGTTGCATTTTTGGAAAAAGAAATTGAAAATTTTTATAAGCGTACAAAGATTACCGCCAGGTTGCTTGAACTCCGGAATCTTGTCACCTGCGCAAAACTCATTGTCATTTCCGCTTTACGCCGACATGAAAGTCGCGGTTTACATTACACGACAGATTTTCCGTCCCAAAACGATACCTATTGGAAAAAAAACACGCAATGCGTAAAAAAAGCCCCCCTCGGGCGAAAACGTCGAACTTCATGATATAGTCGCAACTTATGAGTATACTTATCGGAGTTTTTTTACTTATCGCAATAGCGTTTGTCCTTGCAATTTCGTACTATCATCGGCATATCAAATCAAAATGGCAAATCGCTTTCATTTCGATTCGGATATTGCTTTTTCTCACTTTGTTTTTTTCTTTCATCGAACCTATTCTTACATTCGAACGTATTGCGTCCCCTTCCCGAGTAATGCCAATTCTTATAGATAATTCATTAAGCATGCAATTATTTAACCCCGATTCATCGGTTGTTCCGTTTATCGATTCGCTATTAAAAGTCAAACTGGACATTGATAATAATCCAATTGTGTTCAAACCATTTTTATTTGGTGATTCAATCGCCGAATTTCACCAACAAAGCAGAATCCCTTTCACGAACAATCAAAGTTTTTTTCCTACGTATTGGCGCGACAAACAGACAGCCAACGCGCCTTGTTGGCTCCTCATTAGCGATGGCAATTTTTCGAATCCCTCGGTACCCAAAGAACTTTTATCCGATAAAAATGTGACCTATTCAGTGTTACCTAATCCGACGATTCGCGCAAATTTAAAAATTACAGTTCACACGGAATCAACCATAGCTCCAAAGGATTCCATTTTTCCCGTTACAGTGCGCTATGACGGATTTTCTCCCGTGCGAGAAGACGGAATTCTCTTTTGTCGCATAAACGATAAAACGGTGTCTCGTAAAAGCTTGAATCTCGGCAAAGGTTTTTTTTCCGATACGACGACAATCCGATTGAAATCGGTGCACCAAGGAAGATTTTTATTCGCAATTTCAATTTCGATGCCGCGCGATACGCTCTATCGAACGGTATATTTTCCGCTCACGATCGTTCCCAGCAAATTTAATGCAGGTATTGTTTCAAATTCACCGGTATTGGATGAACGGTTTTTAAAAATTGCCCTTGACAATGACGAGCAATGGAAAATAGCCGATGATACGACAAAACAATTTGATGCACTATTTTGCTTTGATTTATCCTCACCGGATGTCCGCTTAATTTCAAAACTGCAGCCGCGAGGAGTACTTGCATTTCTTGGAAAACCTCCCTTTGAAACGCCAGGGATAGTTTCGGCAAAAACATTTGTACCACTTTTTAACCATACCTACGAGTCCGTTTTTCAACAATTGCGACTTCATGAAGTCCCCGCTCCGCTTGAAATGTACCGGTATGAAAAACAAAAGTTCACTAACCTTGATACGCTCATTTCGTGCATTGTTTCGGCGAACTCAATAACCGACACTATCCCGTTTCTTACCCGCGGCAGAATCTTTAATCATGATGATTTTATTGCAGCGGGGACAGAACTATGGCACATGGATTTTTGGCCGCTCTCTCTAATAAAACAAAGCGAGTCAACTTCGTTTTTGCAATATTTTACAGGACTAATTAAACAGCAAATCATTGCAAATTCTTTCAACAATTTCATCGCGTTTCCTGATGAAAATGATGATTCCGAAAAAGATTCAGTCCGATTTTCATTGCTTTTGCCTTTCGAAATATCGTCACAACTCGAATCATCCGGCAAGATTTTCGCACAAATCAAAATCGACTCTTTAAATCGTAGCATCGAATCATTATCTTCAATCCCGGTTTCTATTTTCGGAGCAACACCCCCAACAGTTACCGTACCATCGCCGAAAAATGGCAAGTATAAATATCGCGTCACGATTACTGCTCATGGGAACTCCTATGAATATTCCGACTCTCTTTTTATTGGAAAAAACCAGGAAGAGCTGTTTGTTACCGGGCAAAACACTGCGTTGCTCAATCAATTCGGAACACCGTTGCAATCGAACTCCGTCAAGGCTGTTTTAAAGGCATATCATGATGCTTCATCGGCAAACCGGAATATCGTTATCGATTCTTTAGAAATAAGAAAAACATGGGCGCTTTTGTTCATCATAGTACTTCTCCTCATTTTCGAATGGATTTTCCGAAAAAAGCAGGAGCTTGAATAGGCCGGATTTTCTTTCTTGTTTTTATTCACTACAAGACTTATTTTAAAAGACTATCTAATTTCAAGCTTTATGAAAGAAGGTGATTTGTACATGAACGGTATTATTGTTAAAGAAGACGAAGCCTTTGAAAAAGCGCTACGACGTTTTACAAAAACATGTGAACGCGCAGGTATTCTTTCAGATATAAAAAAATACAGACATTATGAAAAACCGAGCGAGGAAAGAAAAAGAAAAATGAACGCTTCACGCCGTAAAAAAGTGCGCGAAGAAAAACGTTTTACTTTTAAAGCCCCCAGGTTTTATAATTAATCGTTAATTAATCGAATTGTTTTTTCAAAAAAACGCTGAAACGTAATCGTCTCAGCGTTTTTTTTCCATGGATTCGACAACCTTAAATCCAATAACGGCACACGAAGTTGCAACATTCATTGAATTTTTAAAACCAAACACCGGTATCTCAACTACGCTATCGCAAATATCAAGAATCTCCCTGCTTACGCCAAGCGCCTCGTTTCCAAAAACTATTCCTACTTCCTGCGGAATATCGATGATGTCGTAACGAATTGCATGCGATGCTGTTTCGGCTGCCCATACGCGAATACCACGACTCTTGAGCATTGCGATTGCATCAAAAGTGGATTCAAATTTTTTCCACGGCACATAATCTATAGTCCCGAGCGACGTTTTTTCAAGTTTGACGTGAGGGGGGCTTGCCGTATAGCCGCATAAAAAAAGTCCGCTGACCCGTAGAATATCGCATAACCTGAAAATAGCGCCGACATTAAACGCACTTCTTAGATTATCAAGGATGATATATAATTTATGTTTGGGTAATTTATTGTATTCGTCAAGAGGTATCAAGGTATCGAACGACCGGACTTCAAAATTCGTTTCCACGCCGCTTTTATCGCGCAGCTTCACCGTACTTCCTCCTTTTCCGTTCTTTTTCGGCATATACGAGCAATATTGCGCCGCCAATAAATACGATAATGATCGATGACATTCCTAGACGCGATGAGAAAGAATCGGAAAATTTTAGAAAGTGCAATAAAAGTGTTACTTGACCAACCAATAACGGACCAATTATGATGGAAAATCTGCTGATAAGGTTTAAAAAACCGAAATATTCTGCGGAATCGTCCGCTGGTACGATTTTGGCAAAATAGGAACGAGACAGCGCCTGGACTCCGCCTTGCGCGATCGCAACAAGACTGGCTAAAAACATGTACTGTCCACTGGTTTTAAGTATTAAAAAACCAATGGTGCAAACGAGTATGTATATGGCAATACCGCACAGGATAGTTGATCCGGCACCTATGTATTTTGATAAATATGCAAACCCAATGGATGCAAAAAAAGCGATAAACTGTACCAAAACAATGGTTATTAAAAGTATTCTCTGGTCTATTCCAATGGACATTCCAAAATTCACTGCCATGGTAATGACGGTATAAACCCCATCCATATATAACCAGAACGCAATAATAAAAAACACAAGAAGTTTATCGTTGGCAATTTTAAGAACAGTTCCTTTGAGCCGTCTCATGCTGTCAAGGATGAGCGCCTTTTTGCTTCCCAAAGGGTCGTTTTTAGCTTCCCGAACAAAAAACAGGATCGGTAAGGAAAACAAAAACCACCAGATCGCGACAGAGGCAAAAGCAACTCTCATTGCAAAAGCCTGATTTGGCAAACCTATCCGCTGCCAGAATAAGACGACAACGATATCGACAACTAAAACTATTCCTCCGCCAATATAACCAACGGCGTACCCCCAGGAAGAGACAAAATCCATTTCATTTTCCGGAACAATGTCTACCAGTAAAGAATCATAAAAGAGATTTGCGCAAGTAAAGCCAATATTTGCCAACACAAAAAGAGCTATAGCCACGGCCCATTGCCCTTGGCCCACAAAAAAAAGGCCTGCGGTCATAGACACTCCGAGTATTATAAAAGAGCCAAGGAATGTCTTTTTTCCGTGGGAGGCATCTGCAAAAGCGCCAATAAGCGGCGATAATAACGCAGCAATAGTCCCTGCAATTGTGTTTCCAAGGCCTAAACGAGCCGTATTAACCGCAGAATGAGCCTGAATATCCCAAAAAGTTTTAAACAAGACGGGATAAAAGGCAGTAAGAACCACTACGGCAAAAGACGAATTTGCCCAATCGTACATGCACCAGCTTATAATCGATTTATTGAGTTTCATGAAGAGTAAGAAAAATATATCAGCTTACCTTAAGTTTTCTTCTCTTTTTTCTCTGCGGCAGGAAAAAGAACATTATTTAATATGAGCCTGTAGCCCGGAGAGTTCTTGTGCAGACGTAAATCGGTCGGCTTATTGCCGACGGCATGGGAATAATCCTCCGGATCATGGCCGCCCAAATAGGCAAATTGGCCTTTTCCTGCAACCCCATGAAGATAATTGACACATGCAGTACCCGGCACCGATGCAAGAATTATGACGCTTTTTTTAATCACCTTTTTATTGAACGAGGTGCAAAGCCCATAAAACCCGGTTATGGTTTTCACATGGTCTTGCACAAGCATGCTGGGAACAGGATCAAGTTTTGCACTGAAATCGAACAATTCAAAATCCAGAGCCGGCGCGCGCATCGGTGTATTGACAAGGTTCATATCTATGTTGTCAAAATACGACTGGTACGGATCGGTTTGAATAGAAAAATTTTCAAATGCCAAACAATTATTAAAATTGAGCTTCGCGGCATAATTAGGATCGATACCGTCGCCATCGTATACGTCGCCGACGATATCGGTCCCCAGTGCCGACAGTGCGATTTCCAAAGTGTTTGTTGCGCTGCACATAGCAAAAAGGAATCCGCCCTTTTCAACATAATTTTTAATAGACAATGCAACGGCTTTTTTGCATTCGCTTACTTTTTTAAATCCAAGATCCTTTGCAAGTTTCTCAAGTTCCATTTGTTGTTGCTGATACCATGTCGTTGTATGAAATGAAAGGTAGAACTTGCTATATTGTCCGGTAAAATCCTCATGATGCAAATGCAACCAATCGTAATCGGACAATTTTCCGGTCAATACTTCTTTATCGTAAATTTTATCGTACGGAATATCGGCGTAGGTCAAGGCAAGCGTTACCGCATCATCCCATGGAAGTTTGGTTGGCGGGGTATAGACTGCTATCCGGGGAGTTTTTTCCAAAGTCACCCGCTCCATATTACTGTTCTCTATGGTTTGTAAAATATCCGTCCATTCATTATTCGAAATCTTTTTAACTGTAATTCCATTTTTTATTGCACCGAGCTCAAATTCACGGGAGTCGTCTGAAGCAAACGAGCCGCCACGGAAATTGAGCAGCCAATATACTTTGCCCCCAGATTTTAATTGCCTGTATACAAGCCCATACGCCTTCAAATGATCCGTTTGCGTTTCGTCCATAGGAATAAGAAGCATTGCCGTCGCAGAATGGACAATACATAGCACCGCAATAAAAATTATTGTCTTCATGATTACAAAATAGTTTACTCCATGCCGGGTTTCACAAATTGTCCTTGCCTCAAACATGTATAGACATCTATTTTTCTCAGTAAGGGGGTACCATTGATAATTTGCAATGCGAAAGCCCCGCTATTTTAAAATTTTCTTCGCCGGGGGGCTTATGAATTTTTTAAGGATCTGTTCGTTCTCGATTTTTCTTCTCTTTTCTTTTCACACCGCCTTTTCCGCCACCTTTGCCTGGACCGGGATACGATGCCCGGCAAAAATCAGCCAAAAAGAAGGAATCAGCGGCTACCCAAATAAAATCGGCACATTTACTCTTTTGTCTGGTAAAGAAGATTGGGGACAATGTGTTTTTAATGTCAACAATCGGTTTCAGAGCTCAAAGCCATGGGCAACTTGGGCAGTAGGAACGATTCCGGAAAATATTACTCCGCTTTCGGATCAAAAGCACAATGAATACCTCTCATACATGGATCTTTTGGGTGTTTCCATTTTTCTAGAGCTTATTCCAACGAATCAAAATGTCGTAACCTTAATAAACGACAATCTCACAAAATTCGGTAACCATTCATGCGTTAGCGGAATTGGTATCGATCTTGAATATTATACGGGAACAGTTGACCCAAAGGCGTGGGATGATAAGGCAAAATCCTTCAAATCAACATACCGGTTATATATGAAACATTGGGAAACTGCTAAAATGGGGACATACCGTGGAAAAGGTGATTTGATTTTTATTTGCACATCATCGGAGGGCACCGTTTCATCGCTAACCGATGCATTCGCATCTTGGGCAACGACCTTCGCACCCAATGCCGTTGCCTTTCAAATAGGATACCCTGCAGACGAAGACGCGGAAAACGGCAGTAAAGGCGGTTGGGCTGCGTTTGCTGATCCAATTAAGGATTGGGGATCGCAAATTTTAACGAAAATCACCAATGCATCGCAGGAAGTAGGGATATTATGGGTTACGGTTAAATCCGGCAAATCCTATAATACCTCTTGGGATCTGACCAAAGGTGCAAAACTTCCCGATATTACAACCGTCACCCCGGAAAATGTTTTAAAGAATCAATTTGGATTCACCACGACAACGACCATCAAAACGGGGATTTACATTTCACGAAAAAATTTGATTCAGGGAAACGGTTCTTTTTTAAATGTACTCGGCCAAAAAATGATATCCTCGGGAAATTTTCATTCCGGAGTTTTAATTAAAAGCCCCCAGCTTCAAACTCGCTAATTTTCTTAAATAAATTAATTTTCTCAAAGGCAGCCGGCTTGGTTTACTTATTTACATCGGGTCGGCAACCCTTTATCATTTTATTTTATAAGGATTTTATCGCAAGAGCGGAATACTTTGATGCATAAAACTTCCATCGGCAAATACATACTTGGCATACAAAATACTGGAGACAATATGAGGCAGATTGAGGTAAATGTTTCTATTATTATCAACGGAAACAAATTGTAAAAGCTGGCCCTTTACCGTATATAGCGAAATTGATTTAAGAACATTTTTCTGACTCATGTTTATGGAAAAAACAGCTCTCGACCCAATAACATGGCACGAAACATATTCTCTTATTAATTCGGATTTCCTATTTACAACAGCAACGGTGGGATTGTTAGTGATCTTTAAGGAATTTAATCCGGTTCTCACGAGAATCACGTCCCCTGCAGCCCATTGCTTTGTGCTCGTGAAAGCATAATCGACCCATGAATTGGCCTGACAAAGGGGCAAATATTTACCCAACATGCACTGCATATCGGTCTGAATTGAAAAAGGAGAAAGAATAAGCCGGACGATTCCAGTTTTAAGTCGCAGGGAATCGGTTGGGCATTGGCTATCGCCCCCGACAGTTACAATAGAATATTGACCGTTATTTTTTAAATCGATAGTATCTTTAACCGAAAAGGAAAAATCGGCATAACTATTATCCGGATCGCTCAGAGTGATGCTGACGGTATCTTTTTTAGTCGGTGAATATTGATAATTGAAATTATTCGAATAGGCAAATGGCTTGGTCGATGCAATCCTCGACGGATAATCATAATAGGTGATCGCCGATTTTTTCCATGCGGCGTCAATCAATTCGACCCCGGCACCGTCCCACCGATCCGTAAAATTCCCATATACATAGTCTGCGTTTCCGACTTTTTTATAGGCCCAAACCGAATCAATATAGGTCAACAATGTTCCTTGTTTGCCAACGGCTCCTTTTGAGTAGATATTCATTATCGCCGTATGCCCGAACATCCCTTTAAATGCAAATACATTGGCATTTTTAGCATACAATGCGCCGGACGACGTACCGGCATATCCGTTGCCGACGCAAAACACCGTATCGGTTGTTGCTAAATCATATTTTATTTCACTTCCCCATTGATCATTTGCCAAAGGAATATACCGGAGTAATCCTTGGGATCCGCAAATCCATACTCCGATATCCTTGTTAAGCGTCGAATCAAATTGACCCAGAACACGAATAATTTCTTGTGCTGCAGAAAGCGAAGTCAATTTTAAAGTGTCCTGCTTCAGTATCGCCTGATTGGCGATTGAAACCGATAACGATAGGACTTGTTGTTGAGCCGTAGCCACCAATACATTGACAAAAGTTTTTCCGTATATCGCATTGTTCTTGGGTACATATAACGGCAAGGAATTGGCAAAGGCAATTCCGCTTGTCCTAATTTGAATCGGATCAAAAAATTCGACGACACAAGGTGTGCAGCCGCCTTGGCAGGTATATGATGTTTTGACCATATACAATGCTTTAGTTTGACCAATAAACATTCCTATCGCACTATCCGCAAACCCGCAAATATCAAATCGCAAGGGGCCGGCATTACATATGGCATCTGAGGTAAGAATAAAAATGCTGTCGTATGCCGTTGCAGCCCAGTTTTTTCCTGTAAAAGCAGGATGCAAGAACGCAAACGAGTTATTATCGGAATTGCATTGAGCCTTACTGGAAGGAACAAATAATAAGCACAGCAGCATAATGGAAAGCCACCAATGTTTTAAGTGCGTGTGTTTATTTTTGTTCAAACTCATATTGTTTCAAACGTTACATGCATCATGGATTATAAATAATTACGGAACTGGTTGCTACCTTTTTAGCCGTATTGGCATCGCCCAGTATTCCGCCGACTATATAAATCTTATTTTGATAAGAAACAGCTGCACAATAACTTCTCGGCTCAGGGAGCTGCGCTTTAACGCTCCATGAATTGCTTTGCGGATCATATTCTTCGATAGAGGCTAAGCCGGACCCCGATTTTGTACAACCTCCAATGGCGTATATTTTACCGTTTACAACGGTGGAGCATAGTAACGAGCAATTTTAAGGGAATCTACCGCAGTTTCAATCGCATTGGTTGCAGGATTAAACACCTCCATTGACGAAAGAGCCGAACCTTGCTCTAATGTTGCGGCTCCTCCCCAACCACCCATAATGTAAATTTTTCCACCGCTTGCAACCGCTTGAGAATAGGTCCTTGACGAATTTAAATACACCACTGTTTTAAGCACGCCGGTCGACAGGTCATATTCCAAGATTTTATTGCTTACATTTGTCGAACTCGTCATACCGCCGATGCTGTAAATTTTATTGCCGATCGAACATACTGCGTTGCCAATTAATGGAGAAGCCATTGTATATGCGGTCTGCCATGTTTGTCCTGTCGGCGAAATAGTGTCTATGGAGTTCGCATTTATCGCAGGTTTAAACTGCCCAACAACCTGGGCACCGCCTAAAACAACAATTGTATTTCCATTCGAAGCCATACCAAAATCAGAACGGGGTACGCTCAGTGAAATTGATTTTGTCCAGACCGAATTAACCGATAATGATTTTTTTTCGACTGCAGACATGGAATACGGTTGCATAGCTCCGGATTGACTGATGTACTGCGTACCGCCGGCAACATACAAAACATCATTCACCATTGTTGCTGCAACGGAAAACCTCGGTACTGCCATACTATCGGCGTACGACATGAAGCCGGATGTTGTCACAACCACATTCCAGCGCAACGAATCCTTTGCCCCCAGAGGGTCGGAAACGTAAAAAACAATACGTTTGCTACCGGTATCGATTTGAGAAGGTGTCCATACAAATGAATCCCCGGATATTGTACCATACGACGAGGATGCGGAGAAAGAAATGGAGTCTCCATTGATATCATGCGCGAGAAGCGATATTTTCATCCGGGAATTAATCGAAACGGTTCTCGGTAATGTCGTCGAATCGATGGTAAAAACAGGAGGAGAATTTTTTATCCATGCAGTGCATATTTTTCCCGGGCGCGAAACATTGTTTTGACTATCGGCAACTATAACAAAGTATTGTGCAGGCCCGGTTTTATACGTCGAGATCGTTTGCACGGTGTCTGTTCGAACCGAAATCGTGTTGATCAAGGAATCTTTTAATTGGATTCTTTTAAATACCCGGTACGATGAAAATTCCTGGCTATTTGATTTTTGCCAATATAACGTGAGCGATGATAACGTCGAATCCGAACGGATGAGATCGACCGGATGAGGCCGTGTATGGACAGCAAGACTATCGACCCACGACATTCCTCTTTCATCAAGAGCCTTCACGAGTATTGTGCTGTTCCCGTCGTGCTGAAAAACGGTTTTAAGCGTATCGAGTCCCGCTTGTTGTAAAGCAATAACGGTTTTTAAAGGCGCCCTGCCCGTATCCTGCACATACCAAACCAATTTTTTATTCGAGTAGCGATTATTTACAAAATGTACAATAACCGAAACCGAATCTCCTGCAACAATCGTATCTGAAGAAGTCGCGGCAATCGAAAATTTAAAAATCGTTCTTGCATTATAGGGTGGAACAATTTGCATCGACACCGGCTGACTAAATAATCCCCTGTCGGCATTGTCAAATCCGGCTACGGAATATTGGGCAGCAAATCGGGATGTGTCATTCAAATCCCGGTATAGCGTATCAAAAAAGATAGTATCGTTTTTTGAAATGGTGTCAAACCGGAACGCATTTCCAATTTTGCCGTGACTGACGATATAACCCTGCAAATCATTTACCGGCAATTTGCTCCAAGAAACCGTTACACTCCCCTGGGCCGTATCGAGAAATGCATGAAGTGATCGCGGAGGGCCAAGCGGTTGATTTGGGTCAAGTGACAAAGAATCGATCCCGATATCCGCGGTATCACTCGAATGCACCACGATGGTATAAAGTCGCAACGGTAGATACGATTGTGCGGAAAAATAGACGGAGTAAGTATCTGGCGCAAGACCGGACATTACAAATTTGCCAGAGTCATCGGTTGTTGCTGAAATCGAAGTACCCGGGATGTAGCAATACGTACCTTCCATGGAATCTGGAGCAGAATATTTTACAATTTTTCCTTTTATAAATCCTGGTGCCAACATCACACAACGCCCGACATTGATTTCATGGAAAACAGTGTCGGTATTCGGATCCTTTATTCCCCGGACGAGCACCACCAGCGTCTGATTCTTATAATTTCCATAAATGCTGTAGATGCCGCCGCCATGATCCCGTTTAATTTTGAAGCTGCCTTGATTGTCGGTAACGGCAAATGCAATAGAATCAAATGAAGTATCGGCAGTTGTGATCATCGTATCCAGTCGAACAACCGCGCCTTGGACAGGTTTTCCGTCTTTATCTACCATTGTACCGACAACCTCGGAACCGCCGGTCATCACAACGGAACTGGATTGCGTGCAAAGCAATTGCAATGCGCACAAGATGGTAAAAATAAGGCTTGTAAGTTTACGAAAGCTCATATGGTATTAAAATTAACGTTTGGGAACAGGATTTGACAACGGGAAAACATGGAAATTAACATGGTATACCCTGTCCCTATTTTTATCGGCACGAACTATTTCCAAAATTTCTCTCCGAAAGGTTTTTAGGCGCTCATCAATTTGCTTGTATCCATCCGGCGAACAACTGAACGACAACGTCGACATACTTCGCTCTTCCCGCGGGTACCTGTCTATCGCTTTCCGAGCCAAGTCGATTGTCGAAACTAAAAAATTGGTGATCGCCACGGATTTGGCTTCATACCCGGTAGTAATAAATTCGTCGGTTTGGGAATATTGTCCTTGATCGGATTTTTTAATAAACCCCATCTTTTCCAGGAGCTCGATTGATTTGCGGGCTTCGGTCGGCGTAATCGGCGGCGATACGCGTTTTGCAAGTTCGGCAAAATCCCCTTCGAATTTATATACGTCGAGCAGCTCCCGTATTGCCGTATGGTACCAAGTACTGTAAAACTCGTAATGCTGAGCGTCGGTAACTTTTATCTTTGACTTTTTAGATGAAAGGATTTTTTCAAAATAATATTTCTTTTGATCGTGATTCTTGGCTTGGTCAAAAAGAACAAGGAGTTCAAAATATTCGGTTTCATTGCGTTTGAGTTTGAATACTTGGGCGAATTTAAATATGAATTCCGAAGAAATATTTCTCTTGCGTTGAATGACATTGACAAAAAATCCGGCAGAACTGAATCCTACTTTTTGTGCAATATATCGATAGGAGAAAAAGGGGAATTGGCTCTTTTTCTCCTCATATAAATCTTTAAGAAGTTTTCTGTAATCGATATATTCGTAAATATCTACCATATAATCACTCTTTCACATCTCTATGTATTATAAAATATACGGGATTCGCATTGTTTTTTCAAGAGTGTGACCTTAATAATGTTTTCTATGTGAAAACATTATTAAGGTTTTAAAATTTGTTAGGCATTGATTTTAATATAATTAACTATTATTTTACGAACTTGACTGTGTTCATATATGTTTTTTTTCCAACAGAAAATACAACGAGATACATGCCGGGACACACTTGTTTGCCTTTTTCATCAAGTGCATCCCAAGAAATTCTGAAATTACATCCCAAAGTCATTTCATTGACAAGCGTTCGAATAAGTTTACCTCTTGAATCAAAAATCCTAAGAGTCATTTTCTCCGGAGCGGGAATTTTTGCCATTGAAAAACGTATCAAAGTAGTTACCCTGAAAGGATTAGGCAGACATTGTGATAATTCAGTCATTTTTGCATTTGCGATCGACTTATCCTCGATAAGGTGCGTACTGGGCGGCACAACAATCATCGATGTATACGGTGTAATAATATTGTACTTTTTTCCAAGAGACACCACCGCATTTTTAAGCTCGGGTGTCGTTCCATAAACGGATATGTCATCAAGTAAGTAATTGATTTTTGCAGACGCCCACATTCGAGGGACAAACGGTTGATTTGCCGTTGCAGTCGATGGAAAAGCCAGCGATTTCGACAAGGTCATTGTTTTTGATCCGACGCTGCCTGTTACGGTCACTTGTGCGGTTTGAGGGTTCGTGTACCTTCCGAGAACCGTCAATTGCGATTGTGCGTAAACATTTGGAAGAACGGGCGGATACACATCTTGTTTTGTCAATAGTCCATAATCGATCGCAAGATTCTTGATTGTCGGATGAGATATTTTTTGCATAAAAACTTCCAACGTGCCTGCAATCGAATCATTACTCGTTATAAGCGCCGACAATCCGTTGTTCTTTTTCGCAAGCAGTTTTAAAAACGCAGGTATGATTTCCGCGGATGTGTCGCCGACCCCAAAAGAAGAAATGGAAACTTTCACAGCGGCATTCAACTTGGCAACAGTGTCGATAACAGCGGTCCAGTTGGTATCCGGCCAGGTCGGCTTGCCATCGGTTAAGAAGACGATAGTATTGACACAACTATCGACCCAGGTGTTTTGAAAGGCAGTTTTAAATGCATCCTGCATATTGGTCATTCCAGCAGCGCCGAGGCCGTTAATGAATGTGTGTGCGGTCCCTGCGTTGGTAGCGTTATACTCTACCAGATCGGATTTATAGGGAACGGATCCGGTACTGAACGATACGATATTGAATTTATCGCCGGGATTAAGCATATCGACCATTGTATTCAATGCTTGCCTCAACTGAGTCATTCGTGTGCCGGCCATTGAGCTCGAGATATCGGCCATGAACACAATATTTTTCTTCATAACCTTATCCATTGTAACCGTATCAGGAGGCGTAATCCATAGCAAATAATAGGGATTATCACCCAATGTATCATAAAAATTTCCTCCCGGAAATGAAGGAGTATACGTCAGGTGGCTTATGGCATAATCCTGATTCTTCAGTTTATATTCGATAGTCAAATCTTTTTCGGAAACCGTGTTTTCCTGCCCGTAAACCATCGAATATGCAAAATCGGAAGTTTTCGTGATCGTTAATCCCTGCGATGCGGAATGCGTTTGGGATACGACAGATACTATTTGCTGTTGCGAGGTGAGAGAAATAGTTACCGATGCACGCGAAACGGGCTTAGACGACATATTGACCGTTTTCATCAGAAAATCATATTTAATGGAACCGGCATCGTAGGGCAATAATTCAGCATACGTAATTTCTACCCTTCGTTCGGAATTAATTCCTGTCGCCTCAATAGGAAACACGGACAATTTGAACAGATTTTCCCCCATATACTCCAGAAGAGCAGGGTCGATTGAGCGACGCACCGTGGCGTCGTATATTGCTCTTGCAGTATCCGACTCCATGGTTTTTCCGACTTTTCTGATTCCATCTTCCCATAATGCCAGTTCGGTAATTATGGCATTTTTAGGCAAGGGAAAAATTAAAATCCCCTCCAACCGCATTCCCGTTTGATTCGTAAATGTCTGGTCCACATGAGTTACGGCCATTTGGTCGGTTATTGTTGTTGTCGCATCGTATTTAGAAAGCCACAAGGGCGAATAGGCGGCATTAGAAAAAGCCTGATGCGCATAGAGTGCGCCGATTGCGAAAACTCCGCTGCTATACAAGGCTATACATGCCATCGCAGCAATAAAAACCCGTTTCCTCATATTAAACCTCCTTAAAAAAATGGATTACAAAAACGCAATGATTTTTTTCTCATGATTCAAATATACGATTCTATAAAAAAACAACAAGGAATGCTGCCAATAAGTGTTTTCTACAAGAAAACGCCGCCGCAATTATATTTCATGAATCCGATTTCCACCCAAGGAGTCCACCATGATCGATGCGCCCCAACCCGTGAAGAACACGTTTCAAAAAATTAAAATGCTTTACATCAAAGATTGGCGTTTTTCCTTTATTCTTTTGTATGCCATCATGTCCCTTTATGTTCTTGCGGAATTGAAAAACAATAGGTTCAGCATGAGCGATTTCAGCGTCTATTATAAAGCAGCATCTCGAGTGGTCCATGGAGAGAATTTGTTCCGTGCCGAGGAGGACGGGTTTTACCGCTTCAAATACTCCCCGACTTCTGCAGTATTTTTCGTTCCATTCTCATTTTTGCCCAAGATCGTAGCCCAAACCGCATATTGGTTTTTCCTTGCTGCAATGATTTGCGTGGGGCTCTATATCTCTTTACGCCTCATTTCTCCCCGATTCCCCCAGAATTGCAATCCCAAAGAAACCAATAATCTTATTTTACTGACCGCACTCATCGCGAGTGTTCATGTCAGCAGAGAGTTGGAATTGGGGCAGGTCAATCAATTGCTCTTTGATATTTATATCCTGGGGATATTTTTGGTTTCTAGGAATAAAAACATCCTTGCCGGTTTTTTATTCGCGGCAACCGTGTTTTTAAAACCCTTTGCACTTATTTTTCTGCCCTGGCTCATTCTCCGTAAAAAATGGAAGAGCGCGGGATCATTCTTGCTGTTTATTGCATTTTTTGCCATTCTCCCGATCGTCTTCGAAAACTTCCGTATGCTTCATTCGCAATATCAAGGATGGTTTAGCGAAATGACAATAGAATTGTCGCACAAGCAATCGCTTTTGGCCAAGGAGAACCATACGATTTTTTCAATCCTGGCGCGATACACTCCCTTACGATATACGTCGCTTGTGGTGGACCATGTGAAGCTGTTTCAGGCGATTGTTATGTGCTGTATTACAACCGGCTTTTCTTTTCTCATGTGGAAAGGACGATCCGTTTCTGCCCCAATGATATCGGAAGGGGCCATATTGATATGCCTGATACCACTTTGCACATTTACAAGCCATAATGCATTCGGATTTTCCGAACTTGCCGTCATGATGCTTTTATTCCATATGAAATCGATGCCCGTTTGGGCAAAGACCGTTTCAATTGTTGGTATGATCTTTGTCGGCGGAAATATTTATGATATAGTGGGACGAAAAATGTGGTTTATCCTTAACGATCTATCGTTGGTCGGAATCGGAGCAATGTTGCTTATTGCGGGGCTTTCGATTCTCAGAACTAAACGTGTATGTTAATTTTGACTATCCCCTTGCAATTTTGATATAGGTACTAAAAAATGCAAAAAATGATATTCATATTCTTAGACGGTGTCGGCATCGGCAAACAAAACGATGAGAATCCGTTTTTTGCAGCCAAATGCGACTACCTGCCTTTTTTCAAAGGAAACAAAGGACTGCCGAACGGATCACCTGTCAAGGAAATAGACGCGTTGCTTGGGGTGGAAGGGCTCCCGAACAGCGCATCCGGCCAAACCACCCTGTACACGGGAATAAATGTTCCCAAGTTGCTGGGTAAACACGCTCTCAGTTTTCCCAATGCAGCAATGCGGGAAATCATAGTACAACAAAATTTACTATCGCAATTGATAAAAAAAGGCAAAAATGCGGTTTTCATCAATGCCTATCCTCTGCATGCCCAATTTTTCGGAAAAGAGAATGCAAGCATTGCCGATAACGGCGAGGTCAAATTTTCGGCCCAATTTCCCCAAGCATTCAGACGAAGGCTTTCGGCAACATCCTGTATGATGATTGCGGCAAACCAGCGTCCTTTCGATGAGGCCGATTTAATCGACGAACAATGCCTTTATCAGGATTTTTCAAACCGTTTGCTTATAGAGCGTGGATTTAAAATCCCTGTTTTTAGTCCGGAAAAAGCCGCGAAAATTTTATATTCCGCATCGCGGAATCATGATTTTATTTTATATGAATTTTTTCAAACCGACGTTTGCGGCCATAGAGGAAGCTTTGATGATCAAAAGAATCTGGTCATCGAATTGAACAGACTAATCGGCCACCTATTATCCCTGTTCGATTTGGAAACAGACACCCTAATCCTGACCAGCGATCACGGGAACCTCGAGGACAACTCAAGCCCGATGCATACGACAAATCCGGTTCCATTCATATGTTTTGGCAATCAATCCGAAACCATACGGAAATCGGTTAATTCTCTGGCCGATGTAACGCCGACAATTGTGGATATTTTTTCCAAAAGCTACAATATCGAATAGCTTTTCAAATAGGTATGCAAAACTTCCAGGGTAACTTTACAAATACTTATAACCGGAATGACGACCAACATACCGAGAATGCCGGCCATGCTTCCGCCGGCGGCGACGCCGATAATGACCGCAAGGGGATGTAAATTTACCTGACGACCAACGACATTGGGATAGACTAGTGTGCCATCGATGATTTGAACGCAAATGAAGACAATGGCAATGCCCAAGAGCGCCCATATCGAAAATGCACCTGGGGTAACCAGCAAAACAAATAATGCGGCAACCACGCTAATGAGCGAACCAAAATAAGGAATAAAATTTGCCAATCCGGAAATAACGCCGATCACGATGCAATACGGCAAGCCGATTATTGCATATCCGATGGTGGTTGTAATCATAATCGAACACGAATCCAGCAATTGCCCTCGCACAAAAAGCTTGCACGACATCACAATTTTATGCAGAAGTAAAACACACATTTCGAAATACCGGTTCGGCACAATCGATAAAATGGCTTTTGAAATCAAATGACCGTCGGCAAGTAAAAAAAAGGTGATCAGCGGAATCAAAACCGCAGTGCTTATTACGGAAATCAGCCCCGAAGCCATTTGAGGAACCGAACCGACCATCAGTTGGAAATAGGAAAATAATTTTTCCGTTGCAAATGAATAATAGTCGGGCAACGTCAGATTCGGGAAACGGTGCTTAATCAACGATTCAATCTTTTTAACTTGATCGTGCAACTGTTCACTGTATTCGGGAAAATTGACAACCAATATTTTTATTTCATTGACAATCAGCGGGACAAGGAAGGAGATTAAAATCGCGATACTCGCGGCAATACACAAATAAATCACCAGGATTGCAGGAACGCGGGCAAGCCCCTTCATCTCAAGATAATTGACAAGAGGTTCCAGCATCAAAGCAAGAACAACAGACGAAAACAGCGCCCCGAATAAATAGCTGAAGGAAAACACCATGCCGAAAAAAAACAATACGACAAGACTGTAAAAGCCGAACTGAATCAAGTAAAATGACGTGGGACGCGGTTTAGACATTATCGTTAAACCTTTCGGTTTTCTTGTCCAAATTACTTTTATTGATCATCCGTAATTGAAGTTTTTCCATGGCTTCATTGGTTTTTAAAAGACGCTTGCTTATTAATTTTGATAAATTCGACAAAATTTTTATTCCTAAACGCGGATTTCTTTGACACAAGCTTTCAAGCGAAGGTTTTGAAAATCCGAATAACACCGTGTCGTATAACGCAATGGCGGATGCGCTCCGGGGAATTTCATCGAGCAATGCGAGTTCGCCGAAGAAGCTGAGTTCCTTGATCACGGCAAGCGTCGTTTGGGTATCCCCCCCGATCGTTCGCGTAATTTCTACTCCGCCCGATATGACGATATACATACCGGCTCCGGGTTCACCTTCATTAAAAATGACTTCACCTTTTTTATAGGTCCGTTCATGAAGCATTCGCTGTACCAGTAATAGTTCATTATTGGTTAGCCCGTAAAACGCTGACAATTGCGAAAGGATTTCCAGGATTCCTTCTTTTTTCCTGGGCCATTTTATCACCGACCAAACAGGGTTTTCCACTGGTTATTTCCTTATAGATAGATTATGGAGCGAATGTGCGGGAATTGGTATCGAGGTCTTCTTTGCCGTCGGGTTGGAAACGGGAAATATGGTGGGATTCGCAATCCGGGCATTCTTTGCTGCCGGCAAGGCTTGCGGCAAAAACATTTCCGCAGGTCTTACATTTCATGAACCGCATGGTTTCATATTTATTTTCGTCCAACGGCATTTAATACAGCTCCTTGCAAACGTTCTTATTCGCTTTTATCTATATCGCCGAACATCGCATCGGCATAGGCCGTCGGGTTAAAATCCTGTAAATCGTCCATACCTTCGCCGACGCCTATCTTACGAATAGGAATGCCAAAGTTCTTCGACATTGCCAATGCAATTCCGCCTTTAGCAGTACCGTCCAGCTTGGTGATGACTAAGCCGGTAACGCCGATTATTTCATTGAACACTTTTACTTGATTTAAAGCGTTTTGCCCTGTCGTCGCGTCCACAACCAATAAAACTTCATTCGGGGCTTGCGGAGAATTCCTTTTTATGACCCGGACGATTTTTTCAAGTTCATTCATAAGATTCGTTTTATTATGCAACCTGCCGGCAGTATCAAGAATCAACACGTCAATGTCGCGCGCCTTGGCCGCCTCCATTGCATCAAAAGCCACCGATGCGGGATCGGAACCAGCGAGCTGCGATACGAATTCGGCATTGGTCCGATTGGCCCAAATATTCAGCTGTTCTATGGCACCCGCACGAAACGTGTCTGCGGCGCCAAGCATTACCTTTTTACCGTTTTGTGCGAATTCATTTGACAATTTGCCGATTGTCGTGGTCTTTCCCACGCCATTTACTCCGACCACGAGAATAACCCACGGTTTAGGCGGAAATTCATCGGGAAGGTTGGGAACCGTCAGGTCCTTTGCAATAAGAGATTTTAAGGTTTCGTAGGCAACGACATTGGTAGCGATTGCCTTTTCCTTAATTTCAAGTTTCAGGCGGGAAATCAAATCCAATGAACATTCATAGCCGATATCGGCTTGAATTAAAGCATCTTCAAGAGCAGAATAAAACGATTCATCAAAACCAGAACGCCCCGACACGATAGTCGATATCTGGTCGCGCGTTTTTTTTAAGCCATCTTTTAATCGTGATAAAAAGCTCATGGTATACTTTGGTTAACGAAAAGTTCTCAATAATACAAGATAAAATAATTTCCATCACACCGGTACATTACAAAAATCGATGATGGACTCTATTTGTTTCTCATTTTTCAAGGCTTCATCGGCAATGACCCGCAAACGTTCTATAGGAAGTTTAACCTCATCCAAGGCAACTTGCAGCGGTTCGGGAACCACAGGCTGATCAAATGTCGAAAAACCGATAATATGCGCCATGATATCGGCGACATGAACGATGCAAACCATTGTTTTCGCCTCGGTCGCAAGATGCGGCGTATGGTGAAATACGATCCCTTGTGAAAGCATTTCGGGAAAATTCCAATGTCCGCATAAAACAGTTGCTGCAGAAGTATGAGACCGCATCGGATCCTCGACGCTGTAAAACGGTTCGTTGCGACGCTTGCTTTCACGAACGCTGTAATCGAGTCCTAATTCGTCCCATAATCCTAAAACCAAAATGCCTATATCGTGGAGCATTCCGGCGGAAAAAACATCTTCGGTTTCGATCGGATGATACCGTTTAAGATGTCGTGCAATAGATTCCGCAATGATGCCGACCGTTATCGAATGCTTCCAAAACCGGTAAAGCGAAACTATCGATTTTTGAGGAGGTGCAAGCGTAGACAAAACAGATGTCCCCAACACCAGCGAATGAATTCTTTTTTGGCCGAGTAAAACCACGGCGTTTTTTACCGAAGAAATGGATTTGGGTAACCCGATATAAGCCGAATTCGCCAATTTCAAAACCTTACCGCAGATTACCGGATCCAATTTTAAAGCGGAAACGACATCGTCCACCGATGATTGGAGGTTCGAAACAACGGATCCTATGCGTGTAACGACACCGGGCAAAACCGGCAACGAATGTATTGCGTTTATCAATGATTCGTTTTGACTATTCATAGGTCCCTTTGCAAAAAGCTACTAAGTACTTCAGAAACCCAAAAACTGCGGCTGTGATTTTATGCACCCGGGAAAGCTTTGTGCCCAGTGCATAATTTATATAAAGGCACTAACTGGAAATCACCGACAGAAACTCCTTATATTTATCAACATCTTTTTCCGCTGCAGCAATAAGATTTTGATACTCATCGTCGCCAAGCGATAAGCTTTCTTTTGCCCCTTTCCATTCCAATGGAAGAGGTTCGTTGTCCCACAGACCGCAATTGAGCTTGTGCGCGATAGTGTCGGCCACGTGCACAATAGTAACCAAATCACGGATATTTTTTGCAGCCAAAGGGTTATGGTGATGGACAATCGCCGCTTCCAGTTCCAAAGGCAATGCCCATTTATCCGCAAGAATATTACCGATTTGCGCGTGAGAAATTCCCATGATTTCGGATTCGATATTTATTAATGACATATTTTTTTCCTGGGCATATTTGCAAACGGCAGCATAATCCTGCGGCGTAAAAATCTCAAAAATGAGCTTGCCGATATCGTGCATGATTCCGGCACAAAATGCGCTTTGCGGATCAATCATCGTCGTATCCATAATTTGCTGGGCAATCGACCGCGAAATCATGGCGCAAACAATTGAATGTTTCCAAAACCTGATCCTGTCAAAAGCAATTTTAGAACCATTGGAAGGAAACATACCCATAACCGATGCGCTTAAAACAAGTGACTTCAGGGTATTAAAACCCAAAACGACGACGGCACTTGAAACCGAAGAAATACTTCGAGGCATTCCGTAAAAAGCGCTGTTGGCAAGACGAAGAACCTTGACCGTAAGAGCAGGGTCTTTTTCAATAAGATTGGCTGCGTCCTCGGCCGAAGTTTCGACGGAATTGACAACCCGGATTAATTTATTGACAATGGTAGGCAAGGCGGGCAATTGCTTGATATTTTCGACGATCCTCTTATATCGATCATCTTTATTTTGAACCGGATCGCTTATATTCATTTAGGCAACCCGTTCAGCCAAACAGTGGCCGATGAGTGGATCGTATGCCGTAATTCTTACCTGCAACCAGGAATTTTTAACTGCTTCGGTTTTCGGTACAACGACACGCAAGTAATTTGAAGCCAAACCTGAAACCGGTTCCAGATTTTCAATCAGAATGGTTTGAATATTTTTTTTTGCCTGTTCGATAAATGCGGAATGCGATTCGTCCAAAACGCTCCGGAGTTTTTGGCTTCGTTCCGTTTTCCGTGATTCATCTATCTGCCCATCCATTGCGGCAGCCGACGTTTGCGGACGTCTCGAATATCTGAAAACATGGCCGTAACAAAACCCGAGTTTTTTAACATTGATAACCGTTTCTAAAAACTGGTCGTCGGTTTCCGAAGGGAAGCCGACGATAAAATCTCCTCCGATCCCGACCTCGGGGTATGCAAAATGAAATCGGGACAACAGGTTTACGAATCCGTCAAAATCCGGAATTTCCCTATTCATTTTTTTAAGTATAACCGGACTGAGACTTTGCATGCAAACATGACAATGCCTGCAAATTTTAGGATGGGTCGCAATCAAGTTTAAAAATTCCTCCGAAATATCCCGCGGATCCAGAGAACTGAGCCTGATGCGAAAATCTCCCGGTTTCCGAGCCAGGGTTTCGACTAACATATGTAAAGAATTCTTCACCGTTGATGAAGGTGCATCGAATTGCCCTATATGCGTTCCCGTGATAACGATTTCCTTATATCCAGCATCAATTGCTTTTTCAAAAACAGATAGTATTTCATCCTGATCGACGCTCCGTGATGGTCCGCGCACCAACGGCACGATGCAGTATGCGCATCGGAAATTGCAGCCTTCCTGAATTTTTAAAAAGAAACGGGTCCGTTTTGATTCGAATGGCGTTTGGATGCTTTTTGCAATTGTGATTTTTTGGGGGGAATTCAATTCATCGTGAAATATTCCGTCGGAATTTTGATCGAGAATCCTGGCAATTTCCGATTTTTGAGTATTGCCGACAACCCATGTTACGGGAAGCTTTTTTTTAATTTCCAAAGGAGATTGCTGTGCCAAACATCCGGTCACGCAAATCTTAATTCCCGGTTTTTCGCGAGAAATTGCGGAAATCATTCTGCGGGTTTTTGATTCGGTTGCGGCAGTCACAAGACAGGTATTGACAATAACGATATCGGCCGCAGTAATCGATTCGACAATGGTGTGGCCCGATTCGATAAGCTGGGAGGATAGCGACATCATTTCCTCCTGATTGGTCCGGCATCCAAATGATTTAATGCAAACGGCTTGGGCCATGAATTGAGTATGTCCTTATTACATCCAATCGTCTAATGCATCGGTGACGACATTATAAATCGGAATTATCTGGCTGATATTTAGGGTATTAAACAAGTCGGCGACAATATAATTTGCACCGCAAATCCGCATGGTGCCGCCTGTTTCCTTTAGCAACTTGTTCATATTGAGAACCACGCTCACGCTCAGACTGTCGAAAAACGTCAAATCTTCCAGATTAAGCAAGATCTTTTTATAGTGCGCCATTGTAATGAGAAATTCCTGCTTGAAAAACCGTGAACCGTACGGATGGTTCATGACACCGGCCAGGTGGAAAATGCAAACATCTTTTACTATCTCCTGCTTTATGCTGAGCCGGATATCGATGCCCTTTTCAAAGAGGTCGATTTCAGCATCATGAGTACCGGAATCGGATTCAATATTAAATATCTTGTCCAGACCGGTATCGACGAATAAGTCCCATACTTCTCCGCCCAGATGTCTGATTATCAGGGTAACGCCGGCATTTTTAGTTTCTTTTGCAATCGCCACCAAGGCTCCGATAGCACTGCTATCGATAAGGGTGGTATCGGAAAAATCTATGATAATACGAGCCGTATGCTTTTCTATTTCCTTACGGGCAGATGCTAAAAACTCAACCGTTGCTGCTTGATAAAATTGCATCGGCACATGAATGACTACATCATCATTAATTTGTTCCGTATTCATATTTCCTCCCTAATCCCATAGTTAGTAATTACTAACGCAAAAATCGTCTGGAAAGTTCATCAAGCGAAATCCGAACTACCGTTGGCCTTCCATGGGGACACGTATACGGATTTTGGGTTGAAAAAAGAGAATTGAGCAAAGCGTTCATCTCCTCTTGCGATAGTTTCTGCCCCGCCTTGATCGCCGCTCCGCAGGCAAAGGCCGCGGAAAATCGCATTCGGGGATCAGGGAACGTCGTAACGCTTTTTTCATCGAGCAAGTACTGTATCATGTCCCGGGCCGAACGTTCGGCATCGGAATTTTTCATAAAAGCCGGAATTGCCGACACGGATACGGCAGTACCCCCAAAATCCTGCATTTCGAACCCGAAACCGCGAAAATAATCACCGGCCGATTCCACGACAGCTTTTTCCGTAGCCGACAATTCCAAAACAACCGGGAACAAAAGCTGTTGCGACGTTGCTTTGCCGATAGATAAATCCGATAAGGCCTGCTCGAACAAAATCCTTTCATGTGCAGCATGCTGATCGATAAGCAGTATTCCGTTTTTAATCGGCGCCAAAATATAAATGTCGTGAATCTGATAACATGAAATGAGACTCCACGACTCTTGCTTTGCATTATCAGCTAATTGTATCCTCTCCTGCTCGCTTGATTCAAGGATTTTTTCCAGATTCTGAAGCCGGTCGGGAAATGAAATAATGGTTTGTTCGGATTCTCGGGTTTCATTTTCCCCTATCTGCTCGGAAACGCCGAAAGGCATGGAATAAGATTGTTGCGGGGTTCCGTATTTCTTCGGATAATACGGGTTTTCTTGAGCTATGGTGTCGGATTGGGACTGCGTCGGTACCGGATAGATACTCAGGGTTTTTGAGGCTGTTCCCAGCGTCCGGGATACTATGCCGTAAATGAATCCGAATAATTCACGTTCATTTTCAAATTTTATTTTTTGTTTTGTCGGATGGACGTTCACGTCCACATGCTGCGGATCGACGTCGATAAAACAGAAAAACGACGGCCTGAATTCACGCTGGACGAGTTTTGCAAACGCCTCCCGAACGGCAAACAAAACGGAATCGCTGTCGACCCGGCGCAGATTGACATATAAATATTGATACCGAGGCCGATATTCTTGCGGCGCTTCGAGAGGAAAAAACAACGATGCGGCCATTCCGCGGGTTTCGCCCTGCGCCTGCGTTAATGTCTTTGCGAATTCCAAACCGGTAATCTGGGCTATTCTATTTCGCAAAGAATCGGAAACCGGCACGTCGAATACGGCTTTACCTTCAAAAACAGCGGTGAAATGGATGCCGGGAAAAGGAATAGCCAATTGTTCGATAAGTTTTAAAAGTGCAATACGTTCGGCTTTACGCGTTTTCATGAATTTTTTCCGCGCAGGAACATTAAAGAACAAATCCCGGCAAGCCATCGTCGTTCCTTTAACATGAGAAGCAGGTTCTGCCGTTTGCGATGCTCCCCCTTCACACGATATTGAATGTCCCAAACCATCGGTCGAATTGCTCGAGGTGACCGCGAGTCTGCTCACTGCGGCAATGCTTGCGAGAGCCTCGCCGCGAAACCCCATGGTCGAAATATCGTAGAGGTCGTCTGCCGTCCTGATTTTACTTGTCGAATGCGCGAGCAGGCATTTACTCAAATTTTCCAGAGACATGCCGATTCCGTTATCCGTAACCTGAAGCAGCGAAAAACCGCTGTCTTCTATGACAATGTCTATTTTAGTCGCGCCGGCATCGATGGAATTCTCGATGAGTTCTTTCAGCACGGAAGCGGGACGCTCGATCACTTCTCCTGCTGCGATTTTTTCTACAACATCGTGGGGTAATATTTCAATGCGAATATCGTTGCTTTGCATGTATTAATATTGTTGATATGATAGAAGAATGGATGATAAAAATGCGGAAGGTGGGAGTCGAACCCACACGAGTTTGCACTCACTAGGCCCTGAACCTAGCGCGTCTGCCAGTTCCACCACTTCCGCAATCTTAAAGACAGATTACGAAAATATATCATGGATAACCATAAAAAAATAAGTTGGTTTTTCATGAACTCAATGCTATAACTAAATTGGAACGCAATAGCGATTTCAGGCAAAGGCCGAATTTATTTAAAATGCGCGGATATTTCATATACAGTTACTAAAGGGATTTCTATGCCTACATTATCGGAAATAGACCTTTCAAAAAAAATCGAGAAAAAAGAATACAAAGCATTGCGGGCACCGCTGGAATTACAAATAGGTGAATTGCAAAGAAAAGCGCGTGAACAAGGAATACCGGTAGTGATTGTTTTTGAAGGTTGGGGCGCTGCGGGAAAGGGAACCCAAATAAACAATTTGATGTTGGCGCTCGATCCGCGCGGGTTTAACGTCAATTTAACCAAATCGCCGAATGAAGAGGAGTATTTGCGTCCATTTCTATGGCGTTTCTGGACAAAGCTTCCCGCAGCGGGAAGAATAGCGATTTTCGACAGAAGCTGGTATCGCAGGGTGTTAAACGACAAAGTGGAAAAAACAGTTTCTAAATCGGAATGCGAAAGGGCGTACCGGGAAATTGCGACCTTCGAACGCCAGCTCATCGACCAAGGCACGATCATAGTAAAATTTTTCCTTCACATTACTAAAAAAGAACAAAAAAAACGGTTTGCGACCTTGCTGTCCAACCCGGCAACAGCCTGGAAAGTCAGCAAAAACGATAAAAAGCAGCATGCCAATTACAATAAATTCGCCCGTGTCGTTCAAGACATGCTCGATAAAACATCCGCAAAAAACGCACCCTGGACCGTTGTCGAGGCCGTCGATAACCGGTTCGCTTCAATCAAAATACTGCAAACAATCGCAACGACAATCGCAAAAGCCCTGACAAACCGTCAAAAGAACTGTCAAGCGGAAATCGTGCTTCCGGGAAAAGTCCCTTCGGTTTTCAAAGCGGTCGATTTGAGTTTGTCTCTTGGCAGAGAGGAATATGAAGAAAAGCTCAAGAACTGTCAAGTCGTATTAAGGGAACTCGAGCATCAAATATACCTCAGGCGAATCGGCGTTTTGATTGCCTACGAAGGATGGGATGCCGCGGGAAAAGGAGGAAATATCCGGAGACTGGTGCAGGGATTGGACCCGCGGGGATATGAAGTGGTTCCGGTTGCTGCACCAAACGACGTGGAAAAAGCTCATCATTATCTTTGGCGTTTCTGGCAAAAAATCCCAAAAGCAGGACATATTACCATTTTCGACAGAACCTGGTACGGCAGAGTCATGGTCGAAAGGATTGAAGGCTTTTGCAGTAAAAACGAATGGAAACGCGCATATTCCGAAATCAATGAATTTGAAGAACAAATCGCCAATAGCGGAATAATTATTCTCAAATTCTGGTTGCACATTGATCAGGATGAGCAATTACGGCGATTTACTCAAAGGCAAACTATCCCCTATAAATCATGGAAAATCACCGATGAGGATTGGCGAAACCGGGAAAAGTGGGCCCAGTATCAAAAGGCGGTCGAGGAAATGATTTTTCGAACCGGCACGCCGATTGCGCCTTGGACGATTGTCGAAGCCAACTGCAAATTCCATGCACGAATTAAAACGATGCAAACCGTGATAGACGCAGTAGAAAAAAGGTTATTGTGATAAAACGGTCATGCTTTATTTCCCTACCTTATATATGTAACTTGTCTGATTGACATTATGCTTGGGATTTAAAAAATACAACAACTGGTCTGCAATACTCGGAGAAATCGTTTTTTCAAAAACCAGGCCGGGAAGAATCGTTTCCATTCTTTTTATTCTTTTATCAAGGTCGTCGGCACTTAAAAAAATGACCTTGTTCGGTTTTGCCCCCCGTTGGATTTCCGAACGCAAGCTATCGACAAGTTTCCCTGATGTCATGCAATACAAAGGGATGTTTTTATTCAGATAAAATAACGGAATATGCGGAACGCCGGCATCGCAGGTCTCTATTATTGCACCGGTAACATCGGAGCTATGATATAAATACGACAATGTTTCCACGCGCGATTTCTTAGAATAGGTAAAGGTGGTCATTAAAAGCAACAGAGAGTTAAATACCCAAAACCAAACCCACAAACCGTGCAGCAGTTTCTTTTTTTTCTGCCAGAATTCCGATTTAGCGGCAAATTCTTGCCATCCCACTATTGCCAAAATGGTGACAAACGGAAGGATCGGAAGGATGAAACGTTCCTGTTTATTCGGATACAGGGAATGAATGATGAAAAAAACGATTGTCGGCCAAAAAATAAGCGCGTGCTTTTTCCACGTGCGGCAAAAGCCCCAGAGCAAAAGAAGACTCGTCGGCGGAATGAAAACCCCGATCAGTAAACCGACATAGGTATAAAAAGGTCCAGTCGTGTACGCATCGCCGTTAGCACTATTATAAGTCAAATAATTCCAAAAAGAGATTATCGGCGAGCCGCACAATATCCAATCGGGAATTCCTTGGAAACAAAATGCGGAAACAAAAAAAGCAATCCCATATGAAAACGCCTCTTTAATTCTTTTACTCACAAGGAGAACAATGCCGATAGTACCGGCAATGGACATTGTCTGAAACCGAAGGGTGAAGGCAAGGCCGAATGCAAGCCCCGCAACTATCGCGTAAAGGATTTTTTTCCTCTCGGCATCAGGTTTAGGATCGGCACACAAAGGAAATGGCTGCGTATTCGATTCGTTGAATTTCCAATTCTTATACAGGAAATACATGCCTATCATCATCGGCGGAATGCAGGCAAATTCCAGTAAGTCGCGAACCGACATAAACGGCATGGGCCACAAAATTGCCAAAAGCAAACCGATCAATTTTGCGGATTTTTCGGATGTTACCGCAGCGACCGTTTTATAGCCGAAATATACGGTTAAAAGAGAAAAAACCGCATTAAAAAACCGCACGAAATACATTTTAATTTGCGGATCAAAGATCCCGAATTTCTGCAAGATATCAAAAAGAAAATAATGAAGTCCGGGATAAAGAAAGCTTCGTAAATTATCGCTTTGCCCTATCCAATCTTTTGAACCGTTCAACCAATTTTGCGCTATGTCGATAACGCAAAAATGGTCGTCGTCCATGCCGTAGCCTTTTGCAAATGCAATTGCGCACATTCTTGAGACGATTGCAATAATCATGATGAAAGAAAGAGGATGTCTGTCCCAAAACAACTTTATTTTTTCCAAAACTTTTTTCATAGTTTCCTTTTTCCAAACAAAGCCAAAGATTTAAAAAACCCTTTCAAAATACAAATCTACACGATAACGAAACAATACAATAGTTATTATCGACAGCAGAAAAAATCGTTTTTTATTCCAAAAACGTGATTATGAAGCACCTTTTAGTATATTTAAAGATTGTTTTCCCAATTATCCAAGGCCCCCGATCCAAAGCCAATGGAAAATTGTGGAGCAGTGGCAGCACTAACAATGGTAAAAATCGGTTCAAAACAGATCGGTTAAAAATCATGACCTCATCAAAAACGATTCTTTCATTCTTTTGCCTGGCTCTTTTCCTGTGTAACGCCTTTTCCCAGGCAAACAGCTCCCGGTCCTCGGATTCCGTTTCATCAAATGCATCTTTGCCACAGAAGCTGCGTGAACCGATCAAGGATTCGGGGGTGATACTCACGCCGAAAATTGCAACCTATGATTTTGATGCCATGCCGAAAGACCCTTTGGCTTCTTTGTTTTTTTCCGCAACATTGCCGGGTACCGGCCAACTATACAATAAAGAATATGTCCGGGGCGTCTGCACCGGGGTCGCATTTTTCGGGAGCGTTTTGGCGATAATTTACTATAACGACAAATGGAATAAATTGAATACCGACAGCTTTTACATCGAGGAAGTCGATCCCGTGACCAACCAGGGAACCGGAAGTTATCATTTGGTCACGACGGCCAAGCCGAAGGACAAACAAATCGATTTTTCCTCGACCGATAAAGCGTTATTGATCACCGCGATCACCGTGACCGCGACATCATGGATATTCGGAATTGTGGACTCTTATATGGGAGCAAACCGGTATAATAAAAAGCTCATAGAAAACCGTAAATTAAAATTGGGAATGGCGATAGATCCGCAAAGCAGAGGCGTATCGCTCTGCGCACGATACGGATTTTAACCGCGAATCCGGAAAATTGACAAGAGTAAACACCGAGGGTGATTACCAAAAAGAAAGCGATGGCCGGTGAATGGACTTTATAGAAGAATTACAATGGCGAGGCATGATTCACACGATTATGCCGGGAACAAAGGAAAAACTCGCTGAAAAAAGCTCGAGCGGGTATGTCGGGTTCGATCCGACCGCCTCGTCCCTGCAAATCGGCAATTTGGTCGCGATTATGTTACTCGTTCATTTTCAACGGGCAGGCCATAAGCCCATCGCGCTGGTCGGAGGCGCCACCGGCATGATCGGCGACCCTTCGGGAAAATCCGAAGAACGGAATTTGTTATCGATTGATGAAATCAAATACAATCTCGATTGTTTTCGAACCCAGCTCACAAAATTTTTGGATTTTTCAGGCCCGCACGGTGCGGAAATCGTAAACAATTTCGACTGGTTTAACGGAATTTCTTTTCTTGATTTTCTTCGCGATGCCGGAAAGCACCTGACGCTTAATTACATGCTTGCCAAAGACTCGGTGCAATCCCGCCTGGAAACCGGAATTTCCTTTACGGAATTTTCGTATCAACTTTTACAAGCCTACGATTTTTTCTGGTTGTACAACAATAAAAATTGTGTTTTGCAAATGGGTGGATCGGACCAATGGGGAAACATCACCGCCGGATGCGAGCTAATCAGACGTAAATCATCGGGCGAAGCCTTTGCCATAACCTGTCCGTTGCTGACCAAGGCCGACGGGACGAAATTCGGCAAATCTGCGGCAGGCGAAAAAATCTGGCTCAACCCTGCCATGACCTCACCGTACAAATTCTATCAGTTCTGGCTCAATTGTTCCGACGATGACGCCCGCCGGTTCATTAAGATTTTCACAACAAAATCCTCCGATGAAATAAGTGCATTATACGCCGAACATGACGCCGCACCGCATGCCCGTCCTTTACAAAAAGCATTGGCAAAAGATATTACTATCCGGGTGCACTCCCAATCGGATTGGGAAAGTGCGGTCGAAGCTTCGACGGTATTGTTTGGAGAAGGAACAACGCAAACATTGAAAAAATTCGGCGAAAGCGACCTGCTTTCGATATTTGAAGGCGTTCCAAAAGCTTCGGTTGCAAAAACCGAACTTGAAGGGGGCATCAACATTCTGGATTTTCTCACCGCAAAATGCAATGTCGCGGCATCAAAGGGTGAGGCAAAACGTCTCATTCAAAACGGAGGCATTTTTGTCAATAAAGAAAAAATTGCGGATAGCAATGCGACAATAACGTCGGCATCTCTTCTGAACGGTAAATATATCCTTGCGCAAAAAGGCAAAAAAAACTACGTATTGGTAACGGTTGAATAAGGATTAGCTTTTGCCCAACAACGCCTGATAATAATTCCAAATGGTCCTCGGTGTAAACCATGCATAGGCAAACACATTGCCGAGGTTGAAATATCGTATCCGGGGATTCATGGCGTGTCCCCAAAAATCTTTATAATACGATTGCGGTCTGAAAATTTCCGGTTTTTTTAAAAACGACATAGCGAAAATCGGGGTTTTATCGGACCATGTACCCATTTCCCGCAGTTCATTATCGTATCCGATTGCAACCGCTTCGGCATCGCTTTGGCCTTTGAACGAAAAATCCATCACCGCATCCAATTGCCGATAAATGCCGTAAACATCTAACGCATCGTATCCGCCGGCATTGGTGATTCCAAGCGGCACATTATGATCCGCCGACAAACGATGCCCCAAAAGACTGTCGCTATACAGTATCGTATAAGTCTTGCGGCTGGCCGGGATGCCGATGTTATTGTAGATGTCCGCAGCTATTCGATGATCATTGACATTATCATCTGCAAAAACCTGCATGACCATTACCGCATGGGAAGGAAAGGATGCCAGTTGACGCTGTGTTACCGAATAAGAGTACCATGGTGCCATAATATATAAAAACAGCCCGTTATTCCCCCACTGTTTTTCATGGTAAAAGCGATACGCAAAACTCGGTATCGCCCCGCCGCCGTACGAATGACCGACAAAACCGATCTTCGACGTATCGATATCGGCATTCCAGCGGTGCGCTCCTTTTACAAACCCTTCCCACATGGTCGCATAAGCCAATGTAGGTTTTATAAGCGCCATGAATTTAGGATAAGGCGAATAAATAACGCAATGGCCTCTCGAAACGATATTCCGTATCAACGCTTCGTACGACGACGGATTTGTTTCTCCGATACCGTGGCAAAAAAATATAACCGGACATTTTCCGATCGCATTGCTTGGCTTAAAGAAATAAACACATTGGGATTTATTGGCCGGATGGATTATGCTGTCCCGTATCACATCGCCCGCCCCGTTGGCGCCAAACCCCCGGGTAATGCTGGAAGTAAATACATTCGAAGAATCGGAACCTTGACAAAAACAAAACCGGGGAAAACCGACAAGTGAAAGAAAAATTACCTGAATCAATAACTTGTTTTTTTTATTATGCATGGCCTGCTCCTTTTTATTTAGCACTTAAATAAACGAGAAACATGCCAATGCAATCAAATCATCATATTTATAGTATAATCAAGTTATTATTCCGTTTTTATTACAAATCACCTCACCTGTTTTCGTCGCGAATTTGCAACGAATTCAACTATTCTGCAACAGAAACGCTATTGATTAAAATTCCTTGTTTGGAACTTTGACGCCTCGTTTTTCATTTTCATACTTTAAAATGGGATCGCATTTTCCAGGAAATTTCACCGTTACTTTATCGGTGCATCCCGACGGAGAAAGTTTGTCGCATTTTTGGCAAACTTTTTTATACCATTCATCGGAAATGCCGTTGGGCTTGTTTCCTTTGGATCCGCCGCCTGACGGCGCTCCGACGGAATCAAGCTTGCCTACAATACCCTGAGCGATCTGGGCTATTTGCTGGACCTGCGATTGAGGTAGTTGACGCGCCACGAGTTGAAGATATACTTGCAAAGCTTCTTCAACAAGTGCTTTTTCTTCGGTTGAAAGCGACATTTTTTTTCTCTTTCCCTGAAAAACAAAAAAAACCGGGTTATTCCGATCGTGACTTGAATAAATACAAAAACCGGACCTATGAATCAAAATAATATATTTTAATTTTCTCGGTTAAAACGTTAATTCTTGAATTTCGGAAAATATCCGTCCCGATTTTAGATTTTTTTTTTGCGATCTCAACAGGTGATGCATTCGCAGTCGCAACCTTAAGGACTTCATGATAAACTTAATTTTCGTTTGTACGGCAAACAGATGTCGAAGCCCTATGGCCGAAGGCATCATGAAACACAAGATCCAAGAAACCGGCAACACGGATTTTACGGTTACTTCTATGGGAATACATGGAATGGATATGCAGCCGCCAACCGATTTGGGAATTCAGGTTTGCGCCGAACATGACATTGACATATCGGACATCAAATCGAGACCGTTGATTCCCGAGGAACTTAAAAACGCCCATTTCGTTTTCGTGATGGAGCCTTTCCACAAAGAATTTCTCCGGGTCTTTTTCCCGCAGTGTTCCGAACAGACATTTTTGCTTGCGGCTTTTCCCAGCAATGAAAACCATAAAAAATTTACCATCAAGGACCCTGTCGGCGGAACCTTGAAAGACTATCGGAAAACGTTTGAAACGCTTTCCGAGCATATAAACCGCATTTTTCCTCTTCTTTGCGGACAGCAATAACGGTTTGCTCCTATGGACACGAACATGCAGGCCAATCGAATTCACGCAACCGAATGTTTCCTTGATGTAAACAATTCCGCCCGTGCAGGCGATTCAACCGTTGCGGATATTATTCGTAAACAAGTAAAAACATGTTTATGGAGCAACCGGCAATCCCCTGCGATCGATACGATCGTCATCCATTTCATCAGCGCTTCGGATTATGATCAACGTCGAGCATTTGACCTTGATATGATTTTAAAAGTTTTTTGCGAAAAATCGGTCAGCAGCCATTATTTGATCCAACGGGACGGATCGATTTTTATCTTGGTTCCGGAAAGCCGGAAAGCCTGGCATTGCGGCGGCAGCATCATGCCGGCCCCCGACAGCCGACAGGGAGTAAACGAGTTTTCCATCGGGATTGAATTGGTCGCGACCTGCGACTCCGGATTTACCGAAAATCAATATTCTTCCTTGCAAGTATTGTGTTCCGATATCGACATTCGCCTCAACAAAAAATGCATCATCGTCGGTCATGACGAGATCGCGGGCAAACACGCGGTGGATTTGGGGCTCAGACCGGACATAAAATCAGACCCCGGTCCCCTTTTCGATTGGCGACGAATCAGAGCATTTTAATTGTTAAAAATTTGTTATTTGGTTTCGCAACAATGCGTTCGGTTATGTATATTTTAAAGATATTTTTATTGCACTTTTTCTTCATAGCTGTTTCTCCTATGAACTCACATTTTTTTTATACATACTACATCGAGTCCGTCGAAAGGAGCTTCCGGTATGCTTAACCGCTTACTATTGTCCACCGTTGTTTTAGGAATGGGATTGGCTTTTTCATCGTCTACAACCGTATATGCCGACGAATCTTTTGACAAAATGATCCGTGAAAACAATTTTAAGGCAGCGCTGGACTATGCAGACGACAAGATTCCCGCACCGTCGCGCACCGCAGATATTTGGGTTAAACTCGGTAAAGCCAACGAATCTTTGGGACTTCCTGAAAAAGCTCTTGCCTGTTACCTCGTGTCGTGGCGTTTGAACCCCAAGGATTATGAATCGCTTCTTGGCGCTGCTCGAATTTACAATAAACTCGACCAGCCCGACAATGCGATATCCATGGCGCAAAAAGCCCTTGATGTTAATTTTTCCGCAGAGGCAAGCTGGGAATACGCGTCGGCCTGTATAAAACTCAAAAGGCCGGCCGAAGCAAAAAAAGCGCTTGAAAAGGTCATTGAAGGCGATTCATCAAATGCGATTGCCAACAAAGAACTCGGTAACATTTACTACAGCGATAAACAATACGACAAGGCATTCCCCCTTCTCCAAAAATCGTATTCGGTTCAACCGACCGCCGAACTTGCCTATAGACTCGGGAAAGCATATTTGGAAGTGAACAGAATAGATGACGCCATAAACTTCCTGAAAGAAGCGGTCGCAAAAAAACCGGATATGACCGATGCCGAAATCGATTTGGCCCGTTCCTATTTTAAGCGTGAGAAATATCTGGCCGCCGCAAGCGAATACGAAAAGATAGGTTCCCGTTCCGAAATGACGGCGATGGACCAGTACATGCGTGCGGTTGCAAACGAGAAATCATCGAACACGGACAATGCGTTGCGTGCATATTTGCTTGCAATCGACAAATTCGGCGGATCGACGCAACCGGAAGCGCTTACGTCGCGATTCAAAGCCGGATCTTCCCAAATGACAAAAAAGAATTTTGAGGCTGCCCTCGCGCAGTTCCAATTCATCGCAAACGCAGACCCTTCCGGACGCGTTGTGGAAAACATCAATTTTCTTTTAGCCGATGCCTACGACGGAACCGGCAATACAAGCAAGGCGATAACATGCCTCGAAAAGGCTTTGGCCGCCAAACCGAACAATGTCGAGGCGACGGCCCGCCTGGCGGACTTGTATGAAAAAAGCGGTGCAAGCGAAAAAGCAAAAGCCACCTATGAAAAAATGATTTCCCTCAATCCGAATGATCCCACCATTTATCTGACCTTGGGCCAGTATAATTTAAAAGCGAAAAAGAACACGGAAGCGTTGAAAAATTTTGAAAAAAGCTATTTGCTCGACAGAAAACCGGCAGCCGCCGAAGGAATAGCCCTGGCCGCGTCATCGCTTGACCAATGGGATAAGGCGCGCGATGCGGCGGAATCGGCCGTCCGGATAGACCCGAACCTGATCGATTCCCGTATCATTCTTTCGAAAGCATATCTTAAAGACAAAAATTATGCCGCTGCGCGCGACCAGCTCGAATTCTTGCTTGCAAAGAAACCGATGGAATTGGAATACTGGAAACAACTTGCGACCTGTTACGTGCAGCTTAACGACCCGATCAAACTCGCCAATGCCGACAAAAAAGTTGCGGAAATGGACAAAAACAACGTCGAATCCAGGCTTCGTCTCGCACAATATGCATTATCGCAAAATCAGGTGAAACAAGCCTACGACATGTACAAGGAATTGTCCTTTCTCACACCGCAAAACGCCGAAGTGCTTAAAACTCTGTACGACCTCAGCAATAAAAGCGGCGATCGCGGAGCAGCGTCCGTTTATTTACGCAAATACCTTGCGATCAATCCTTCGGATGCGGTTGCCCAAAGAGATCTTGGCGACCTTTTGTATGACCTTAAGGACCAGGACGGTTCTCTGACCGCGTACCGCGCCGCACTCAAACTCGATCCGACGATCAAGGGATTTTACAAACGGTATGCCGAGCTGGTGATAGCAAAAGGGCAGCAGGACGAAGTCATAAAGGTACTTGGCGGCGCAATCAAATCCGGCGAGGCCGACGTCGGGGCATACACGACGCTTGGAATGATTTATCAACAAAAAGGAATATACGCCAAAGCGTTGGAAATGTATCAAAAAGCAATGCAAATGGATCCGCAGAACACCGATGTTCTTTCATCGCTTGCCGAATGCCAAGCGCAAACCGGCGACCGCAACAATGCAATTATTTCTTACGAACAAGTGGTTATGATGAATCCGAAGGCCGAAAAGGAATTAAAGGAACTCGGCAACCTCTATTTGAAGGTCGGCAGAAACGATCAGGCCATTACCGTTTATAAGAAATACCTGGACAAAATACCATCCGACCAGGATGTCGCTAAAGGCGTCGGAATGGCATTGTATCAGAAAAAACAATATACCGAGGCCATTAAATATTTTGATCTTGTCAAGGAACGCGGGCTTTCGGACGTTGAATTCCTTACGGCAGCCGGTGAAACCTATTTCATTGCCGGAAACAACAAAAAAGCCCAGGAAATCTATGAAGACCTGCGCATGCGCAAACCCCCGGTCCCGGGACTCAAAAAGGTTCTCAAGATTCTTGCCGAATCGTATGAAAAAGACAATAACATCCAAAGCGCCGTGGATATTTATACGACCTATTCCATGCTGCCCGGTGCAAAAGACGCCGATGTTTCCTATAAAGCGGGCTTTTTACAGGAAAAGATAAATCCCGTCCGTGCGCGGAAAATTTACGAAGAGAACGTCGTATCGTTCCCCTCGGATTATCGAAACATGCTTCGCCTCGGTATTTTGTATGCAAAAGATAAAACCACCCTGACAAAATCCGCATCACTGCTTAAAAAGGCCTCCCTCATTGCAGACACCATTCCCGCAATGTGGAGCGAGATGGCTCAGGTCTATAATAAATTGGGCAATGAAAAAGCGGAACTCGATGCGTACAGAAAACTTATCACGCTCGACCCACAAAATCTTGACGGCAATAAAAGGCTTGGCGTTCTTTTGATGAAAGGCGGCCTGATCACCGATGCCATGGTTTATTTGGAAATGGCCAACACCCTTTCTCCAAAAGACCCCGAAATCATGATTCTTCTCGGACAAGGTTACATCAAGACCAACAGGCCTAAAGACGCCATAGACGTTCTTGTCAAGGCAAAAGCCTTACGCCAGGACGATACGGAACTCAGGTTGCAGCTCGTTGATTTATATAAAAAGACCGAACAGCCTAAAAAAGCGATCGAAGAAATGAAGCAGCTCATTACCATCAAACGCGACAACAAGATTCTTATGTCGTATGCGCAAAGCTTGTACGATGACGGTAAATTTAAAGAGGCCCAGGAGACCGTCGAAGACATCAAATCGACTGACCCCGAAAATATCGAAGCGTTGATGATTTTGGCCAGATCGCTGCGCGCGCAAAAGAAACTCGACCCTGCGGTGGAAACGTATAAGGAAATATCATATATCAACCCGAACTATGCTCCGGCATTATACGAACGTGCCGATGTCCATTTGCAACAGAACAAGCCGCAATGGGCAAAGACGTTTTTCGATCGCGCATTGCGTTCCGATCCTAATTACGGGCTCGCCTATCTCGGTTTGGCCCGGCTTGCAAAACTCCAGAAAAACAATGCATTGTATTTGCAAAATTTGGATAAAGCCCTTGAATTATCGCCGAATAATCAGGAAATAAAAGACGAAGCCAAAAGCGCAAAGCGGTAAGGAAAGCCGTTTGCATGGACAAGTTTCGTCCCAATGTATGCATCGTTGTGAGGAAAACCGGTTCCAAACTCTTGCTGGTTTGCCATAGGAAAGGTTTTCCTCACAATATGGGATGGCAATTTCCGCAAGGAGGAATCCGTCACGGCAAAGATCTTGTATCGGAAATGAAGCGGGAATTAAAAGAAGAAATCGGCACGGATGATGTTTTACTAGTTAAAATATCGCCCAGAACGTATTCTTATACGTTCCCGAGCGGCCTCAAGCGAAAAAACGATACGTATATCGGCCAGGTTCAAAATTGGGTTCTTTCGGAGTTTTCAGGCACGGATTCGCTTATTAACTTTAACCGGCAACCTGCCGAATTTGATTCGTTTGAATGGGTCACGGCAAACAAGGTTCTGGATAGAATAGTGGATTTCAAGAAAAACGTTTATCTGGAAGCCATGAAAGACCTTGATCTCTTGGATATTTAAAAACTAAATCACAATAATCTTTTTCCACAAATCGTATTTATGAATGAATTATCACAAGAAGAAGACCACGTTCTCTTTGACATTTGGATAAAAGGAGATACGAGAGGATTTTCCGCCTTATACGATCGCTACAAAAACCGGGTTTTCGGTTTTTTAGTGAGAATGACTAACGATAGGGAAATTGCGGAAGATCTGTTACAAGATACCTTTTTGGCAGCAATGCGAAATGCCCAACAATTCGACAGACAAAGGAATTTTCTTAGTTGGATTTTCGGAATTGCCCATAAACGGACCATCGATTACTTTAGGCATGTCAAAGTTGAAAACGAGCATCTTGACGATACGGACAGATCACTTGGCAAGGGTCCTCTTCTTCCCGACGATATGATGTCGGGTAAGTATTTGAATTCAGTACTGAACGATGCGGTGAATTCTCTTGAACCAATGCAACGTGAAGTGTTTCTGCTCAGAGAACTGGGTGATGTGCCGTTTAAAGATATAGCCCATATGATGAATTGTCCGATCAATACCGCGCTTGGCAGGATGCGGTTGGCACTTAAGAATATCCGCAGGGAATTAAAGAAAAGGGGTGTACATGGACTGCAATAATTGGGAAACAACGGGTTTGTTGTACGTAGCAAAAGAACTCGATAAAAAACAAGCGTCTTTATATCAGCAGCATTGCACCGTATGCGCGTTTTGCGCGCAAGAAGTCGCACAATACGAATCGGACAAAAACCTTTATTTTTCCTCTTCTCTCTTAAGCGTATCGACCACAGCGGCTCTCGACGAGAAAGTCCTGTCGCTTTGCACATCGGTTAAGCCGACCTCGATCGGCATGCTCTCATCGGTCTGGATTAAACGCATTGTTTTTTCGGCCCTTGTTTTTGCGTTCGGCGCCGGAGCGGGCGGCTATTTCTCTTTTGCCTATTATCATTCAAAATCCGCAGCGTCTGTTGCAGCGGCAAAAAGCCCGACAACCCCGCAAACAACGGTCTTGTCCGCAACCCAAAACCGGCAAACGCAACCAGGTCTCGACTCTTCGAAATCGGATGGGAATACGACGTCGGTATTGCAAAAAAGCGTTCGTACTCCTCTGACAGGACATTCGGCACCACAGGGAATCATTACCGTTGATCTAAAAAAAGAATAAATTACAAAAAAAACGCGGTTTTCTTTGAACTCTCGCAGAGTAATTTACGTAAATTCGGTCAGGTTTCCGGGGAAATAACCGGGGTTTTAAAAACGCTTTTCGCTATTTCGTCAATTTTTTTCCTGTTCACGATGATCGCTTTTCCTTTTTCAAAACGAAGCAAATCCTGTTTTTGCAAGCTTTCAAATGCGGCAATGGCGTCCGAATATTTGATGTTTAAAAGGTCCACGACTTCGTTTTCCAATACCTTATTCCCTATTTCATACATTCCGTTTTCCAACATTTTGCAATCGTCTCGGTAGCTTATCAACGCAATTGCCGCTGCGACATGCCCTACTTTATCGGTTTCCATGTTTCTATCGATTTTTGCATCCGCCTCACGCAATCGATGGGCAAGAATGGAGGCGATTCTTTGAAACCAATCGGGAATTTTCGACGACAGAGCGGCAAAATCTTCTTCGGAAATTAAAAATACTTCAGTATCTTCCAACGCGACAACGGATGCGCTCCGCCTCCCGCCGTCTATTATCGCAATTTCACCGACAATGCCGCCCGCTCCGATGACGTCCAAATCGATTTCGACGCCGCCCTCGTGTTTGTAAACCCTTACCTTGCCCGATTTGACAATATATAAGTCTTTCGAATCGTCGTTCTGTTTAAAAAGGAAATCACCTTTTTTACAAACCATTACTTTTTGGAATTTCATTTGATCGTTCATAGGCGGTTTCTCTGATGTCCGGTGACAAACCCCGGGCGACAACGAATATCAGCGCAAACGGGAGTTCAATGATTTGCCCATACCTTGGACCGGACGACCCAGGCATCGGCGTATCCGAGATCTTTGAGCTTTGTAACGGCGGCATCGGCGTCGTTTCTTTTTATAAAATCCCCCGCAACCAATTTGTAATACGGCGGAGTCACGATAATATAAAGCGGGTAATTGACTTTTTCTTCAAGCGTTTTTTGTTCGGCGCGTATGCGATCGATTTGACTGGAAGCAATTACCTGCACGCGAAAACCGTTCGGTACTTCGACTTTGCCCGCAGGAATTTGGGCGGTCGTCGTTGTTTCGGCCATGAGCGGAGAAAAGTCCTTTTCCGATATCGTCAGTTCTCTGCCCCTGTTGAGCGTATCGAGAATCGTTTCCGTAACAAAAGCGCCTTTATCGTTCATCGCATAGGTCTTGGACGAGGAATCGTCTTCCTTGATCCGTTTCGACATTGCATAATTGGAATTGAGCAACACGAGGAACATCGTAATACAAGTCAATCTGAACAGCCTGCTTATCATGATACTCCTTTTCACGGGACTCAAACAGGGAGCCCTGTCCTTTGGCTGAAACGGGAATGCCCCTGTTTAATTAACATTACTTATAAACCGCTTGGTACCTGTTTACAATTTTACCATAAACCGATAATTTTTGCCAAACAATCTGTATTAATAATAAATCGGTCTTAAATACAAGTCAATCACAAAGAGCGCAACGGCGGTGTTTTTAATCGCCTTGAAAATTCCACTGTAATAACGGTAAGATAAACATACGGCTTTCCCCGTAAAGTTATACGTTTTTTGCACAGGCTGAAAGTAATTTAATACCATATGGCAACCATTCATGAATTGCTGAAACAAATGTTGGACTTATTCGCATCGGATCTGCATTTGACCGCAGGTGCGCCTCCGATGTTCCGCATCGACGGTAAACTCGTACCGATGAGCGCCGAAAAACTGGCGGCAGACCAAATTCTGAAGCTCGCCTATAGCGTCATGAATGAGCAGCAAAAGAAAATTTTTGAACAAAAAAAGGAAGTGGATTTTTCCTTCGGCGTTCAAAATCTTTCCCGTTTCAGGGCAAACGTATTCCTGCAGCGCGGATGCACCGCTGCGGTATTGCGGCAAATCCCCTATCTGATTCAACCGCTCGAAAAACTCGGATTGCCGCCGATTGTCGGAAAACTCGCGGAAAAACCAAACGGTTTGGTCCTTATAACCGGTCCTACCGGCAGCGGAAAAAGTACGACATTGGCAGCAATTGTCGATAAAATAAATTTGGAGTTCGAAGGACATATCCTCACCGTGGAAGACCCGATCGAATTTGTCCATCAGCATAAAAAATGTATTATAAATCAACGAGAGGTACGCCAGGATTCCGACACGTTTTCCTCGGCGCTGCGCGTTGCGTTGCGTCAAGACCCCGACGTCGTTTTGGTCGGTGAAATGAGGGACTTGGAAACCATTTCGGCGGCCCTTTCCATAGCCGAGACCGGCCACTTGACACTTGCAACACTTCATACCAACTCGGCGGCAAAGTCGGTAAACCGTATCATCGACGTTTTCCCTTCGGAGCAAAAATCAACGGTCCGCGCGCAACTTGCCATGGTTTTGGAAGGGATAGTGAGTCAGGCGCTCATTCCCCGTATCGGCGGAGGCAGAATAGTCGCATCCGAAGTGATGATTGCGAATACGGCGGTCCGCTCGCTTATCAGAGACGATAAAGTTCATCAATTGCAAGGGATAATCGAGATAGGCCAAAAGTACGGCATGCAGACGATGAACCAGGACCTTTCGAGATTATATCATAAAGGACTGATTTCGATGAAAGATGCCCTGGGACGCAGTAACGATCCCGAGGGCCTGCAAAAGCTTCTCGTGTAAAGAACGACCGCGGCGGCTTTTGCACGAATAAACAATATAGCGGAGAAAACAATGCCGAAATTTACGTATATAGGTATCACGGCAAACGGCAAACAGGTTAAAGGCGAAATCCAGGCTGCCAATAAGAACGAAGTGATAAGCTTGCTTCGCAAGAAAAAGGTGCGCGCCCAAACGATAAAAGCGAAACCGATAACCATCGGGTTTCAATTCGTTTCATCGATAAAATTACAGGAAATAAGCCGTTTTACCCGTCAATTGGCGGCAATGACATCCGCCGGTCTGCCGCTGGTCCAATGTCTTGACATTTTAGTTACGCAAACCGAAAACAAATCCTTTTCGCAAAAAATCCAGCAGATATCGTCGGATATACAGGTAGGAAGCACCCTTGCCGACTCCATGGCAAAGCACCCCAGCGTGTTTAACAGCTTGTATTGCAACATGGTTTCCGCGGGTGAAGCATCGGGAAATTTGGACGGCGTGCTCAATCGCGTCGCCGAATATCAGGAAAAAGCCGAACAATTGCGACGCAAGATCACCGGCGCCATGACCTACCCCGCAATCGTGACCCTGGTCGCGGTGCTCGTCACCGGCGTCATGTTGACGTTCATCGTCCCGACTTTTGCGCAGATGTTCATTGACTTGGGAGGAGAATTGCCGTTGCCCACTCGCATCGTTATGGCGATTTCCAATTTCTTCCGTGCAAACCTGATTTATATATTTATCGGAATAGTCGGTGCGATTGTCGGATACATTGCCTACGACCGGACCGAGAACGGGAAATACAATATCGACAATGCCAAACTGCATATCCCGATATTGGGAGATTTGGTCCGCAAAAGTTCCGTGAGCCGTTTTTCGCAAACATTGTCCACTTTGCTAACCAGCGGCGTGACCATTCTGGATGCGCTGAGCATTACGGCAAAGACAGCGGGAAATAAAGTGTTGGAAAAAGGTCTTTTTCGAACATTGGAAAGGATTTCCGGCGGACTTTCGATTGCCGAACCGTTAAAAGACACCGGCGTTTTTCCTCCCATGGTCATTCAAATGATAGCGGTTGGCGAAAAAACCGGAGATTTGTCCGGAATGCTTTCGAAAATCTCTGAATTTTATAAGGAAGAAGTTGATGCGGCTGTCGACGCCTTAACATCAATTATCGAACCCATAATGATAGTCATTTTAGGTATCGTCATCGGCGGTATCCTTATTGCAATGTATCTGCCTATATTCAATATGATCGGCGCAATCGGTTGATCGGGCAGCCTTAAAAACTTTAATTTATATTTAAAATAAAATTAAAGTTTTAGTTGAATATGCCGAAATAGTATAATAGGAATCGAAAGGTGGTAAATAAAATGAGGATCAGTGCAATACGCGATTTACTCAGCCCTGAATTTAAAAAGGTTGAGAACGCAAAAAAAGCTGAACCCGCAAAATCAAAAAGCCCTGCCTCGGCCGACCGGACCGACTTATCGTCGAGCGGTCAACGTCTGAGCGAAACAAAGGCCCAAGTGAGCCTTATAGCCACCCAGCTGTCTTCACAACCGGATGTCCGCACCGAAAAGATCAATGAAGCCAGACAAAAAATCCAGGATGGCTACTATAATACTCCGGAATTTGTCGACAAACTCGCCGACAAACTTGCCCAGGAATTCGGCGCAAAGAAATCCTGATTTCCCTGAATTATTTTCCTTCGTATGAAACTAATTGATAATTCCGTCGTAATGGATTTATTGGGAAAAGCGCATGCCTCGCCCAGAAAACGGGCGCATCTGAATTTACACGATGATTTAAACGATCCGACACAGCGCCTTTTCGTGGCAATCGAACCCCAATCGTATATTCGCCCCCATCGGCATCGCTTACCGCCCAAATGGGAATGCTTTTTCGTTTTCAGGGGTTCCGCGTCAATGTTGACCTTTGATGATTATGGCAAAGTAACGGGGCGTGCCGATCTTTCAGTTGAAAGGGATTCGCTTGCCGCAGAAATCCCTGCGGGAATTTGGCATACGCTCGTTGCCACCAGCCCCGACACCGTACTAGTAGAATTAAAACCCGGCCCTTATGCACCATTAAACCAAGAAGATTTTTGCCAATGGGCACCTGTCGAAAACACGATGCCTTGCGCAGAATTCGTTCCATGGTTTGCAAGCGCAACAATCGGCGACTTGCCACCCGTTTTATAATTTGATTTTCATCGTTGCGTTTACCGGACCCGCTATTTTTACCGAATAGACTCCCGGGCTCAGCTTTTTGTCTATAGAAAGCACATTGTCGCCAACGGCGAACTCTTTTTCGACTTTATCAACAGCGTATTTTCCATTCATGGTATAAAATTTCAAAGTAAATTTCCCCGCAACGGAAGAATTGAAATGCACTGTCCCGTCTATGGTTTTCCGCAATCCCACTCTCGTATCGGTCTTTAAACGAACATTCGCAGTAGTCGACACTGCGCTGCCGAGTGCGACGGGATGGCGAATCCAATCAAGGACGTCTTTATACGAAACAATCCGAATGTCTTTGTTTAAAGACAAGGCGTAATTGATGAAGTCTTCAACAGCCGCGCGCCTGTTCTGCCATGTCTCGGTAGCGCCCTGGCTCGGATCGTTGGCAACGGTGTTGTACTGCGAATAATAATCCGAATGCATGCCGATGAGAAACGGCGCCCGGTTATGCGCGAGCCTGTTATCGAGAGTCAATTTAAGGCAGCGTTCGAATTCCGCTTTGTTGTCATGCTTGGAAACCCACATGTTCCAATCCAGACCGGTCACCGCATTCCAGGTCGTATCCGTCATGATTTCATACACCGGCATTTCCCACAGACCGGGAGCGGCTTTAAACGACGGGTCGCGCACGTAACTGGACGGCGCCTGTCCCTTATCGAGCGTATACGGCCAAACGTAACGCGGATTGTACGGATCGGTCACCTGGTCCTTGAAATGTTCGATGCTGCAATCGTAAAGGAACCCGTGATCGACTTCCGATTGCATGGATTCTTTTGTAAACATCAAAAACGGCGTGCGGAAGCCGACGATGTTTGCGCGCGGAATTCCGATTTTGTTAACCAGGATGTCGATGCATGTATTGTTCTCCCAATCCCAAACAGCCTGCGAATGGTTCAATTCCAATTCATCGGCATGGGTATGCGTATGGTCGCCCACGTCGTTTCCGTCGGTATATAAGCGCTTCCATGCGGCAATGACGTCCGTTTCCCTGAATTCGGTGCCGTCGCCTGCCATAAGGGAATCGGTGCAAAACCCGGTTGTGATGAAAAACGACGCATGCAAGGTCGTATTGTCATAGGTTGCGGGGTTGCCGTTTCCCGCAGGGTTCTTTTTCGATTTTAAAAAATCGGCGGCCCAGTTTATCCCGTCGGGATATCCGTTATCATCAAAGCCGAACGAAATAAACTGCGGGCATTGGGCGGGAGCCAGGCCGCCGGGAGGGTTCACCGTTGGCGAAACATTATCCGCAGCATAAATAGGAAATATCAGAAAAGTATTTAACACTAAAATTTTAATTTTTTTAAATTTGATCCCCAGGTTACTTAACCCCTTAAAATTAAAAGTATAGCAATAATGGCCAATGAATTGCCCCATTACATTATTTGCATTGAATTTTCCATAGCATCACCTTTATAATATACAGCCGATCAAGTATTTTAAAGCATTAGATTGTAAAAAAATATACTATGACCACAAAGTCCTCCCCTAAAACTTCGGCCTATTTAAAGTCGCTCTATTTTCTTTTCTTCATAGGCATGGGGTCAAGCGCCCCGTTTGCCAGCATTTTCCTCAAACGCGTACTTGTCAACGAGCACGGCGCGCCGGCAATCGAGCTCATGGGAATCATTTATACGATATTGCCCTTTATCGGCATCGTCGCGAGTATCGCAGCTGGTTTTGTTGCCGACAAATTCCATTTGGGCCGGAAAATAATAGCGGTCAATTGCATCATAGCCGCGATATCGGCGATTCTGATCGGTCAAAGTGCCGAACCCTGGACGATTGCCTGGACCCTGCAGCAACGGTTCGTCTTCCTCCTGTTGCTGCTGCTCTTATATGGATTCGGCATCGGGCCCATCCACGGGCTGTTGGATGCGGAGACCTTGCATTTTTTGAACTCTCATAATGCAAGAGAACGGTATGGAACGTATCGGCTGTGGGGCACATACGGCTGGTTCGTATCGACCATCATCATGGGCGCATTGCTGACGCAATTCAACAACCTCGGTTTCGTGTATTACGGCGCGGCATTCGGTTGTTTTTTACTCGGCATCGGAACGCTGTTCGGCATGTCGTCTACCTCACTGCCTAAACTGGAAAAAATTCCGCTCGGCCATCTTAAAAACAATAAGAAATTCCAGATCTTTCTCGTCTTCATATTCATCTACGGATTGATTTATAATACTACCACCAATTACCTGGGATATTTTTTCGACGATATCATGAAATCGTATTGGCAGATCGGCCTTATTTTCGGTACGTGGACGATTTTTGAAATCCCGGTCATGTTATATTCGCATAAATTCATGAAAAAATTCGGCAACAGGACGCTTATTATTTCCGGCATGGCCTTTAATGCCGTGCGGCTCATCCTCTTTGCTTCGTTTACAATAAAAACTCCTTACCTGTATAAATTCCTCATCGCTTTATTGCAGGGCCCTGCGTTTGCACTCACCCACATCGGATTAATCGATTTTATCGACCGGTCGGCCCACGACAAAATGCGTGCCACCTATTTAAGTGTCGCCACAATCGCCCAAAATACGCTTGGGGCTGCCGCAGGCGGAATAATGGGAAGCCAAATCATCAAATTCTTCGGCAGCGCGGCATTGCTTCAATTGAGCGGCATTGCAATCTTCGTATTGATATTTTTCTTCGTTTTTCTAGTGAAAAAAGAAGAAATAAGTTTGTCTGAACAATGATTTACCTGATTAAAAGATTGTCTTGATTAGAAAGCACGCGCTGGAATTTCATATTTGTGACGTGTTTTTCCCCTATTCCTCCCTGCCATTCCTACAGGCTATTATCAGATTTCACAATAATATTTGATATTTTCATTTTATAGGTATATAATTTCCCTAAACTCGTTATCTTAAGTACCGAGATCTGAATTAGAGTTTATGACGCGATGAATGGTTTTTAATACTAATTTTTGGAGGATTTAAATGAAATTCAAAGTAGGTTTAACCGCTTTATTTTCGGCGATTCAAATCTGGGCAGCAGGTACTGTAGAGGGTAATGTCGACCCTGCCAAATTATTAACTTGGGTGCAACAACAAAAAGCGATTTCATCAAATCTGATTGTTAAAGCCAATGGAAAAGACATGAATAATGGCGGAACAGGTTTTTGCAAACAATGTAGCGATGATAATTCCAATCCTATTGCTGCACCAAGGACTATTAGCCTTTATCAGACTTCTAAAACAGTATTTTTTGAAGCAGACATGGATATTGATTGTGATGGTAGCGATAATGGCGTCTGTGGCGGTACGGACCCATCTCATGATAGCAATTTAAGTTGCGACGAAGTTGGTAATGGTCAATGTAGTGTTAATGCCGGTGGCCCGGTCGATGCTTCAACTTCACCCTTTTATGTATTACCGGTCGGATCTCCATTCAACTTTTCAAGCAAAAATATTGCAATCGGCCAAATAGCGGCAATTATCAATAGAAACACGAGCCCTATAAGTTTAGTATATGCTCCTTTTCTCGACGAAGATGGCGTATCTCAGGAAATTGGAGAAGGATCAGCCGCTTTGGCAAGTTTACTTGGTATAAGAAATAGTCCCAGTACAGGCGGGCAGGACACCGGCCTTGTTTATATCGTCTTTACCGGCTCAACAGGAAATTTATCCTCTATCGCCGATATGGCAAATCATCAAAAAGCTATTACAACAGGCCAAACATTGGCTGCCGCATTAGTCGCCTCTATCGGCGTCGAAACCCCGTTTTCCGAACGGCTTAAAACAACCCGTAATTACTTTAGAATCAATAACCGTTCAATCGAGCTATTATCTAATGACAATCATCAAGTTTCCGTTTTCGATTTGTCCGGGAAAAGTATTTTGACATTTAAAGGCTCGGGCGAGAAATCATATTCTTTTGCGGAATTAAAAAGCGGTTCATATATAATCAAAACTGCAGTCAATAATAATATCTATACCAGTAAATTACTTATTTATTAATAATTATCCCGTAAATTAAAGAAGCCTGGATATTTAAAAATATCCAGGCTTCTTTAATTATTATCGTCATTAAATAAATCGCATCGCTATTTCGAGTATTTGTTTTAGAATTTTATCCAAATAGGATTTGGGCGAGAAGTAATGGTTCCATCACCTAATTGTCCATAATTATTTACTCCGCAAGTCCAAAGAGTACCGTCTTTTTTTACAATAAGCGTTTGAGTATTTCCGCTTGAAACAGTCTGTATGTTTGATAATTCTTGGTTGGGTATTGAATCATAGACAAACACACTATTGACCAACTGGAATGCTAATTTTTGACCGCAGTCAAAAAGCGTTCCATCATTTTTTAAAAAGAGACTGCTATATTGTCCGGCAAAGATATTTTTAACACCGCTGAAAGCAGGACCGCCAATTGATGAAAGCACTTGAACCAAATTGGAATCATTGTTTGTAGTTCCATTTCCAAGTTGCCCTTCGACATTCATGCCGCATGTTTTAACAATTCCGCCGGTCGTAATAATAATGATGTGATTTCTTCCGGCTGCGATATTTTGTATTCCAGTTGCAATTTGGACCGGCACACTGTCACCAGTCGTACTGGTATTTCCAAGTTGCCCGAAGCCATTATTACCACATGCAAACAATCTTCCGTCGGAAGTCAGAAAAAGACTAAAATTTCTTCCGGCGGCAATACCTTTAAATGTGGTACCCGACATAACCGGAACCGGGGTTGTCCTTTGTATTCGTGTTCCATCGCCAAGCTCACCATCGGCATTTGCGCCGCAAGCCCAGACCGAACCGTCTGTCTTTAAAAAAAGACTATGATTGTTGCCGGCAGCAACAGCCTGCATTCCAAATTGAACTTGAACAGGAAAAAGTTGATTTGTTAAAGAGCCATTTCCCAATTGGCCATTCGTATTATATCCGGTTGCCCATACGGAACCGTCATTTTTCAATATCAAACTATGAAAATATCCTGCCGAAACGCTTTGCACGCCCTTTTGTAATAAAACAGGTGAGAGTCTACTTGTGGATGATGAATCGCCTAATTGCCCATAATAATTATATCCGCATCCCCAAAGGGTTCCATCGGTTTTTAAAATGAAACTGAAATTTTGTCCGGCCGAAACGGATTTTACTGCATTGACTTTTAATATTCCCGCTGCACTAGTTGTTGTTGACCCAAAGCTATTCGTAACAAGACAAGTAAAAGCCGCGCCGCTATCGGAAGGATAATTGATATTTGAATATTGATAGGTCGCGTTATTTGCTCCGGTGATTTTATTGCCGTTCATGCTCCATTGATAACTAAGCGGCCCGGAACCGGTTGCCGAAATTGAAAATGTAACGGTATCCGTTGCCCATCTGGTCTGGGTAATCGGTTGTGCTACGATTGCCGGTTGAATATTTATCGAAACCTTTGTAAACGACGAATCCTTCCCTGCCGCATTCGAAACAATTACCTTATACGTGCCGGTATCAGAAATTGACCATGATTTCGAATATGAATTCGTCGTCGCACCGGAAATTTCGGTATTATTAACAAACCATTTGTACGTAGGAGTAGGAATTGCATCGGGATTAACGGTAATGGAAAGCAGTGTGGAATTTCCGGAAATTATTGTAGTAGTTGCAGTCAATTTGACGGAAATTACCGGAGCATTTTGCATAATGATTTTTGCACCGGAAGAATCTCTGCCTGCGGAATTGGATACTATCACATAATAAAAACCTGAATCCGCCAAAACCGTATTTGATTTTTTCCATGAATTAACTCTGGTCGAATCCAGAAATATTCCTCCTTTATACCATGAAAATAAAGGAGCGGGAAACGCCGCGGCATTGATTCCAACCGTTAAAACAAGCGAATCGCCGTTGTTAATGGTTTTGGCATTTAACGGCTGGGTAATTTGGGGTGCTACCGAACTGTTTTCCGTTTTTTTCCTAATTTCTATTCCTATTTTCAAAGTGTCCTTTAAAGGCGGATTTCCATTGTCGACCGATGTGAATACGACGGTATCGTATTTCACCGTATCTGTCCCAAGATAGCCTGACGGCACGGACCAGGTAAATAAAGAATCTTTGAAAGAATAGCCCGAAGGTCCCTTGAGAACTTTAATGGTGTCGGTTTGTCCGATGTCCGGATCGGTTGATTTAACGGTAAGCGAACATATTTCGGTTGCCAAGATTTTTGTATGCCCTTTTGTCATAGATAACATGGGCTTGGAATTGACAATTGTACCGGCATGTTTGACAAACAAGGTGCAAAGATTCGAAGTAACGGTATCTCCCCATTTATCGGAGACAAAACAGTAATATGCTCCCGAATCTACAAAAGCAATATGATTCAACAACAAGGTTATGTCGGTTTTGCCAGTTAAAACCCCGGCGTTGTGATACCATTGGTAGGTAAAAGGCCCGTCGCCATCAGGAGAAACCGTCATTGTTGTGACCGAATCGATATCGAGGGTCACATTGGACGGTTTGATCGAGGCTTTTACTGTTTTTCCCGCGATTCTGATTTCTCCGCCCTGCGAAGAAACTTTTCCTCCCTGGATATCCGCTTTGACCGTAACAACCCATCTGCCTGCAGTATTAAAAGTTATTCCGTACCAAAGAGTATCGGTATAATTGTTTTTAATGACAAAAGACGAATCGTTATTGTTTTTATATTTAATGATGGTAACCGTAATCGAATCTATAAGATTGGACACGGACGGACATACTCCCAACCTTACCGTATTGCCGACAGTATCGAATACCGTTGTACCGGCTGCCAAGACACCCTTGGAATCTCTAAATGCAATTGTGACTTTTGCATTATCGGTAATTGTAAAAGGATTTTGAGGATTTGTACAGAACAAGGCAAAGCATATTATAGGAATTACGGAGATCATTACCGACAAAATCTTTTTATTCATTGTATATCCTTTAATGCGGTACTAATCAAAGGGTACGATAGTATACCCTCGCTTCTTAACCCCCCATTCCCCTTTTTCCCTCTCCCATGGTCTAGTCCGGAAATATGTTTACAGTTTCCGGAGGCAAAATGGGAGAACGTAA
>JBBIGR010000006.1:0-158135 GCA_037447435.1 Fibrobacteria bacterium
CACAATACACACAATTAAAAACAAAAAACTGTAAACATTTTTTAGGACTTGACCCATTAATGGGCGAAGTGCCCTTGTGGTAAGAGGGGCCAGGGGTGAGGGAAATGAGAACATATAAAATATTATTCCGCAAATGCGCGGGATGTGATTACCGTCACATTTATGCTTTTCTATTTGGTTCTTATTAGCCCGTTTATCATATTATCATTGCATCTCTTCACGGCTATGCCACTTATTCTTCACAGGCATATGCCTTTTTAACAAGCAGTCACAATAGTACTGAAAGGAGGCCACCCATGGCCGATCAACAGGATTTTGAGACGTTGTTATCCACCCTCAATGGAATTGACAGGAAGAGCATTAGAAAGCTCGACATGCCTGTCGACCAGGCGATCAAAGAAGGCGAAGTAATGGCTGCGGCGGCAACGGAAGATTCCGTAAAGCTTGCCGCAGTGGGTTTTGATGTTGCAAGAATCAATGCACTCGGCGCCGCTGTGGGGGCCTTGCGATTTGCGCAGGCGCAGTATACGTCTACGTTGGGCGAGCATAAGGAAGCGACGAGGCAATGGGCCGCAGAAGAACCTGCGGCAATAGAACTGCGTGCCGAAATGCTTGCGGCAGAAGCCTTTGCATTGCGTAAAATTCCCGATGCGGTAAAGGCCCTCAAGCATATTCGTGAAGGCAGCGGCAATCCAGACATGATTCAGGACATCGCCGGATTGGCCCAAGTCGGGAAAAAGTATCCCGATAGTTTAAAGAGCATAAATTTCGATCTTTCTATTCTTGATACGGCGGCGGAAAAGGCCGGGATTCTCAGTAAATTGTATGCAAAAGCATTTATCGAAAACTCGACGACACAGGCCAAAGACCTGCGTGACCGGGCATTTTCGTATATGCGGTCCATTATGAGTGACGTGTTGGAGGTTGCCGAATATGTTTTCCGTAAAGACAAGGCTAGGCTCGGATTTTATCATAGCGAATACAGAGCCAGGCAAAAAAGCAGTACGATGGAAGCTATAGTGATTCCAGAAAAAGCTCCTGCTACCGCAAAATAATCGTCATAGTATCTTGGTGAGGGTACTTTGCTCTCACCAAGTCCTTGTGGAATCCTCGAATGTATTCATGGAATCTTCGAAATTGCTTGTGGAATTCTCAAATTCGTTCATGGTCGTAATTTTTTCATTAGTGGAACCGATTTTTTCATTCACGGAAACTATAAATTGTGGTCATGGAAGACGACCATTAAATCATGGACGATATATAATTATACATTTGTAAACATATTTTTGTTTATGGATTGCTTTTTTTTGCTTATGGAACACGAATATTCGGTTATGGAAGCATTTTTTTATTTTTTTCCGGTCTCCATTCCCTATTTCCCGGTCTCCATGACCGGTTTTTCCATTTCCATAACTACTATTTAAGGTTTCCATAACCATTTTTATGCCTTCCATGCAGCATGTTAAAGCTTCCATGCAAGCTTTCGGGGTTTTCATGCATTAATTATAATAAAGCAATATTTCTATTTCAGTTTACATTTAAGCATTCCGGGCTTCCATGACCAAATTTAAATCATCCACGATTAATTTTAAAACTTCCACTCACCATTTTATCAGATTACACAAACATTTTAAACTTTCCATGTCGATTTATAGGCATGTGGAACAATAATTTGACATTTAAGGCATTGGAATATGATATTAAGAAAAAGAAGAAATCTTATTTTTATAGGCCCAAATCGAATTTGACATCATCAACTTCGACATCAAATACCCGGATAAGCAAGGAACTTTACGGGAGTATGGAAAAATAATGTCTTCCGGCATTTACAATCAATACACCGGTTATCACAATCGCCAATCAATCCGATTGCCAGGATACGATTATTCGCGGCCAGGATGTTATTTCGTAACGATATGCATTCACGACCGGAAACAAAATTTATTAGGGAAGATTATTGAAAATAAAATGATATTAAACGAATTCGGTTTTATCGTGAAGAATGAAATATTGAAAACGGCGCAAATGCGTCCAAATGTGAAAATCGACGAATATGTAATAATGCCCCATCATTGTCATATTATTTATCATTTGAATGGACAACGTAGGGGCACGTTGCAACGTGCCCCTACGGGAATAACCGCACCAATGATCGCATTGCAATATGGCACGGACCCACAAACCGAAGAATTCGGTAAACCAACGACGAATTCAATTCCAACCATTATGCGCCTGACAAAATCAACCGCCACAAAACAAATCATTTTTTTGCGCAATACCCCTGGTTACTAAAAAAGTAAAAGGCCGCTGCTTTCTGTTTGGGGGGGGAGGGAATCGAAAGCGGCAGCCCTTACTTTTACTACGAACCAAATTTTACAATACTGTATACAAAAATACTACAAAAATCGTTTTTCCGCCTATTTTTTTTAATTTCCAGCCTAAAACAACTATGTATACGTGCAAATACACGAAATATTCATTTTGATTTTTATAAGCCTTTATTCGAAATTAATGTCTTTAGCCGAAAAATCGACCCAGAAGAAATACCTGCTCGACGGTATGTCTTGTAGGATTCTCTGCGCAATGGCGATTTGAGGTTTGGGCAGCTTTTTCCACCACTTTGCATCGCTGGGATAACCGTATTGATACCCGGTTACGCTGTTGCCGTAACTCGAGCCCCAGTATTTGAAATCATCCATGCAGGAATCCATGCTCGGGAAAATTTGACTATCGGTTAAGAACCATAAATTAGGATGACGGAATGTTTTGGGCATATGCTCGGGTTCCCAATGCTTTAAAAACAAAGTCCATTTGGGATTATATTCGGTGATTTTTTTCATCCATTTTTCCGCATCACTATCCCGTATAGGTAAGCCCGTGCTGTCTTTTGATTGTTTCGTGAAATACCATTCGGCATCCACGCCAAAACCAATGATGCATTTATGGCTTCCGAATGCCATAAATGCCATATCGATGTTTGACAAAAGATCGGAACTGCCCGGCTCGAATTGGATGATCGCGGAAATTCCGGCCGAATCGTAAAGCAACAGGGCTTTTTCATGATTGATGCCATCGGTAGTATCAAAGGTCATTGCAGCGGTATTGCCTGCATAATTTTCCGGTTTTGTAAACCCTATAACGGATCCTCCGTTTTTTTCATTATACCCGGAAACGATTTCTATGATTGCCGGTTCGAAACGGATCGATTTGTTCGTCTCTTTGGATAAACTTGCAGCGAATTGTTTTGCCCTGTTTATCCACCAAATATGGTCGTTGTTTTTTTCATCGTAACCGTAGGTGCTGCGCCGAAGTCCGGCAAAATACCGTTGCGTATCGGCATAATTGGCCTGTGCTTTGGAATTGGACAAAATTGCAGCTATTGAATTTTTCTTAGGAGATACGGCAGAGTAAACCATGAGGCCGTTGATCGCAATGATTACCGATATCACCCAAACGGCACGTTTCGTATTTTCTTTTTTCGATATCATTTTTGCTCGTTTCCAAATTTTTATCCATGAGATTTTCTCATGAATAAAACAGACTTTGGCGAAGTTGGATATTAGAAATATACAGAAATGAAATAAAGCAAACTTTGCAAAAAGCACCGGTTTCATTTGCAGAACTAAGAAAACATTTTTCTTAAGAATTACAGGGGAAAAACGAATAAAAGAAATTTAGCATCAGATACCGGCAATGTTTAAATTATATTGAGATGTCTATACAGCTTAGTACTTGAAACATATAGACCATGGTGCCGAGTTTTACCGAGCGTATTAATTCTCAACTGCAACTGCCCGGTTGCGGCAAGTCCTCCGAAACAATAGGAGGAATCAACGGATTAGGCAATACTATGAAAACTTTAAAGCCCCTTATCCTCTTCCTGCATCAAAAACGACTTCTGTTCATTATTCCGATACTGCTTTGCCTGGGCCTTGTTTTTTGGTCTCAATCCCAAAAATCCAAAACGATTTTCCCCAGCAAAAACCATAAATTCGCGATCCAAACCTATTCGGATACCAGTGAAGAAGGCGGAAAATCGGTTATTTCCCCTCCCCGTATTTCCGATACCGGTGTAACCTTTGAATTCACGCTACAGAAAAACCCCACGTATTCATATGCAGGATTGTTTATTTCCCTCATGGCCGATAGCCAGTTTCTGGATATTTCAAAATACAAATATCTGAAGCTGGAACTTGCCGCCGAAAACGCACGGTCGTTTTCGGTATATCTCAAGGCCTTTATCGACGGCGTTTCGAAGCTCGACCAGTTCATGACCCACGAGTTCCTCATGAACGAACTGCGCATCGATTCCGTCAAGTCGGTTTACAAAATAAACCTGGACGAATTCGTGCATCCCGCCTGGTGGCTGGAAGAAAACAACATAGCCCTGCAAACGGTCAAACAGCCCCATTTCAATAAAATGATAAGCATGCAAATACAAAACGGCGTTTTCACCCCTTTCAACACGCCGATAAAAGTCTCGGTAACAAATGTCTCTTTTGTTAAAGACAATACCGTTTCCCTCTTTATCATATTCACCCTTACGATACTCTATTTCTTCGCCTATCTGCTGGTATTCATGGACGTGCAAAGAAAAAACAAGGCAAAGCAGACCGTCATATCCTACAAAGAACTTGTCGTTGAAAACGATGCGGACAAAGATCTGCAGCGGCTACAGAATTCGGTCGCCAAACATTTCGCAGACCCTGAATTTACGGTCGAGAAACTTGCACGGGAAGCGGGCGTTTCGGCATCCCGCATACCGGGAATTCTCAAAGAGCGTTTCAACATGAATTTCAAGCAGTATCTCAATATCATCAGGATCACCGAGGCAAAACGATTGCTACGGGAAACCGACAATCAGATCACGACCTGCGCCTATAACGTGGGGTATAATAATATCCCGCATTTCAACCGGACGTTCAAACAGTTGGAAGGCGTATCTCCGAAGGAATACCGGAAAAACCTTAAGGAAGGTAAACCCGGCACTGCAATTCATCCGAAGCCTTAACGCGATTTTAGTTTATTATTGTGAACAAACAATTATTGTCCCGCAATTGGTTTATGCAGTCGTCGAGGCAGATTTCGGCTTACGGCGACGGCATTTCCCGCCCCCATTTCGAATATGAGAACTGGTATCCCGCAGTCGTTCCGGGGACCGTCGTTTCCACTCTGTCGAAAAGCGGCGCCTACGGCGATCCGACTTTCGGCACGAACATGAAAAATATTCCGGGATATAAACATGGACGAACGACGCATTTTTCCCTGCATAAAATGCCCGACGACAGTCCGTTTAAGGCGACATGGTGGTATCGATGCGAATTCCTGTTGGACAACACGGAGCATTGCTCTCAAACCTGGATGCACGTCGACGGGATAAATTATGCGGCGCATATATGGATCAACGGGACGCGCATAGCCGCCGCAGACCATTGCATCGGACCGTACCGGCGTTTCGTTTTCAACATTTCCGCCGTAGTATCTTTTGACAAAATCAACGTATGCGCGATTGAAATCGTTCCCCCGCAGCCCGACGATTTGAACCTTACCTTCATCGACTGGGGACCGACGCCGCCCGACGATTCCATGGGCATGTGGCAAGGGATTTCATTAAGCCGTTCGAACGCATGCGCATTACGGCATCCGTTCGCGTCATGCGAGCTTGATATTACGGATTTTTCAAAGGCAGCGGTCTCGGTTTCTACGACAGTCGTCAATACATCTTTAGAACGCATGCAGGTACTTTTGCACGGCGTCATCGAAGAAATCGAGTTTTCAAAAGAGATAGTCCTTGAACCCAAGGAAATCCGGGAAGAAACGTTTTCTCCGTTCGACTTTCCCGAGCTCATACTGAAAAATCCCCGCGTTTGGTGGCCGTATCAGCTCGGATCGCCCCAGACCTATTCCTGTCGCCTCGAACTGCACATCGACGGAGCGTTATCGGACAAAGCGGACTTTACCTTCGGCATCCGCGACATAGTTTCATATATCAACGAGCACGGTTCGCGCCAATTCAGCGTCAACGGAAAAAACATTTTGCTGCGCGGAAGCGCCTGGAAACCCGATTTGTTTTTTGCCCAATCCGAAACGCGCGACGATATCGACATCGCATTCCTCAAGAACATGAACCTCAATTGCCTCCGCATGGAAGGCATGCTGGCGTCGGACGGGTTTTGGGACAAATGCGATAAAGAGGGCGTTTTGGTTTTGGCCGGTTGGCCGTGTTGCAACCATTGGGAAAAATGGGACGCATGGAAAGAGGGTGATTACGTTATAGCTAATGAATCCCTCAGGTCCCAGATACTCCGTTTGCGGAACCATCCCAGTTTGATCGCATGGTTTTACGGAAGCGATTATCCTCCCCCGCCCAACGTTGAAAAGAGCTATTTGGCAATTCTTGATAGTTGCGATAAGCATCTTGTCCGGATTTCCAGCGCAACGGCGCAGGTTTCGCCCGTTACCGGGCCCTCCGGCGTTAAAATGTCCGGGCCGTATACCTTCGTACCGCCGGTATACTGGTACACGGATTCCATGCCCGGAAAAGCGACCTCTTTCAATACCGAAACGGGTCCGGATGTATGCATTCCGATTTTCGAGAGCTTGAAAAAAATGCTTCCGCCCGACCAGTTATTTCCCGGCAGCGACGCCTGGAACCATCATGCGGGACTCGGGTTTTTCACCGACACCGAAATCGTGAATACAGCTATTGTCAAGCGCTACGGCAAGCCCAAAGACACAAAAAACTTTTGCGATACCGCGCAAGTGCTCGGCTATGAATGTTGGCGGGCAATGTACGAAGCGTATAACAGGAACTTTCCCAAAGGCACCGGAGTGATCGGTTGGATGCTTAATGCGGCGTGGCCGTCTTTACTCTGGCAACTGTACGATTATTATCTGAAACCGACCGGCGCATTCTTTGGAACGAAAAAGGCTTGCGAACCTTTACATATACAATACTCGTACGACGACGGATCGATTTGGGTCGCGAACAACACATTCGAACCGGTTCCGGAGATCACCGCGACGGTACGAAGATACGGTCTCGATGGAAAACCGATTTTCGAACAAGACCGGCAAATCTCGCTTTCTCCCTACGAAAGAACGAACGTGATGGCCGTGCCCGAGGCGGCGGAGCAGGCGCCGCTATACTTTCTTCGCTGCAACCTGAAACTGAACGGCAGGTTGCATAGCGATAATTGGTATTGTATTTCTTCGGACAAGGACGTTTTCAGCCCTGTTTCAAAAACCCATTTTTATTGGTCGCTGGACCATTATGCCGATATGTCGGCATTGCGGGACATTGCAAAACCGGAATTGATCGCCGCTTTCAAGATTGCCTCGACGGGACGGGAGGAAGATACCCCGTATCATACGCTGGAAATCGCGGTACGGAACCCTTCGGAGCATATCGCATTTTTTACCCGGCTCACCATTTACAACCTTCAAACAAAAGAATCGGTTTCGCCGGTCTTATGGGACGATAATTATGTAAGCTTTGCTCCCCATGAACATCGCACCGTTTTCTGCAAAATTCCAAAGTACATAGACATATCCCATATTTCAGTTTCGGCAAAAGTCTGGAATTAAGCTTTTGAAATCTTAATGCCGCCGTCGAATTGCCATGAATTGATTCGTCCTTCTTTTCTGAGGGCATGAATCACGCCGTGGAGATCCCGATCGTTGACATCGTGACTTTTGTCGTTTTTTAAAACAGCCATAATATCGTCCAACGTCATTTCTATATGGGAATCCAACTGTTTCATAATGACGGCTTCATACCATAATTCAATGCGGTTTTTGTTTTTCATTTCGCGTATATGATATGCCTGGACTTCTTTACCGACCGCAAGCAACGCTTCTTTGATTTCCCGTTTGCCCTTGACATAGGTTGCCGTCTTGTCTTCGGTGCCGGAATTTCTCATGAACACGCAACCGAGCAATCCGTTTGAATCGCGCAGGGTCATATACAAGACGTTGGGATCTTCCTTGTCTTCGAATTGAACCGCAGTATCTTTGGGAAGTATTCCACCCTGGATCTGATTGCGAATGGCCGAAGCGACGATATCGCGATCGGCATTCCAAACGGCGCTGTTCCGATAAAATTTCGTTTTATCGACGAAAAACGTATAGAATGTTTTTGAAAATCCCGGTTCGAACGGTTCGATTATTTTTTGAGGAGTCGGGTTCATTTCTTTAATCGCAACAAGCGAAAGCAGACCGGTCAAAAGGCCAATGCCCGACAGAAGCGTAGTTCTTACACCTGCGTCGGTGGTTACGCTCAGCGGCACGATCAGATGTCCGGATATTTCCAGCCCGACAAGAAGTTTCCCGTCTTTAAACCCGCCGATCCATTTGTCTCCCACGCTCACGACTTTTGAATGGAGGCCGAGTTGTTTTTGCGCCGCAACCGCGGTCATGAGATCGGATTCTATGGTAGAAACGAACCAATGGTCTTTGGGATCGATTTTTTGCCGTTCGATCAAATAGTTCGCAATAGTATAGCCGCATTTATCGCCGTCTATGACCGCGACCCGGTCGTTCTTTTTGTCGTAATACAATACGAACCCGCGGTCGCCGTCTCCGTCGAGCGCGATGCCGAAGACCTTTCCCTCGTCTACCGTTCGGCCTTGGGAAAAAATTTCACGGACAAACGGTATATGCGTGCTCAGGTCTTTTGCATAGAAAAACTCCACGCCTTCGATTTCCGCAACGCCGCAATGCCGGTTGATATTTGCGCCGGTCGGCACTTCGTTTACCGAAACGAACGAAATTCCCAGGTCTTTAAGTACCATGTGGCCGAGTTCCGTGAACGCGCCGTTGGCATTATCGAGCACGATGGACGTGTCTTTCAATATCTCCGACGCGTTGGGAGGCAGAACGCTTTTGATGAAGCTATTGCTTTGCGATAGAACATCCGGCACTTCGCGCGCAAACGCGCCTTGTCCCTTGCTTTGCGGCAGCAGCCGGTTCGCATACATATACGCGGAAAGCACATAGTCTCCGAATTCTCCTTCGGGGAGCAATTTCTTTCCGTCGATGAAAAACTTTATCCCGTTTTGATTGGAAGGATTGTGGCTTGCGGTAAGCATTGCGGCGGCATGTATTCCCTTTTTCAACATCATAAAAGGAACGATGGCGGTTGGAACCACGCCGCAATCGTATACCGTTAACCCTGCCTGGGAAAAACCGGCGCATACCGCCTTGTTCAATACCCAATCGAAGGCCTTGTCCCTGCCGTCGTTGCCGATGACGACCGAATCGCCGGATTTTACCAGTCCGTTGTCAATGCAGATCTTTGCAAAAGAATACGATGTTATTCGCACCAGATCGGGCGTGAACGCTATATCTTGAATGAACGATTTGATGCAATCGGAATGTTCCTTGCCGTCTGCGACGACTTTGCCGTCTGCGACGACCTTGCCCCTGATGCCGTCGGTTCCCATAAAATTAACCCGGGACATAAGCAATGCGCTTTCGATGCGCCGGTCTTCCGGGACATTCGACGCACGATACAGCCCCACGGCTTTATGCAAATCGATAAGGACGCCGAAGGAATATACGGTGAGGAAATCCGCATTTATGAGGCTGGAAACGGCCTTGGCATCATCGGCAGAAAACCATTTCGCATTGCCTTGTACCGATGCCGGATCGTCTATATAGCCGCCGTGGTGGATGTTCGAAACGAACCGGATGTTGCGTTGTGATAAATTTATAAGCGTCGATTCGTTTTCGCGCAATAAAGAGGTGAACGAAGTAATCTCCATAGTCGCACTCCTTAAAAAAAAGCCATGAATCCGATTGGACCCATGGCTGCATTTTAATTGTTCAAATAAGCGGCATTATCCCATGACAACTTCAACGATATGTTCTTTATTATCGCCGAAAGACGCGATCTTGTTTCCCGTAATCGCCGCGCCGTCTACGGTTACTTTCTTGACGCCGTATTCGACATGCGACGGATTCTTAACGGTAATCGTATATGTTGCATTGCGGAATTTTCTGGTTACCGTATATCCGTCCCACTTGGCCGGGATACAGGGATTAACGATCAGGCCGTCGTACCACGGGGTTATGCCGAGAATGAATTCGACGCCCACGAAAAACATCCATGGTGCGGTTCCGGTAAGCCAGGAATGTCCTGCTCTGCCGAATTCCTTATGTGCGGGACCGGTCGTATATTCCGGATACACATAGGGTTCGACCACAAAACGGTCCTGATCTTCTCCTAAAACCTCGGGTAAGGTTTTATAATACTGGTCATAGGCGACATTGCCTCTTCCGAGCATGGTGTTCGCCTGGATAAACCAGGTGACCGGATGGTTGAACACGGAGGCGTTTTCCTTTTTGCCCGCGGCTTCCCGCGTCGCGCCGCCGATGGTGGCGTCGGCCACCGTATAATGCGGCCCGCACAGAAGCGGTCCGTATTTTGTGTCAAGCTTTTCGATCACGGAATCAAGGCATTGCGCGCCGCGTTTTTCATCGGCAAGTTTTCCGATGACCGCCCACGACTGGGAATTGATGAATATGGAGCCTTCCTTGTTTTGTTTTGACCCCTGCGCGCGCCCGTCGTCTCTTGTAAAGCGCTGATACCAGGCACCGTCCCAGCAGCTGTCGTTGAGCGCTTTTTTAAGGGACACGAGGACTTCTTTATATTTGGCAATTTTGTCGCCGAATGTCTTGATCAACGAAGAGGCCGGCGCATAGTCGTACATTTCCACCACATAGTTGACGGCGACCGCAAGTTGCTCGGCAACCATCATGGATTCGCCCTTGCCCTTCACGCCGCAGCCGTTCAAATCGTCGTTCCAATCGCCGCCCAGCATAAGCGGGATGTTCCGTTCGGATCGGCATTTCCATACTTTGTCCATGCCCACAAAAAGATGCTCGAGAACGGAACCTTCGGCCGGGTTCTTTACATACGATTCGACGTCGTTCCAATACGGAACCACGCTGTCGTTGAACCCGTTGGCGCAATAGGTTTTGCCGTCCACGTCTTTGGTGGGCACCTCGGAAATACCGCGATACGGGACGACCTCACTTAACAAGTTGTAATCGGCGGTTTCGCGGACGTAATACGCCAGGGCGATGGCCATCCATAACGGATCGTCGGAATGGTTGGTGAAAACATGCCCTTCCTTCTGCCCGCGGAAATAATGATGGTACACATACCCGTTGGTAAACATATGGGAAAACAGTTCCTTGATCAGCCCTTTGGACGCGGCCGGATCGAACATGATGAACCCCAAAAGGTCTTGCGCCTGATCGCGATACCCGATACCGTACGAGAGGCCCAAATGATACCGGGACGCGTCGCGCGAGCAGCGGAACGTGGTTTCGAGCTGCATTTTATTCCAGGTATTGATATGCCGGTTGATCTTGACTTCCGGGGTTTGCACCGTTACCTTGGAGTACAATTCGTCGTAATAGGTTCCGATCGCAACGAGCGCCTTATCGGCGCGCTCGACGCTGCCCCATTCCTTCATGAGGGAAGGGACCTGTTTTTCATATGCTTTGTCAAGTTGGTCCGCGATGCCGACGACGATGCAAAACTCGATTTTCGCTCCCGCTTTCAGGGATATGTTATGCTGCAACGCGCCGCAGGCGTGTCCGGAAAACACTTCTGAATTTGTCAATTTTCCGTCTTCGACGGTTTTCGGGTTTTCCTCGGAACGGTATACGGAACCGATGAATTTTTCCCTGTTGCCGTCGAACCCCGCTATCGGAAGCGTACTGGTCATGAACACGACTTTTCCCCAGCATCCTTCGTCTTTGTCCTGCTCGTTTTCCGGTAAATAGGAAATCCCCATTTTATTTCCCGCGATAAGGGAATTGCAGATTTTGCTGAAATGGACTTCCTTGAAATGCGAGGAATTCGGCTGTTCGACCAAATCGTCGAGCGCGTCTCCGGGAACGAATTCTACATACGGGAATAAAGACAGGTCGCGATCGGCCCCGACATTCTCTATTGTATATCTCCAAATTTCGAGATCCGCCTCTTTGGGCACGAAAAACGCCACGGAATGTTTGAGGCCTTTATATTGGGAAGAAATTTTCGTGTATCCCCTGCCGTGCCGGCATTCGTACGACTCGAGTTCGGGCAGCGTCGGTTGCCATGTCGGCGAATAATATTCTTTCGACGTATTGTCGCGGATGTATAAATATCTTCCGGGCCGGTCTTCGGGAAGCGCATTGTAACGACGGCGAAGTATTCTGCCGTTTAACGGGGAAATATAGTAGCTGAATCCGCCGCCTGTATTGGTGATCAAAGCATGATAGCGTCCGTTAATCGAATAATTCAACCATGCTTGCGGCGTATCGGGCCTGGTGATGATGAATTCCCGGCCGTCGTCTGAAAAATGCCCGTATTTTCCCATGCAATCCTCCAAAATTCGATTGATATTTCCGGTAAATTAATTGCCGCTTCGGTATTGTTTCCCAAACGCGGAAAACCGTTTACTAAAAATGCTTTATAATGACGTTATAAAGTATAAAAAATGCCCCAAAGGTCCGCTTTGCAGAATCCGGAATTTTAGTTGTCAAAAGGCTGCGCGTATCGATTTTTCATTGTTTTTCAAAGCAAAAGGCCTATCGAGCGACAGGCCTTTTGCTTTTGAGTCCGTTATCCGTTCTTTTACTGAACAATGGTTTTCATTGACTTTTTCATGTTGTTTCCCTCGATGTTTACAACATATAAGCCGCGGGAAATCTCATTGCCGAGCTTCAAATTGTTCAGTCCGCTTTTCAGTTCGCGTGTTCCGAACGATTTGACCATGCGGCCGCTGGCCGAAAGGATATTCACCGTATACATTCCTTTTGTCCCGACCACCAGTTTAAGCATATTATTGGTAAACGAACGCAAACCGATATCGCTTATCGATTTTGGGGCAATGGTGCCTAAAACGGCAACTGCGGCACCATAGAATTTAACATTTTTTACGCTCATGGTCACGCTTTGGGCCGCTTTGAGACCGGGAATCGCGACCTCAACCGATACGGCGGTGATATTTGCGGTGTTTACGGCTGTTTCGGTTCCGACATAGTTCGGATCGTATTGAAATGCCGACAACGGAATGTTACCCGAGTTCAGGTTTGTGCCGATGTTATTCAGCATGGCGTACCACGGCTGGTCATTCGCAACGGTTAATTTGACCCGTAAAGGCGCCGTTGTGGAATACGTCAGGGAAATATGGTCGAGACCTTGGAAATAGCCGGCCGACTTTGTATTTGCATAACCGCAGCCCGATTCGGCTTTATCGACGCTGATCACCGCATTGGTAATATCCCCTGTAAATGTCTGGGTATTTGCCGTCGATGCGGACCCTTTATAAAATGTCCAGGCAGCATCGGTTGCCGCATATGCGGTGCCCGGTTTGTCCGTGGCTTGCAACGCACGCATTTTTTTGACCAAATCCAATCCGCCGATAAAATTGCAATTCTTGGAAGCCGCATAGGTAACGAATTCGGTTATGGCTTGCTGCCTGGTTTTCCAGTTATTCCAGCCGTTTGTCAAAACCAACCCGTATGAGGCCTTATTGGTACTGTTCAGCAATGTCGCGTAATCGTAAATGGGCGTGTAATAATCGGGGTGCAAACCGAGAGAGAACGGCGCGCGGTTGCCGTTCATACATTGGTCAAGATTGTATTTCATGGTTGTGACGAATTGATCTTTCGTCATACCCCACAGGATGAACAAGTTAAAATCATATCCCGTGATCCGACCGGTTTTTTTCCAGGTCGACAACGGTTCGAGCGTATCGCCTTCCGGAGACTTTTGGGCTATTATGTTTGCATGCGCCCATACGCTGTCGCGAAGTTCCGGCGGAACGACTACGACGAATACGGGAAGTTCCCACAGTCCTGCCGGGTATTTGTCGAAAACGGGCGTATGGGTATTTTCATTGATCAGATCGCCTTTATTCATGGAACTCCAGATACTCGGAGATCCGTTATCGGTTGTATAGGGCCACATTGCACCGGTTGCAAGAGGGTTGAATTCTTCAATGCTGCAATCGTAGGTGTAGCCGAGTTCCTTGAGAGCCAAAAGCATTCCGGAATTGTCTTCAAGGCGCGGAGCCCTGAAACCGCACAACTTACCGTTTGCAACGGAAATCTGAAGAGAATCGGTCAATTCTTGGGAAGCGGTTTGCAGAACACCTTTCCAACCGGCTTGAGAAAGCTTCATTCCCGCTTTGTCGTCCCAGCCGATCGTGTCCCATGTCGGATATGTTTCTATAAGAGTATCGCCATTGATATCCAAATCTTTGCGAATGCCCGGGTCCCAGCATTCGTAATTGGGAGCAGGCCATAACGATTTCGGTAATCCGGAATTTGTTTCTAAATGATCCAGCGTGTGGCTTCCTATTTCAAATCCTTTTGTTAAAATATCACGGTACATCATAGCAGTGTAGCCTTTTTCAAGCAAGGTGCCGTGACCGAGGCTGTCGCCATTAACAAATGTTGCAAATTCGCGTCCCCAGCAAACCGGTGCGCGCACTGTTTTTCCGCCAGCTGCCGTGGTAACGTAGGATTGTTTTTTCCATCCCCAGCAATAACCGGGGATTATGGTATCGGTCCAACTTGTTTTCCAGGTAACTGCAGCCATCTGGCCGGTTATGACATGAAAGCTCATGGTACGAGTGCTTCCGTCGGGGTTGGTTCCGGCCGGCAGCACTTTTCTTTCGGCCCAGCTGACTCCGATATCTCCTTCTTGAAGATTAAGTACATTCGGAGTACCGCCGACGCGATTCAATTGCGCCCATGTTTGGGCCGTATCGCTTTCATAAATTGTTCCGGCCAATCCGGAATAGGAGCAATCGTCCCACATTAAGCAAACGTATTGAGGGATCGCTGTTGTTGCTTTAATGTTGGCAGGCGGATTCACCGAGGGAAACATGTAATCTTGTGCGGAAGCGTTAAAAAACATCGCACAAAAAGCCGTACAAAACAACAGACGTTTGATCATAATACCTCCAGGCATCGTTTTATTAAAAAATGTGGTTTATATAACCGCATACCATTGCTTTTGGGAATAAATGTACTACAATATTTTTGAATAGTAATCAATAGTTTGTCTCATCCATGTTTTATCAAACATTTTATACGAAAATGCAAACTTTTTATCGCTGCTTCGAAGGCAAAAACAGGAGGTTTTGAGGGCACGGTTTCCGCAGAGGATTTTTACAGGTCGAAAATGATTACTTTTAAAACGAATAATATCAATATAGTGTTCATTTCTCCTGTTATATTAAATCCGGGCTGTTAAAAAAATAAAATTTTGAACTGTCCTATTCAGATATACAATTTTTCTTAAACATTTTTGGAGGATGTATGAAAAGATGGGCTGGCATTGTTTCGGTTACTGCAATATTTCTATTTTTTATTGGCTGCGGAAGCAAAAGTTCACCGACAAGCGTAACCCCGGTCGTCGTAGATACTACTCATCAAACCACGGCAAACGTCGTTGTTTTTGATGATTTCAGCGATAGCATAAATGCGCAAAATTCAATTGGAAGAGCCTTGGGAAATTATAAAATAGCCAATCTCACGGCTGCCGGAAAAGATGTGACTTGGGGCGGCGGTAGCTGGTACGGTCTTGCAAGTGCAAACGGTGCGCTCATTGTCAGCGGCAACGGTGATACGGTAATGAATGGAAAAATTGAAACCCAGGACAATGTCGACCTCATGTCGACACTGTTCAGCGGCGGCAGACTGCAAGCTGAATTCAACTGCCAAAATATCGTGCCCACAACGGCGGATTATTGGGCAGGAATAAGTTGCGATTTGGCCGGAGACCTCGAACACCCATCCAAATTCGATTCGCTCAAATATCCCGGCGATTCAACCGCATACTGGGACTTAAGCGCCCTTGATTCAATTCGGTTTACGATGCATGGAACCGGTGCGGTCAGGTTCTCCTTCGAAACAAAAGCGGTTGATGATAAATTCAAAGCAAAAGGCGCGGATGCATGGGGCTTTCATGGCGTCAATATCATTTTCCCGGATAACATGACGGCCGATAGGGTCTACTCCATCCCGGCTAGTTCATTGACAATGATTCCCGATGCGGCAACCGAAGCAGGCGGGAATGTGACCTGGGACCAGGCTAAATCGGCAGCGTCGGTGGTCACGCTCGAACTCGACACCGAAGACGATGATTTCCTGGACATCGATGTGGATAAAATAGAATTCATTTTCAAAAGCGGAGCAGCGGTCCCGTTCGATTTCAAATAAGCATTCCGTTAGTCGTTGACTTTCAAAAGCCCTGTATCATTACAGGGCTTTTTTATTGTCCGAACAACCCCAAACTTGGCCCTTAAGACCGGTTTACTACCCCATCCTCGGTCCTTCCCATTAACCAAGGGGAAGAATGACAAGGAAGGTTTACTACCTCATCCTCGGTCCTTCCCCTTAACCAAGGGGAAGGATGACAAGGAAGGGGTGAATATGACATATGCATGCATATAAAAAGAAAGAGACGCTTTTAAAAAGCGTCTCTTTCTTTTTGCAATTGATGATAAGCAGTTACTTACCGGTTTTTCTGTCGTTGGTCAATCGCACTTCCTTGAGCTGGAACATTCCGCTTCCCGCTGCGACGGGGTTTATGATAAGCGACGTGACCGCATCAAGATCCAATTTATTGTTTTGCACTGCACCCGGTTCCTGATAGGTCGGGTCTTTTTTGAAATTCTTGAACGGAACAAGGATATCGTTCCATCCGTCTTTACATGTAATATTTGTGATGAACGCTTCATTTCCCGAATCGTTGATCTGAATTTTATAAACCGCCTGATCGCGGTCTATGAACATGGAGAATTTTAGTCCCCAGAACTTTCGCCAATCGCGAACATCGGCGGGCGAACTGTTCTTGTCGAAATCATAGGTAGCGTTACACCATTCGTTGTTCGAATACCGCACTTCCATCGCTTTTTTATCGTAATTTTCGGCGTCGGCGTTATCCTGCAAATCGATGAACTCGTGGGAAATTTCGGAAGCGTCGTCGCCGTCGGTTTCCCAAGCCAAATCGGTTTGCTTGTCGAAATTGAACAGGACCTTTTCAGGTTCGCTGGAGGTAAATCCGTTCCAGTAAATTTCGGGGTCGATATATCCGGGGACTTTTTCAATCAGGGAAATATCCTTGACATATATGACCGCCGGCACGCTGTCTTCGACCCGGTTGCCGAATTTATCGGCGGAAAAACTGATTTGCGATATTTTATTCCATTGAACGGTGTCCGGAACGTCTAGTTTGGTATCTTCATTATACCAGGTACCTTCGGAACTGAATTCTTTCAGCGGAATCATGAAGTAATGCCAGTTCGAATCGAGTTTTCCGTAATCCGCGAGCGTAATGTTCGACTGAACCATTTTTTTGTCGCTGTCGTCGTCGAGAAAGCCGAACGATACCTGCTCGACGCCTTTTCCGACCTTTGCCCAAAAAGCAACTCCTGCCCCGTCTTGCCTCAATTTTGAAAAATCGATCGGTTTGGGGAACGTCACGCTGATGTCCGAATAATCCGTATTGTCAAGATACATGACCCATACCGAAGGTTTTTTGGGATTGTCGGTCGTCGATGCGATCTGATAATCCGATTTCCCGCCGTCGGCCCCGTAGGAATCGACATTGAATTGGTCCGGCGTATACAGTTGGCGCAATACCTTTACCGCAGGTTGAGTCGCAACCGGCGGCGGAGGTATGATTTCCTTCCGCGCTTGCCAGAAATCATCGGGACCGTCGGGCGCGGCGTCGTATACGTCCTTGACAATATAGATATCGTCGAGATAAAACACCGCTTCCTTATTATCATTTTTATCGACATTGAGACTGAACACGCAAATTTTGTCCCAATCGATACGGTGCGAGTAGTCTTTTTGTTTGTCTTCGTCCCAATACGTCCCCTTGTTTCCGAAATCGGCCAATGGAATGGAAAAATGGGTCCATTCCCGGGTAATCGTTCCGTATTTGCTGAGCTCCACTTTACATTCGGTAGACACGCCGTCGCTCGCTTCGTCGTCGCCCAGGGTAACATTGGCTATTTCCCCGCCGTTTTTGCCCCGGATCCAAAATTCGAGCGCGCCTCTTTTTAAATACGGCCTCAAATCATAGACGACCTTGTCGAATTCGACCGCGCCGCCGGAATAATCGTTGGCGATAAGATCCATTTTCAAGGCAACGTCGCCGTTTTTGCCGGATCCGTCTTCGGCAATAAGAACCTTGGCATTATCGGGATAATGCCATTCATCGCCGTTGGAATAATACATTTCATCAAAAAACCGATACACGACGTTGGGATTGACATCGTTTTTTTTCTTATGCGCTTCCATTCGGGCAACTACGGAAGGCAAAGCCTTGATTTGAATTCCGCAGCCGGCGAACGCGAAGCATCCGAGCGCAACGACTATGTGGCTCAATAGACGTAATTTCATTGTAGAATTCCCTGTCTTAAAAGTTTACCGTTAAATACAATTCGGTCTGGTATTGACGAAAATCCTTATTAGACAAATCGGTATCGGCATCATTTTCGTTATGAACCTCTATGACTCCGTACGAGCCCGTCACATACGCTCCGTCCGAGACCTTGTATTCCAATCCTGCGGCGTAATGCAATTGCTTTACGGTTGTATTTATGTTATTGTACAAGCCGTCGCCCGTCGTTGCGAGATACTGATAGCCTGCCAACAAGGCCATTTTTTTGATAAACGTCCACGACAGCCCCGCATTCGCGAAATTAATCGTCGTTGTCCAGGGAGAATTGGCGAAATTGGCAATTCCGTTGTTTGCGGCCTGCGATACGGTGTATCCGCCCGACAAAACGAACGGGAACGGCCACCATTTTCCAAAAGCGGCTATGTCGACCGATGCACCGCCGCCGAATTCGGAAAACGTCGTTTGCGGAAACAGCCCGATCTGTTTTGTCAGCGTATCCACCATCGCGGTCTGCCCGTCGAGCTCGTTGAAATATTTGGCACAGACCGATGCGATGATCGCCTTATCGAGAAAATCCGCGGAAAGGTTTGCGGTACCGCCTTGGCGGTTAGGAGTGGCTGCGCCCAGCGGCATCGCCAAACAAAGGGAATTGTCGCGCGCGACATTCCTGATTTCTTTTTGCGTCAATATTCCGTTCGTATACGCTATTTTCTGAACCGGTCCCATCATCCATCCCGAACTCGCACCGAAGTTCTGCGCGGTTTGGGAAGGGCTGAACTTAAAAACCTGCCGATACAGTCCGTCGAAGGTGGAATACAAAGCGGCCGAGTTCAAATCGTTTTCCGAATTCATGATACGGGTTTTTAAAAAGCTCGGACTTTGCGCAAGATCGTTTCTGTAATTACTGTTGTTGCTGACAAATCCCGCATCGTAGTGAAACATGTTCGAAGCCCCGAGTTGCACATATCCTTTCAGATTGACGGAAAGCGCCATGCCCTGTACCGTTTGTATAGACCTGGCCGTTTGCACCGGCAAAATTTTCGAAATGGTATCGTAGGCAACGGAATCATCCATGGATGCCGCCACTTCTCCGAACAACCCTATGTCGAAGGGCTTGTTCGGAACGATCATTTGAGACCCGACATTGATACGCCCCGCAATAATGCGGGTATTTTGGGCCATGTCTTCGGCAACGCTGATCGGGCCGCTAAAGCTTTGGGTTGCATCCAAAATGTTAAGGAACGTTCCGCCGATTCCCAACCCATTGAGAACCGAAACATTCAAATTTGTTCCATAGGCATATTTGTCCATAACCGAGGTATCGTAATGCGAAACGGATTGCAGGGTATTCAACGTAAAATCAACATTCCGCAATCGCGCACCCATCACGTTCCAATGTAATTCCTTTACCAAGGGCGAAACTTCGGCGTCGAAATTAAAGTTGATACCCTGTAAGATTCTTTCGTTATCGCCGAGGAACATTTCCCGCGTTATCGCGCTTCTTTGTTGGGAAAACAGTTCCGGTTCATAGGCGATATCGATGTCGGGCGAATAAAGGGTGAGCGGACTGTATTTCTGCCTGAAATCGCCGACGGAATAGGAAAAGACGTTCTTGACGGTTCCGTCGACGCTTATCCACCGTACATTGACGGGATCTTTAAAGGAATTCCACATGTTTCGCCAGTCTTCGTAGAACCGAAACATCAATTTCGCGGTAAGCTCGCTTGCGGGACGGGCGTCTATGTCGAGGTCGCATCCGGTAAATTCGACGCCTTCTTCCTTGCGAAACGACTTTGCCACTGCCCGGCCTTCGACGGTCGAAAGAAGGAATTGGGAATTAAACTCTCCGCCCAAGCTTATTCCGGCTTTGGAAACGGCCTTTGAAACGGCCATTTCAAGTTTGTTAAGCTCGGACGCGTCGATCGGCCTGATCCCGTGCTTTTCCTTCGTAGTGTCCTGCATATGGACGCTGTCCTGAGCTGCCCAGGCAACCACTGCAAATACGAGGGATACGATCATCGTTTTTCTGATCATTGAAAATCCTTTCATATCCAGTTTCTTTTGCAATTTTGTCATAGCTGTTCCGTTCGGCTAATATTAAAAAAACATTGTTATTTCAAGTGAGGTCAGATACGATTCATAATCGTTTTGCGTGAAATTCGCATCGGAATGCGTGAATTTCTTGATTCGAAAATGCAATGCCGTTCTTGTCAACATATCCCAATCGAAACCGATACCGTAGGCGACGTCTTTGTAATTCATGGGAACACGCTTGACAAGCGGATTTTCGAGATCTTCGGTTCCGTCATCGGCCACCGCCAGGTTCATCCAGGCTTTATTGGAACGCCAGTTTTCCACGCCCAAAAGAATATCGAGATAGAATTTGCTGGTAAGCCCGATAGCGGGTTCAAACCGGTAATATGACGACCAGAGAAGCATTTCGTTGCCGTTTTCATTAAATGTCAAGGCCTTGAACGCGTTGGTGACGCTGCTTATCGCCAGGTAACCGGCCAGATAGAATTTATTGGGAAAATGGATGAGCGGCCCGATATCATAGGCTGCATCCAATTCCAGATTTCCCGTATATTTCTTGTGCATCGGGACGAAGCCGTTCGCATCGGCGACCAGGGAGGGGTTTGTCACGGTTACGGTATCGCCGTTATCATTTATCACTCGTCCGAGCGGTCCCGGACCAACTTGACGATAGCGACTTATCACGTTTCTCCGGGATTTGATGTTCAGCAAAAGCTGCACCGGATCGTCGTAGGGAACAAAACCTTCGAACATCGACAAATAATCGGCATGAAGCCCGCCTTTTTCAGGGCTTTCCTCGATATGCGAAAAACCGTTTGATCCCGAGGCTCCGGAGTTGGGGTCGGTCGGATCGTTCGGATCGTTTGGTTTGCCGGTAATACTGACTTGGGGATCAAAACTTTCATCGCCCAGACGCCGATAATATTTTCCCGCCATAGGATAATCCACGGTGCCGAACCCGTCCATGTTATACGACGAGGTTATCGTGCTGTTTAAATCCATTCCGTTAAGTCTATAGGGAATAAACAATAAATCACGTGCGGATTCGGGCTGAAAATGCTGTCCGTATTTAATATCGAAATGCCCGGTTCCCGGTACTTTGGGAGAAATAGTCAATTGAGCGCCGGCCATATTTTGCGAATACGGGGAAGCTTCGGTTTTTGCCGAAAAAGTCCCTTCGCCCACGCAGTTTGTCCCAAAGGCATAAAAAGCGTCCATAGGAGAAATAAAGGAAAACGGCGAATAAAAACCCCGTTTTGCATACGCCATATCGGCGGTCACGGTAACGCTCGGAAACGCGTACGACAAATTCGTATATACCGCAGGAGTGAGATCCGAATAGGTTTGAGCCGTTTTCTTTACTGTCAACGGGGTTTTCTCCATATCGGTTTTGACAGTGTCACCCCACACCCACGTCGTATCTATCCTGCTGAAACCGACATCGGCATGCATGTTGAAATGCGTGAAGAGATCACCCTTTAAATCGAGCGAGAAAACCTTCGGTTCCTTATAAAAGCCTTTTCCGCAATCGAGAGGAATCGAATCGACCGTTGTCGCGGTCCTCACGACCTTGTATTCATCGGCCCAGAGGGGCTTTCCGCGCGAGTACTGCAGGTTGAACATTGCATTAAAAAACATTGCCGAAGGATTCTCCGCATAGATGATGTCTTTCGAGCAGTTGATCATGTTATAATTGGCGCCCAAAGTCAGGTCGTTGAATTTTTTCGCCAACCGCGCATGAAAAATGTGCCTGTACGAATCTCCGTATCCTGTTTCGATGATCGACGGATTTTTTTCCTCGGCAGCATATCCCAAATCCGTTGAAAAATCCATATACTCGCGCTCGAAGGGATCGTAGTCGGGAAACTTTGCATATAAGAGATTGATGTAAAAATCGTACGGCAGCGTCAGGCTCTCGAGGTTTATTCCGTTAAACGCCTTTTTATTCCACGCGGCTCGTCCGGTTTTTTCCCCTATTTCCACATTGGATTTGTAATATTCCGAAGAGGGGGCCTCGTCTTCGTATTCGAGATATTCCCAGGCGAAGGCGCGGGGTTCCGATTTCCATATTGTCAGAGGAGACGCTTCCGTCCAGATAATCGCACCGAGTTTGAGCCATAACGATACATCGCTCGTGGTGTACGCTGCACCGGCAGCCATGTCTTCAAAAATCGCCAGCGGATTGTTTTCGGAATAATAATGGCTTTCGGTCGGGGAAAAACTTCCCGTGGAATCCATTCTCCGCACGCGGTTGCCCGTTAATTTCGACGTAAGCCCCAATTTCGACCACAAAACGAGATTCCTTGACGGCTGCGCAACAAGCCCGAGCCTGATGCCGCCGCTGGGGATTATACCCATCCGATCGCCGTATGCCAAGAAGTCGGGACATTCGCTGAATAAATGATAGGTACCTTTTATCCTGGCCTCTCCGGTAATCGATACCGGCGACGAACCGCCGAACAACAGGGTCGAATACACCTTTTGCTCCAGTAGCGGCAGATTTTTTGCGATACTGTCGAGTCGCTGTTGGTCGGGTATATGGGATTCGGCGGTCGCCTGAGCGAAAACAGGCGATATGCATACCGCGACAATGTACATGAGGGCTGCTAAGCTCATCTTCTTGTGATGATTTCGTTCTGACACGCTTTCCTCCAAATTTAATAACCGAGTTGGTTTCCGATACATCTGCTGTCGATTATACCGAACGTTGTTTCCGATACGGATTCATTACTCTTTCAACCATGCCTTATGCAAAACAGGAATATCTTCAAGCAATTTTTTCGTGTACTCGTGCTGCGGATTGCCGATGATTTCGTCCGGATGACCGGTTTCGACGATCGCACCTTTACACATAACAAATACCCGGTCGCTGACGTAATGCGCCAGACCGATGTCGTGCGTGATGAAAATAATGCACATTTTAAGTTCTTTTTTGAGCGACAGGAGCAAATCGAGAATCGACGCCCGCAAACACGCGTCGATCATCGACGTGGGTTCGTCGGCGATGAGCACTTTGGGACGGATAAGAAAAATACGGGCGATGAGCAGCCGTTGCATTTGTCCGCCCGACAGTTCGAACGGGAATTTTTCCTTGACTTCGGCCGGTTCCATTCCGACGGAACGGAGCGCATTGTCGATACGGACCTGTTTTTCCTGATCCGTAAACTTTTCCGAGAACAGATTGAAACATGCCAGCAACTGGCTCTCGACGCTGAAAAACTGATTGAACGACGCGTACGGGTCTTGGAACACGGCCTGCACTTTGCGCCAGTGTTCCTGCTTGTCGGTCACGGGCTTTCCGTTAAACAGCAACGTGCCGCTTGTTATTGCCTGTAAATGCAACAGGAGCCGTGCGAGCGTGGTTTTTCCGCTCCCCGATTCTCCCACGATGCTGATTATTTCTTCATTATAAATTTCGAAATCAACGTGATCGACGGCGGTGAACTTTTTCTTCCCAGAGCCAAAAACACACGTCAGATCGCGGGCCAAAATGATCGCCTCTTTTTGATTGTTCACAAACGCGCTCCCTCGGAATGGCGTTCTCCGGTTGTACTGAGTTTAGTAATCGCTTCCATCAATTGCTTGCTGTATTCGTGTCGCGGCCTGAAAATCACCTGGTCGCTTTCGCCGACTTCCACGAATTTCCCTTTGTACATGACCGCGATATCGTCGGCGACATGGTATAAGAGCGGCAACTCGTGGGTGATGAATATCATCGAACCGAAAATTTTTCGTTCCATAAGATCAAGCAGCATCCGGATTACCGACTTTTGCGTGGAAACGTCGAGCGCCGAGGTCGGTTCGTCGGCGATGACGACATGCGGATTCATGAGTGTGGAAATCCCGATGACGACGCGTTGCTTCATACCGCCCGACAATTCTATCGGAAACATATTCAATACGCGGGGGTCGAGCCCGATCGCCTCGAACCGATCTTCCAACCGGTCGTAGATTTCCGCTTTCGACAGGTTTTTCTCATGGTTGCGCATGACATCGGTGGCAAAGTGCTTTACTTTGCGCGTCGGGTTCAGGGAATTGAGCGCGCCCTGCGGTATCATGGAAATTTTCTTGCCGAGAATTTCGACGCGAAGTCTTTCACTGTCGTATTTGGTAATGTCTTCCCCGTCGACGACCACCGAACCGTACGAGTAAAACAGCGGCGGAATGAACAAGGACATGACGCCATTGACAAGCGTCGATTTTCCGCAGCCGGATTCGCCGGCGATGCCGAACACTTTGCCCTGGGCAAGTGAAAACGACACACCGTCGACGGCTTGTACCGTTTGGCCGAAACGGGTTTTATAATGAACCCCGAGGTTATCCACGGTTAAAAGGACCTTGGGCTTCTCTGAGGCGTTTTTTGCGTCTGTCATAATTGATTTCAGCTTTCCGTTTTCAGCTTTCTTTACGTAAGCGGGGGTTAAAAATGCCTTCCATGGAAGTATTGACAACATACAATGAGAACTGGAGCGCGGTTATCAAAACCGTCGCAGGCATAAACGCCCACCAGTTGCCGTTCGAAAATGCCTCGGTCTTTTGGGCCTGATTGATGATTTGCCCCAACGTGACCGAATCGTACGGCCCGAGCCCCATCATGCTGATCGCCGCTTCTTCCAGGATTCCCGTGGCCATTTGAATGATGAAAACCATAAAAACATAGGACATTATATACGGAAGTATTTGCATAAACAGGATAGAAACGATGCCGTAGCCGTTTAGTTTTGCGAGGCTCACATGTTCGCGGTTTTTAAGGCTCGATGTTTGCGCGCTTACCGCACGGGCGGTCCAGGGCCATGTTGTCGCTCCGATGATAAAGGCGACAAGGAGCATCGATCTTTTTTCTATGCTGTTTGCGATGAGAATGAGAACAAGAATGGAAGGAATGACCATAAACAGGTTCGTGATAAGCGTCAGCACATTGTCGACCCAGCCGCCCTTGTATCCGCCGACAATGCCGATGACCGTACCGATGATGGTTGCGAAAATTCCCGCGGCAATTCCGACGAACAAAGACGAACGGAGTCCGAACAATAGCGCCGAAAACATGTCCTGGCCTTCGCCGTTAGTCCCGAGCCAATGCTCGCGGCTTGGGCCTTCGAACGGCAGCGCGCCGCGTAAAAGCGGGTCGGTATGGGAAAACATCGGGTATAAAACGCCGACAAAAATGCAAAACAGAAACATGGCTGCCCCAAAAACAAACCACGGAGACTTACAAAGCAATTTGAATTGTTTCATTCTACCCTCGATTCATGCGAGATGCGTACGCGGGGATCCAATAGTCCGATAAGAATATCGATAATAAAATTCATTGCCAGCAAACTGACCGTCACGATGAGAATTCCGGCCTGTATGACCGGATAATCCATTTCGAGAATTGCAGTGTATAATGCCAGCCCGACGCCGGGATACGAAAAGACGATTTCTATGAGTAAAGCGCCGCCGATGGCAAAACCGAGCGCCAACGCAAGACCGGTGAGCTGCGGCAGCATTGCGTTGCGGATAACGTACATCACGATGGTACGTTCCTTTATCCCGAGCATTTTTGCATACTTCACATAATCGGTACCGAGTTCGTAAATAGACATCGATCGCATCCCGATTGCCTGGCCGCCGATAAATACCAGTACCATGGTCATAAACGGCAATGCGTAATGATACAGGACGCTGAGAAAAAACGTAAGGGAAAAACTCGGCATCAGGTCCATTGCATACCCGCCGCTGGGAGGAAAAATTTCCAAGGTTATTCCGAAGACGTAGACAAGCACTATGCCGAGACAAAAATACGGGATCGACATTAAAAATAACGACAAAGGATAAAACGCCTTATCGTATATGCCCCGTTTATACGCGGCGAGCGCGCCGAGGATATTTCCGAGAATGTATCCCAGGATAATCGACGGAATCTGAAGCCATAACGACCAGGGAAGCGCTGTTTTGAGAATGTCCCATACGCTTTTGGGATATTTGGTGAACGATACGCCGAGATCGCCTTTGAGCGTCGTGCTTACGTAAGAGAAAAACTGCTGCAGTATCGTGGTTTTCTTCCCGTTCTCATCCATCAGGCCGAATTTAACCATGAATTCTTCATACCGTTTTTTATATTCTTTGGAAGTCATTCCCGGCGTATGCACTTTTCTCATGATGGTGTCTACGGGGTTCGAATGGCCCAACCGCGGCAGAATGAAATTAAGCGAAATCGCGACCACAAAGGTCACCATATACCATCCGAGCCGTTTTAAGAAGTACTTTTGAAAACCCGACATTTTGATCATAGCAAAACTACTTTCCTATTGGATTGATATTCCATAATCCTTTTATCCCGGCTCCGACGATGAGACATTGCGGCGGAGAATGCGGATTGTCTTCGGTTGGAAAATTGTTCCAGTGTTTTTTTGAAAACTCGTAAAAAAACCAGGGCCTGTACATGAGAGGAACAACAGGCAGGTCCTGCATGAATTTGATATTGAGACTGCGATAGACTTCCTTGATAGAATTCTCATCTTTCAAGGTAGGCAAAAGCACGATCAGGGAATCGGCGACGGAGTCCTTGTACCGTTCCACATCGATATACATGACTTCCCCGGGCTTGGCCCATTCGAACGATCCCATGGTTTTATAAAACCGTTCCCAGGGAGTCGCTATGCTTTCGTAATCCAATGTTTGGTATAACGTGATATCGAAATTACCATTAAGCAAATCTTTCCACCAAATCGCCTCTTCGACGAATTTTTCGTGGACATCGACGCCGATCGAGCGCAAACCCGTAACCAAAATCCTTGCAGCGGATTCCCAATCGGTCCAGCCGTTCGGACAGGTCGCGTATACCGTTTCCAATTTGTTACCGTCGGGCCCGACAAGAAGGCTGTCGGTGTCCCATTTGTATCCTGCGGCTTTCAAAATTTCCCGGGCCTTTGCCGGATCATAAGAAACGCCGTAGCGAACCGCATCGGAATCGTTGAAATATTTTTTTTCAGGGCCAAACGGTATTATGAGGCCGGGTTTGAGCGGCGGCGCATATCCGTAAATTGACAATTTACGAATTTGCTCGTAATTTACCGCATGGGCGACGGCTTGCCGGAAATGAACGTCGGAAAACGGTTTTTTCGTGAGTTCCATCAGCATGCAGGCGATAGTACCGGGAACAAAATACGGTTTATCTTTGTACCACGTTCCAACGCCCTTTTTAAACCGGTTGTAAATTTGCGGAACAAAGTTGACCGACAAATCCACGTTGCCTTGCGATAAAGCGACGTTCCCGGCTTCGTTTGACTTGAAAATAGGGAAAATAATGTATTCGGGCTGAGGTTTTGCTCCCCCATGGAGAACGTTTCCCCAATACGAATCGACCCGTTTAACGACGATTTTCTGGTCGGAATAGGTATAGAGCGAATACGGGCCCGACGAAAGCGGCATAGAATCGTTTTTGAACGCGTTGATTTTTTCAAAAATATCGTCCGGATCGGTCTTGCCCTTTTTTTCCTCTTTTACTTCGGCTATGCAACGCTGTTCCAACGGATAAAAGGCCTTTTTTGGTAAAATCAACGCGGAGCCTATGATTTCCTTCATTATCAGCGGATTGAGCTTCTTTTGATTCAAGGTGAATTTCACGCAATGAGGACCTGCGGCTTTGATGTCGTCGAAATACTCGCAATCGGAATGAAGGCTTGTGTTGTATTTTTTATGCAATTCGAACGTGTACAGGACATCTTCGGATGTTAGTGGAGACCCGTCGTGCCATGCGGCATGTTCGTTCAATTGCACGATCAGAGTATCTTTTGAAAAGGAATACGAGGTTCCTAAAATCCCCTCCATTTCGCCGGTCAGCATATTGTAGCCGAACATCGGCTCATAGACGAGGAAGACATCCCCGGTCATCGGGCATGTCGGGTCTTCGTTCAACGGATTGAAACTCGTCGGCGGACTCCAGACAAAGCCGGCCATGATCAGCGTTTTCTCACGGGGAAAGTCGGTAACGTCGCCCGCTTGCTTCGTGCTTTTACATCCGCCATTCAAGAAGACCGTCGAAAGTATTGCAATCGCTACAGCATAGTTTATTTTTTTCATGTCGATCCTTTATCGGTAATTCAATTGCACGCGCAAATTCGCTTTAATCCCTGAAATTTTTGGATGCCACCGCAAGCATGTAAATACCGTCGGCAATGCCGCCGATGGTTGTTTCCATACTCATATAGTCCTTTTTGTTATCGTAGAAAACGCCTTTGGTCGTATTGAATTTGTACGTGGGTTCGGCGGTATTGTCGAAACCCATGATCGGGAAATCGTGCGCGAATTCAAGCACGTCGCCGGGCCCTTCGGCGATCGCGCCTTCGGGAAACAATCTGCTTTGCATGGTGTAAATTTGCGAATACGGATGCCTGATGGTATGCGGCACGTCTTTGTCGGCAATGAAGAACACTCCCCAATTATTGCAACCCATCATGTAATCGAGCATGTTGAGGCCCATCCGCTGGTACCTGGAATCTCTTGTCAACTGCTTGTACTCCAGGGCGCCGGACCCTATTCCGATGTAGCAATATAACCCCGCCCAAACGTATTTGAGGGGCACGCCCCAGATATTGCCGGGCCGCTGTGAATATTTCAGAAAATCCTCCATGTCGGCGCGGATATCGTTTTTGACAATAGGATAATAATCGAGCAAGCGCATATGCGCGGGCATATTCACCGATTCCCAGGCGCGCCATCCCGCCGACCTGGCCAATTCGGCGAATTTTTTCGCATCATCGAGATATTTTTGTTCTTTCGTCAACCTATAAAGTTCCGCGGCGGCAAGTTCGAGATTGTCGTTTTTCGAATTGTCGTCGTAAAACGCTTCTCCTTCTTCGGGGATGGAATACCATGCCGGCGAGGTCGCATCCTTTGAGACGGCGCGTCTGTAAATAAGCTCCGCTTTTCCTTTATAAAATGCGGCAAGATCGGCCTTGCCCATTTTCCCGAAAATATCGCTTCCCAAAGCGAGAGACGCCACGGCATAGCCCATTTGCGTCGGTGAAAGGCACGACAATGCGGGCCGTTTGCCGTCGAGCGTGTCCTGGTCGGGAAGTCTACATCCGATGTTATGGTCGATTTTATCTCCGACCTGAATGATAAATTCGTCCGTATCGGGCATGCACTTTGCAAGATAATCGAGTCCCCATTTCGCTTCATCGAGTACGTCGACGAATTCGGTTTTACTGTATTTCTTCGCGAAAATTTCAGGGGCGGTTTCATACGCTCTGAGCAGGAAATAATCCGAGTATCCTATTGTCAATGTTATTTTGAGATAATCGCCCGCATCATACCAACCGCCGACAATGTTTATTCTTTTTTTCGTCGAATCGGTCCATTCGCTGTTCATTTTATTTTTCCGGTGAAACACGGCACAAGACGTATCACCGTAATGACCCGGTTTATGGTCCAAACAATCGGGAGAACCGCTTCTGGCGACCCGGAACCATCGTACCGGTTTTTCAACGATCGCCGTATAAGGGTTCTTTTTAATGTTGATTACGGCTTTTTCCGCACCGCTTGTCTCAAGCGAATAAACGCCTTCCTGGTTCAGAGAGGAAATATCGATGTAATAATTGAACCCGAGCGGCGCATGATCGCCCCTGCCGCATAAACTGAGGCCAAGCGCGCCTTGTAAAACAATTTTCCCAGTCGCGTCCCTCACGAGCCATTTCTGATTGTCAATATTGCGCTCCGCCATCACAACCACTTTTTTCTCGCGTGACGGATTATATCCCAAATAATTATATCGGATAAAGACATCCGCGCTTTGTACCATTGTTGCGCAAACAAGAAGCATAATAACTATCGATTTTTTCATGAATTCTCCTGTCGTCGATCTGTTAACAATCCCGCAGCGAAGCGCGGGGTTATAAATTCCCGTCGCCCAACAATATTATTGTCCCTGAACCAAGCTCAAAAGGGAAAACAAGAAAATCCCGTCGGCAACTCCGGGAATTGTGGCGCTTACGCACGATTCATCGTCGGAATTATCGAAGAAATTGACTTTTTCAGTGTTAAACGGATACATGGGTTCCGTTGTTTTGTCGAAACAGCACCACATATCGTCGTCCTGCGTTTTTTTGTCGACCGGACCGGGCACGATGCTTCCTTCGGGGAAAAGGCGCGTTTGCAAACGATAAATCTGCGAAAAGAGATTTCGCACCGAACTTGGAACGGTCTTAAGGGAAACAAACGACATTCCCCAATTATTGCAACCGAACATGTAATCCACCACGCTCTGGGTCATACGATCGAATTTTTTATCTTTGGTTACCATTTGATATTGGATAACGGCGCTGCAAATTTGCTCGTAGGAATAAATCGCATCCGAGGTATACTCTATCGGCAATTTCCAGATGTTCCCGTTGCTTGTCGACGTATTCAAAAAACCGTCCAAATCTTCGGAAACGAATTTTTTAGCCTGCGGGTAAACATCCATGCAGCGTAAATGCGCGGCCAAATTCTGCTCGCTCACCGAAGACCAACCCGCGGTTTTCGCTTCTTTGGCAAATTTCTGGATTTTCGGCACGTACGACTGGTCCTTGGTCAATTTGTATAATTCTATTGCAGCAAGTTCCATATTGTCGGCAGGGGTTTCATCTTTATACGGATCGACGCCGTCTTTTTCGAGCCATGCGGGCGGTGTGGTCACACTCAGTGCTTTTGAAAAGATTTTCTCAGCCATTTGCCTGTATTTTTTTGCATCGTCGGTTTTCCCGAGTTTTGAAAAAACGGAACTTCCTAATGCCAATGCCGCAGCGCTAAGCCCCATTTGAGGCTGGGACATCATGGCGTAACATTCATGCTTTGCCGCACGGGGATCTTTATCGGGCAGATAAATTCCGCCGTCGTTATCCTTAAACCCGCCGACCTGAATGATGAATTCGCTGTCGTTGGGCATGATTTTCGTCAGGTAATCGAGTCCGCATTTCGCATTATCCAGAATGTCAATATTCTCGGACGTGCTGTAGATTTTATCGAACAGGGAGGGCTGAATTTCATAGGCGCGAAGCAAATAGTACGTTGCATAGGCTTCGGACGCGGTATACTTCGTATATAAATTTCCATCGTACCAACCGCCCCGCAAATTGAATTTTCTGTGTTTAGGGTCAACAACCCATTCGTCGGTATTTTCTTTTCCGTTCCGATGATAGACGACGCTGGCCGAATCCGCAAAATGTCCGGGCTCCCGGTCCAAGCAATTTTTTGATCCGCTGCGATGCGTATAAAAGAAGCGCAAATTGGCTGCGACAACATTTTTCAAAAGATTTTTCTTCACGGTTATTGCGGCATCGGTCACACCCTGCATTTTAAACGTGTATTGCCCCTCCGCAGTAACGGATGAAAAATCTATTTCATAATTAAATGGCATCGGCGTATGATCGCCTTTGCCGAAAACGCTTTTTCCGACAACACCCGAGGCCACTGTCTTTTTACTCTGATCCAGCAAGTCCCATTTGGTTCCGGCACAGTCGTCATCGGACATGACGATGATCCGTTTGATGCTACCGGGAAAATATCCAACATAATTGTAACGCGCATACCGTTCAGCAAAGCTGAAGGAATAAGCGGCAAAAAGAACAATAAGCACGGCCATCAATTTATGCTGCATACATTCTCCTGAAATGAAAGAACTTTGGGGAGCGTACTTTTCGTTACAAAAAAACCCCTTCGGCATCTTTGCCGAAGGGGTTTTTGCTTTTCATTTGTTTACTTAATAAGAAATTTACCGGTCGCTTTAGAAGCTCCATTCGAAATGGACACCATATACACACCGGGGGCGAATTTAAATTGCGCCAAATTGATTTCATTATTTCCGTTTGCCGAGAAAGACTGTTCGGACATTGCCATTCTTTTTCCTTCGGCGTTATAGAACGAAACCTTGTAGTTATTGCTCGAAGGAACGTTAAATTTCAAGGAATTGTTTTTTGTAAACACAATCGAATATTGAGCCGCACCGTTTACGCTATGAAAGTTTTTCACGGCGAGAGGAAAACCGTTATAATTAAACAGGGTAACGTCTTTGATTTTAATCGTGGTCGTTATCCCAAGATCATCGTCGTCTTTTGGCGAAAAAGACAAATTGATGACATTTTGCGTGTTAAGATTTCCACGCGATGTCCGAGCGACCCAAGACGGCTGAGTAAACGTTGCCGTAATGGAGTAAGCGCGGGACGTGTCCAAAACATTAAAATATTTTGTCGTCCAGGCAGTCGCTGCCGGCATCAATGCCTGGTATGGAGCGGAATTGTCGGGATCCAACGTCGAATCGGGCAATACAAGATACCATGCACTGTCCGCCATATATGTTATTCTGATGGCAGTTGTCGTATTGAGGGGTTTGGCGGAATCGAGATCGACTGTCAGTTCGACCCATGGATAAATCGTATCGCCGATTGCCGCAGCTTTAATGGTTTTCAAAACAATAATATCTTGTGCGGCATCCGTTTGATAAAGGTGCCCGGAAGTATCGATTTTGCTGAGCGAATCGCAAATCGGTTCCCAATAAGATTCTTCCACTAAATTGGCGGAAGCATGGGTGGTGTCGATAGGGCCAACCGCTGCCGGAGCTGCATTCAAAGCAAAAAGCGCAACCGCAAGCGTTGCAAAAACCTTTTTCATGTAAACCTCCTGAAAAAAATGATTTTAAAACATTTAGATGGAATTTTATCGAATTTTAAACTGCGTTTTCACACAATTTTAACATTACAAATTTCAACTGCAAATAATTATTTCAAATTAATCTTCATTTTCGCTGATTAATATAAAACATTATAATTCCTCCGTATTTGCATTAAGGAATAAATTAGTTGTTATTTTCCAAAATTTAAAATTTCCCGGTTACAAAAATTTATTTGCAACGAATTATTGAGTCCAGCAAAGCATTGTTCGGCTTTTATAGACAACGTTTGCAGATTATATAATAATATGGAATGCTTTAACCGCTTTTATTTTTCTCAATTTATTGAAATAGTAACATTTTCCTAAAAACATCGAACTGCCAAATATAATTAGCACGAATCGGGACATCCACCGCCCCGAATTAAGGCATAATATTGTTGCCATACTATTCCGAAATATTTAGTTTTGTAATAAGACAACCGGAATTCAAACAAAAACACTGCCTTTCCTCAAAATCGTTTTGGGAAAAAAATACCATGGCCAATGAAGAATCAAAAAACAAAAATGATTGGGCAAGCTCGGTTAAATGGATAGTTATCGGCGTTATCACGTTAACGGTCGTTTTTTTATTTAAAAAGGAAATCAGCCAATTGCTCGGCCGGGCCGACACGATAGAAATATCGGACAAAGGGCTAAAAATTAAAACCGTTCAAACCGTGTTGGGAAATGCGGAAGTTTCCAATGTAACCGTGAAAAACACCGCAATTGCGGGTGACGGCATTCAGGATACTTCATTCATCAGCCGACGACACATGTTTCAAATCAGCTGGCCGCATTCGGGCAATTGGATCGCAAACACAACCATGAGCAAAGCCCTTATGCAACAAATGGGGTTTCCTTCAACCGTCGACATGCCGTTGATAATAATGAAAAATGAGGTTTCCGGAAATTTTCGTCCCAATGTCAACGTCGTGGTGGAATCAATCGGCACTATGACCACGACCGAATATATGAACAGATCGGTTCAGATTCTCCAACAACAAGGCTGGCGGATTTTAACAAAAGATATCGACGAAGACACCCACGGAGGGTTTATTTCTTTTTTCAACAACAACCTCGGCTATACATTGTTCCAATTCCAGCGATACGCAATTGCAAATGGAAAAGCGTATATTATAACGGCAAGTCAATTGCCGCCCCAAGATTCGTTTTCACAAAGCTTGCGCCAGGAACTTTTAAGTATTCTTAATTCATTCAGGGTAATTACGTAATATCAAGAATACGTAAATAAATTCCGAGTTCGCTCGCTATTCACCTTACGGCAAATACATCACCTTGGATTGCAACACTTTCATGGCTGCGCCGTGATTGTCGTACCCCGAAAGTTTGACGATATACATACCCGCTGCGGTCTTTTTTCCGTCCTTGGGATTCCATACGATTTCATTTTGACCGGCACGGACCGGCACTTTTTGAGTGCTTTTCCAAACGATTCGCCCCAATTGATCGACAACTTGGCAGTTTACATAATCGATACCTGCGCCGGGAATGGCAAACCCGATCCTGACCGAACTTCTGAACGGATTAGGAAATATCCGCGTCAGCCTGAATTCCCCACCCATGGCCCTTACCGAATTCCCGATAAATTCTTTTGTCCCCACGACAAAATACCGGAATTCCCGGGACAACGCCCCTACCGATACGGTTTGCACATTTTGCTCGTATGATGGTTCCCCGGTTTGCGGATCGATAACGGCGATTTCATTTCCTTTTGCAAACGGAGTCTCTTTTGATAAAGTAAATGAAATTTTCGCGGCGGATTCGCCGTTATTTTCGAAGGCCAAAGTAAACGCGCAGCCGTTTTTTTCCCGGGAACGGACTAGCACGTTACCGAAGATTTTTTTTTGCGCCTCATCATACACGCCGACCGACACTTTTGCCCACGACGGAGGTTTGGGATACCAAACGGTTCCATTGTCGGCTTCACGGAATCCGCAATACACCGAACCGAGCATACCGTCGTCCGTAAACGGTTTAACCGAAACGCACCATTCGTTTGCACGTGCGGTTTTCACGGAAGAGACTTGCGAAAGGACCACGGGAGTAGGCGGAATCAATAATGCAACAGGCTTGGCCAATTGATTATTTACCGAATAGGCAAGCCCCTGACCGTCCCGATACGAGAGCAGAGTTTTTTTGTCGACTTTTCCCGGCATACCCGGGAGATAAACCGCCTCGGGATACATCCGGGATTTTCCGGTATCTGACTGCAGGCGCCACTCATAAAAAGAAAGTGAGTTTTCTTCATTACCCAATAGCGCTCCTTGGGAAACGGTAGATAACAACACATCGCCGATGCGAACCGGAAATTGAAACGGCAATGCGAAATCCGTCCATCCGTTCGCATCACAGGAAATGATCGTCGGGTTTTTCAAGGAGACTGTTTTCCCGGTTCCAAAATCGATATGCGGCGCCGTCCTCGTTTTCAACCATACGACTTTTCCCGGCAACAAATCGAATTGAGATTTTATTGAATCACTATATTCGAACCACGTGCTGTTTTTCCAGGAAAAGAGCCTGAATTTTGTCTTATCGTATGTCCACGGAGTGGATTGGCCCAGCTGCTTAAGGCAGGATTGTATAGACGGATCATCGAGTATTGCAGTGGTTGAAACCGGGGTCCACTGTTCGATTTGCGGAACAAACTCATTGGATTTTGATTTCGCGACGGAGCGTGAAAGGTCTACCCGTTGCGTAAAGTGACCGTCGGAAACCGAAAGCGACATTCTGACTCCGTAGTCGCTGATGACAAGATAATCGCTGCCTTTGACAATACAGGAAAACGTATCGATTGTGGACGTGCAAAAGGAATCGGCCGAAACGGATTTATCGTCGGCCCGTCCCCACGTGAGCGTGGATTTTACATTTGCAATATTGTCGGAAATTCGCCATGAAACCGGCACATCCTGCAACGGCTGCAAAACGGACTGCGTATCGCTCAGCAAGGTCAATTCCGGCCGAACCGTGTCGACCATCACGATAAACGGCAACTTGCAATTCGTCCCGAGCGGAGAAATCGACAATGTCTTGGATAACGGGTCCACGACCACAGGCAACGTATCGACAAACCACAGATCTTTTTGCGCGTCATAATGATAAACGCGAAAATCGCTTTCCGAATACGGAGCCGGAACCGAATCGTAATGGATGGAAACGGTAAAGGGAATCGGCGGAAGAGAATGATTGTCGAACAGAAATCCGAGACTCGCGGGAATACACCCGCTTTGGTGAAGTGCAGCGTCCGATTTTCTGACCGTCACATCGTATTCGATGAGTTGGGAACCTTTGATCGTGTCTTTTTGAAGCACCACTTTGCCGCCGAATACGGACAATTGGTTCGTGTTTGCCGGAAACAACGATATTTTTTGCCATGAAGGCATCGGGATAAGGAATGTCGTGTCCGAGCCTTTTGTCGGGCTCGCCCATTTTCCTTCTACTTTCCGGAGCCAAATTCCAAACCGGTATTTTGTTCCGAAATCGATTTTCGGGGGAACGATATCGACGGCGCAGGTCGTTTTGGCGAACGTGACGATCGGAACGATGTTTCCGATCCCGCTGGCTTTATCGGGCGCGGGAAACGCGCCATTCTCACTTGTCCAAACAATACCCGCTTCAAGCTGAACACCGGCGGTATCCACGGCAAATTCGAACGTGAGTTTATTGGCAACGCTATCGAAAGCCAGGGCTGTGATGCGGATTTTATTGACAATGGCCATTGTGTCGGTAAGCGGCAACGTCTTTGCGAATGCGCTTGACAGTTTTGTCACATTGGACCATATCCCGGCCTTGGCGACCTGCAGGCCGAAATAATACGAGGCGGAATCCTTAAGTCCCGTGATCCAGACGGTAGTATCGAGCAATGAGAGGTTGCCGGTTTTGGCATAATCGCCGTACGAAATAGCCGGAGTATCGAGCGGAACCGGATTTGCCCCATACAAAACTCGCATACTATCGACCGATGTTGCGTTCCTTGTCCAATGCAAATGCACCTGGGTCGATTTGATAGTATCCACCGACAATGCCACCGTATTGACCGGACGCGAGAAACCAACCGTATTGGCAGCGAGAGCCGCCGAACTCACGCCGCCGTTGACGCCTTTGATCACGACGCGCCACTGCACGGTTTTTTCCGAGCCGGTAAACCTCACGTCTTTATACGTTTTCGTCAACGAATTTCCCGACCCGATAGATGAACGGAGTATTTCGTCGGTTATTGCCGCGGCACCCGCAACCGAATAGCTCAGCGACAATGAGGCAACCTTGCTTAAATCCACTTGGGACAGGTTTAAAATCGTTACGGTAACCGAATCGGCACCTCCCGAGTAGAGTAAGGCCATTGTTAACGGATTTGACAATGGCGCGGTATCGCACATAAGTATGGAAACGCCGGACGCTGCCGTATCGGCAAACGACGGCAAAGAATCCTTTGCACCCGCATTGTTTTTCCAATTGACGCTGCCGAGAAAATCGTACAGAAAGCACGGCGAGGGCGAGGCGTAACGGGCAACGGAAACGACGGTGTCGTACTGATCCGCGGATTTACTTTGCAATTGTTTCACGGAAAAGCTCAATGCCGTTTTATCGGTTCTTTGGGGCGGATTTGTTGGCCAGGCGTTTGCCTTGTACCAAACGAAAACACTGTCCGTAAACCACGGAAACAACATCGGCGCAGCCAACGGAAGCCCCGCATATTTGCTAATAGTCAATTTAACATGCATGGAGTCTATTACCGTTCCGCGAACAACGATCGGGTTATTGACCGACAGGTTCGGCGCGACTATCAACCGGGCAAAACGGCTTGTGTCGGCACCGAACGAATTGCTCACCACGCATATGTACAGACCGCTGTCTTGCGGCTGGGCACTGGGAAACGAGAGTATATTGCTTGTTTGCCCGGAAAATAAAGATGTCGTTGCAACCGAATTTTTGTACCATTTGTAAGTGAGCGGTTGTACGCCGCTTGCGGTTACGGAAAACCGGTATGCCGACGAAGCCAGTACGGCAGTGTCTCGCGGTTCTATGGTAATTACCGGCAAACCGGTATTCACCTTTACCGTTGCGCCTCTACTGGTATCGGCACCTGCAGAATTTTTAACGACACAATAGTAGACACCGCTATCGGCCGGCTGAGCGGCCGATAGCGAAAAAGTGCTGGATACCTGATTAGCGATGACGTTTCCAGCCAAGACGGAAGTTTTATACCAGGCATATGATAAGACCCCGTTTCCGCTTGCCGAAACGCTGATTGAAAGCGGTGCACCCTGAATACCTACAGTGTCCTTTGGTTCCGTGGTTATGTTGGGAACAGTAACGGCGTTTGCGGCATAGGTTACGACGAGCTGTGCATCGGAAATTGTCCAATAATAGCCCCAATATTTAAAATCGGCGGACATGATAAACCCTTTATTCGCGGTATCGGCGTCCACCCATTTTTGAATCAGCTTGGTCAAAGTATCGGTTGAAATATCGACCCATGTGTTTGTTGTTGGGGAAACCGTGAATTGTTTTGATCCGATCAGGCTGTTCCAAGGTGCATCTTCTGTTTGAGCGGCATAATTTACATAATACGAACTGTAATCGCCTGCGGCAGTATATGGTTTGTGGTTTTGTTCGAACAAATTGATTGTTTGAGGGAAAACAAGAAATGGATTTGGGGTGAACCCTGAAATCTTGAATTGAAACGTTGCTTTTTTAACCGTGACCGATTTGAGAGAACTTAAATTTGAATAAGCCAACACCTCTTCTGAATAACCCGCAGTTAGTCCTCTTGGATAAGCGCCGACATAAGAAGTGGCGCTTGTGCTGGGAACCCATTCCACCATATGCAGACCGGATTTAACAACCGAAAAAGTGGCAGTGGTATCGGCTTTAGAAAGACAAACTATTGATAAAGCCAGCAAGATTACCTTAAATATCAAGCCCTTACGCATTTTTTCAGCCTCCGGATTTTACCGTAACGAATATCGCATTTTTCGGGTCGTCAATTAACGTAAGAAATAATTACTTAAATTATCATATGAATATGAGTAAAAACAGTAAAATTTAAAAATGATATGTCTTTTTGGGAAAAACATCAAATAGTATCCCCGTTTTTGATAATTACTTTTTTGCCTTTTAAGGTATTTTTATAGACGTCATTCAAGGGTTTATTTGATTATTCTTTTTTTATAAATATAACTTTAAAGGGTATCTCATTATCATGATTTCGAAAAATATCACGTTGTCTTTGTCACTGATTTTCACAATTTCTATTTTCTTGTTTTTTTTGAATTGCCAGGAGCAGAAAAAAATGTGCGGCCACAATTTTATCAAAGTTGGAGCAGGCTTTCAATATTTGGATAAAAGAGATCCATCCAACATGCCGCCCAATGGGCTTGCCGTTGCAAAGGTTCCCCAATTCATTTCATTCGGATTTGACGATAATGGGTTTTCGGGGTGGAAAAATTCAAAATCCCAAAATGGAATATCCTTTACCTTGGAACTTGCAAAAAATAAAAACAATCCGAAAGGAAAAGGAAATCCAAAAACTTTTGATGGTGCCAAATTACACTTTTCTTACTACATTGCAGGAGTCTACATCGGTGCGGAGCAAGCTGAAAGCCCTGTTTTTATTCGCAAAGCGATGCATGAAGTCCTTTCCTGCGGTAATGAAATCGGAAACCACACCTATTCGCACGAACATGGAACGAATTTTTCACTTGCACGGTGGCAAGCGGACATAGATGAATGTACCCGACGGTTGATTAAGCCGTTCGATGCGGCGGAAGATCCCGAGAACCCGGACATTTTGAAAGGTATTGGGGATTCGGCCAATACTATTTTCGGGTTTCGGACTCCGTTCCTCGAATACAGCGATACGCTTTTTACGGCGATTAAAAATATGGGGTTCTGGTATGATTGTTCTATCGAGGAAGGCTGGCAAAAAGACCAGGACGGTACCAATTACCTTTGGCCGTATACTTTAGATAACGGAAGTCCCGGCAATGTCAAAACCACCCAGGACTCTGCTTCACCATTGATCGGAAAACATAGCGGTTTATGGGAACTTCCCTGTTATGCCGTTATCGTGCCCCCGGACAACAAGTGCACAGAATACGGAACAGTTCCCGGACTTCGCGCGAAACTTGCAAAAGTAAAAAAATATTGCGACACCGCCGACGGCAAAATAACCGGATTGGACTGGAACCTGTGGGTTGATTTTCAGATGTCGAAACCGGAATTCCTGGCAACGCTCAAATATACTTTGGATTTAAGACTTGCAGGAAACCGGTGTCCGATGATGATCGGCGTGCATAGCGATATTTATTCCGATTCATATCCGGATACTATTGCCAATGCGACTCCGAAGGAACGACGCGAAGCTTTGCAGGAGTTCATTGCCTACGCCTTGAGCAAGCCGCAAGTGCGTTTTGCCACAAATAAACAAATCCTCGATTGGTTACGAAACCCGGCGGCCATGGAATAAAAAAAAGGCCGCGATCGGATTTCGCGGCCTTTTTTGTGTTTCTTAACGGATGATTATTGCGAAACAAGAAATTTCTTTGATTGAACGTTCCCATTGTCCGTTAAGGATGCAACATAGGCTCCCGGCTTTAAACAAGCCGAAAGTCCGGTAAACGCATTTGCCCCGATACGCATTGCATGGACCTTTGCAGATAAATCGGCCACCAGCGCACCTTTAACGTCGTAAATTTTCATTGTCGCTTTTGAAGGATTTACAAGAGCTGCCGATACTTTCGCCTCGGTATTGGGTTTCGCTTTTGTTTGGGTCACGTAGCCTTTTTGATATACACGGATATAATCAATGGATAATTTCTGGGGAAAAATCGAATTGTCGATGCTGTTTCCCTGATAATTTCCGCCGATAGCGATATTCGCGATAAAAAAGTGCGGCTGATGAAACGATTGGAAATTATTCGTTTTATTAATATCGGCATATTCCCAAATTTTTGTTCCATCCAAGAAATATTGAATTTTTAGCGAATCCCATTGAATTGCATACAGATGAAAGGTATCGCATAAACACGCGGTAAAATTTGTTTGATTCGTATGATATTCCGGCGCATACGCTCCCCACGTAGAACTATAATGACAGGTGGTTACAAAACAATTGTCTCCCGCGCAGGCCGGAGTGCTTCCCAAACTATATTTTTGCGGGCCGGTACGTTGTTCGTACATTTCTATTTCTCCGCAGGATGGCCATTTTGAAACATCAAGATCGCTTCCCAAAGTCCAAAATGCGGGCCACAATCCGTTTCCTTTAGGAGTTTTTAATTTTGCTTCAAAATAACCGTATTTGAATTCCCTTTTGCCTTTCGTATGCATTCTGCAGGAAGTGTAACTGAAACCTCCCATGCTTTCATGTTTTGCAATAAGTGAACCAACGCCATTTGCCACTTCAAAATTCCCCGGGTTATAATATTCGGCCTCGAAATTTCCCCAACCCTGAACGCCGTTACCGGTTTCAAAGCTCCAATTGCTCGTATCTACGGCATTACCGTCAAATTCATCCGACCAAGCCAAATTGTACCCAGCCGGAGCCGCAGCCATAGTACTCAGCGCACTTATACAGACTAATCCGATTGCCAATACCTTTTTCAGCATGAAATCCTCCACTTGTTAAAACGTTAAAGAATAATTTTTTTTATGAACACTGATTATGCGGGTTTTGTAATGTTACAATATACTGTCGCTTTTAAAAATTCGCAAACATATTTTTTCTAAATTAATTAAATAATAATATATTTTTATTATAACTTATTGATTTTTTTAGTTATTATTTGATTTATTAATTAAACAAGATCGTGTATATTCGTAATCGCGATCATGAAAAGCCGCTGACTACCTTGACATTGCCCATAAAAGCTATAAAAGTAAACGAGATTTTGTAATCGGCAACGCATGTATTTATTGCTCTATGTGTGAAGCCGATAGTATGTTATAACGATTAAATATCGCATCCTTTAATCAACGTACTGCGGAGAAATGCTTTATGATTTGGAACAAAGAATTCGAGACAATGAGCAGGAAACAACTTACGTTACTTCAAAGTAAGCGGCTTTCATCATTGGTGAGAAAGATCTATGCGACAAACCCTTTCTACAAAAGCAAGATGGACGCTGCCGGCATAAAACCGTCCCGGATCAAAGACATTAAAGACATTGCCGCATTGCCGTTCATCACCAAAGACGAAATGCGGACCGTGTATCCGTACGGATTGCTCGCCTGCCCTGTTGACAACATCGTAGAAGTGCATACGTCGTCGGGCACGACGGGAAAACCCGTTGTCGATGCGTACACAAAAAAGGACATAGACCTTTGGGGCGAAGTCATGGCACGGACGCTTTCGATGGGAGACACGACAAAATCCGATAGGGTTCAAAACGCATACGGGTATGGGCTTTTTACCGGCGGTCTCGGCGTACATTACGGGACACGGAAAATAGGCGCCATGGTCATCCCCATTTCCGGGGGCAATACGAACCGGCAACTGCAAATCATGCAGGATTTCGGATCCACTGTTCTTACTTGTACACCATCATACAGCCTTTACATGGCCGAAGCAGCCAAAGAAATGGGTATCGATTTTAAAAAATTGCCGCTTAAAACCGGACTTTTCGGCGCAGAGCCTTGGAGCGAAAACATGCGGAAGGAAATCGAGGAAACCCTTCACATAAAAGCTATCGATATTTACGGTTTGACCGAAATCATCGGACCCGGAGTCGCGGCAGAATGCGAACGGCAGAATATGCTTCATGTGTTTGAAGACCATTTCTTCCCTGAAATCATTGATCCGAAAACCCAAGAACCCCTACCCGACGGTGAAAAAGGAGAATTGGTATTCACCACCATCACCAAGGAAGGCACCCCGCTTATCCGGTACCGAACCCGGGACATTACGTATTTAAGCCATGAAAAATGCGGATGCGGCAGAACGCACGTGCGCATGCACAGGATTTTGGGACGCACCGACGACATGCTGATTATCCGCGGAGTCAATGTTTTTCCTTCCCAGATCGAAGAAGTTTTGCTCCGTATGGACGGCATCGAACCTCATTACCAGCTCATTGTCGAACGAAAAGGCAATCTCGATTGTCTCGAAGTGCAGGTGGAAGTGAATGAATCCGTGTTTTCGGATGAAATCCGGGGCCTCGAAGTTCGCGAAAAGAAAATCGAACACGCGTTGCACGAAGCCCTATTGATAAGTGCAAAAGTCAAATTGGTTGAACCCAAGACTATTGCAAGAAGCGAAGGAAAAGCGAAACGAATTATAGACAAACGCGTTATATAATCTAAAGGAGCTTTTATGAATATTCAGCAGATATCTGTATTTTTGGAGAACAAACCCGGACGGCTCGCCCATGTCGCGGAAGTGCTGAAGAATAATTCCATAAATATTCGCGCATTAACCATAGCAGACACGTCGGATTTCGGTATTCTCAGGATGATCGTCAGCAATCCGGAACAGGGTTATGAAGTGTTGAAAAAGGCCGGATTCACGGTTAAGGTCAATACGATACTCGCGGTTGAAATTGACGACCGCGAAGGACTGTTTTACGACCTCATGAACCTCTGCGATAAGAACGGCCTTAACGTGGAATACACCTATTCCTTTGTCGAACAGTCGTCGAACAAGGCGATTTTATTTTTGCGCATAGAGAACTCCGATAAAGCAATAGAGGTTTTTTCCAAGAACGGATATAAATTGCTTACCGCCAACGAAGCGAAAAAGATTTAGTACTCTTTCGCCCGTGTAACCCTTTTTCATTGAGGAGGTTTTCATGTCAAAACGCCTTGTTGTTGCCGTTGCGAGCGCCTGTCTACTTGCGATGCGATCTCTTTCGTTTTGCGCAGATGCAAAAGCAACGGAGCCGCTTAAAATCGGCGCAATATTCGCAATAACCGGTCCGGCATCGTTTCTCGGAGCACCGGAAGACAAAACAGCAAGAATGGTTGTCGACGACATTAATGCGAAAGGCGGAATAAAGGGGCAAAAACTGGTCCTTGTCATAAAAGATTCGCAGGGAAGCCCTGAAAAAGCGGTATCGTTTGCAAAACAATTGATCGAAGAAGAAAAAGTATTTGCCATCATCGGCCCATCGACCAGCGGCGAAACCATGCAAATCAAGGCCCTCTGCGACGAAAGCAAAACACTGCTTTTATCGTGCGCAGCGGCGGAAGTGATTGTCAATCCGTTGGCCAAATACGTTTTTAAAACGCCGCAAAAGGACAGTGATGCGGCCCGCAAGATTTTTGCCGAATTGCAAAAAATGAAAATCGACAAAATCGCGGTCATGTCGAGCAATACGGGGTTTGGGAAAGCCGGAAAAGAACAACTTGAAAAACTCGCTCCCGAATACAAAATCCAGGTCGCTCTTAGCGAAGTGTACGAAAAAGACGCCACCGATTTGACCGGGGTTCTCACAAAAGTCAAAGCCGCAAACGTGGGCGCGATCGTGAACTGGTCGATAGAACCTGCCCAGGCGATTTTGGCGAAAAACATGAAGCAGCTCGGCTTCACCATGCCGCTTTTCCAAAGCCATGGCTTCGGCAATATCCGCTATGTCAAAGAGGCCGGCGCTGCTGCGGAAGGGATTATTTTTCCCGCAGGCCGTTTACTCGTAGCCGAAGGACTTGCCAAGGACCATCCGCAAAAAACGCTGTTGGAAAAATACAAAAAAGATTACGAATCGAAATATAAAGAGGATGTCAGTACGTTTGGCGGCCACGCCTACGATGCCGTTACTATTCTTGCCAAAGCAATTGAATTGGCCGGTCCGAACAAGGAAAAAGTCCGCGATGCCATCGAATCGATTAAAAACCTTGTCGGTACCGCAGGCATTTATAATTTTTCGGCAACCGATCATAACGGCCTCGATATCAACGCATTTCAAATGTTGACGGTAAAAGACGGAAAATTCGTGGTTTACACAAAGTAATTTTCACACTTTTTATCCTTAAGTAATAGCCGACATCCGCGTCCGACTTGGCCGTGGATGTCGAATTTAAAACGTCCCGATTTCAATTTCAAACATCCCTCGAGTAATGAATGTCCTTTGCGTTGATTTTACAATATTTGCTATCGGGTATAACAACCGGCAGCATTTACGCTATTGTGGCAATCGGTTTTAATATCATTTACAATACCACGGGGATCATCAATTTCGCCCAAGGCGAATTCCTGATGATCGGAGCGATGACGGCGATTTCCTTTTCCGCATTCATGCCCTTGCCTGCCGCGATCGGTTGCGCCGTTTGTATCACTGCCTTGGTCGGCGCATTGGTTGAAATCCTGTTCATCCGCTGGCTCAAGAATCCTTCGGTTTTACGGATGATAATAATTACGATCGGGGTTTCGATCCTTTTACGGGAAGCCGGCCTTCACATTTGGGACGAAAAAGTGCGGTCGCTTCCCTATTTCACCGGAAACGAATGCTCGTCGATTTCGTTTATGGGCGCCCATATTTCACCGCAAGTCGTGTGGGTGTTATCGGTATGCGCAGCCATGGTTTTACTATTGACTCTGTTTTTCAAATACACCCTGACCGGCAAATCGATGCGCGCATGTTCCGCAAACAGACGAGCTGCAATTTTATGCGGCATTAATGCAAAAAACATGGTCACCTTGTCGTTTATGATAAGCGCCGCCATAGGCGCATTGGCCGGATGCGTTATTTCTCCCCTTACGCAAACCCATTATGATTGCGGCGCCCCGCTTGCGATAAAGGGATTTATCGTCGCGATTTTAGGCGGACTCGGTAACACGACCGCTGCCGTTGTTGCCGGATTGCTCCTTGGCATCATAGAAGCCGCAAGCATCAGCGTTATGCCCGTTGCCTATAAGGATGTGATATCGATTACCGTGCTTTTAGCGATTCTTTTTTTTAAACCTTCAGGGTTGTTCGGTAACAAGGAAGCAGGACGATTAAAGGAATTTTGACGAAATCCTATAGAAAGTTACTTGATTTTAAATAGTTATTTTTATTAAAAATATGAAACGATATCTCCCTCTATTTTTTATTATTGCGGCGGTCATTGCCATCCAAGTTTGGGTTACGGCTTGCGATAAATCGTTTTACCTTACCCAGCTTACCATGTCGGCATACTATACGATCGTCGTCATCGGATTATGCATGCTCATGGGGTATGCGGGACAAATTTCTCTTGGACATGCGGGATTTTTTGCGATCGGCGGTTATTGCAGTGCGGCATTGTCGGGGGCCGATTGTACCGTATTCTCCCATTCCGCAACGGGAAATCTTTTTGTCAAGCTCGGCCTGCTCATGGTAAAACAGGATTTATACGGATCCAGCCTCGTTCAATTGCACCCCTGGATCTGCTTTGGTGCCGCAATTTTGATCACGATTTTCATTGCGTATCTCATCGGTATGCCCGTGCTTCGGCTCAAAGGCCATTATCTGGCAATGGCAACCCTCGGGTTCGGTTCCATCATTTACAAAATAGTGCTGGGCACCAAGGTTTTCGGCGGCGCGGACGGCCTTTCGGGCGTTAGCCCGTTCGAAATCACCAAAGGTTTTTCCATTTGCGGCAGCATGGCGATGCGCGTTCCCAATTATTATTTCGCCTGGCTTTTAGTAATACTGGCCGCTTTATTTATGCAAAACCTCCTTCATTCACGCGCAGGACGCGCTTTACGTGCGATTCACGGAAATGAAGAAGCGGCAAACGCAATGGGAATAGATACCGCACGGTACAAACTTAATTTGTTCGTCATCAGCGCCGTTTTCGCCTCCGTAGCCGGAATATTCCTCACCCATTTCAACGGCGGCATCGGACCATCGGAAGCTTCGACCATGAAATCAGTCCGTTATGTCTCCATGGTCGCGGTAGGCGGAATGGCCAACTTATGGGGCAGTATACTCGCGGGTATCGGATTGAATTTTCTTTCGTTGCGCGGATATTTCGGCAGTTTCGACGAAGCGGTTTTCGGCGTTATTCTGGTCGTCATCATGCTTTTTGCCCCAAACGGTATACTTTTCAAACCCGGCATACCGTGGAAACGAAAAGGGGAAAATTGACATGGATCTACTCGAAGTCCGCAAACTTCACCGCAGTTTCGGCGGTCTGCATGCGGTAAACGACGTCAGTTTTACCGTTAAGAAAGGCTCCGTCAAAGGGATCATAGGCCCGAACGGGGCCGGTAAAACGACATTGTTCAATCTCATTGCCGGGGCGACAAAAGCGGACAGCGGGACCATCGTGTTTAACGAAAAACCGGTACACGACAAACCGTGCCACGAAATTGCGCGATTAGGAATCATGAGGACCTTTCAAAACATCAAACTTTTCTCAAAAATGACCTGCCTTGAAAACGTCATGGTCGGAAGACATGTGAAAAGTAAAGCGGGCATGGCCGCCGGTTTTTTGAATACGCCCGCAACCTGGCGGGAAGAAAAAGAAATACGGGAGATCGCTCTTGCGAAGATGGAAATACTCGGCATTCCCCATTTGGCCGACACCGACGCTCAAAGCCTTGCTTTCGGACAACAACGCCATGTCGAATTGGCCCGGGCGCTTGCCGGAGAGCCCCGCTTATTATTGCTCGATGAACCGGCCGCCGGCCTTAACATGCAGGAAACGGAGGAGCTCGGAAAAACAATAGCGGCGATTAAAGACCTCGGGATCACGATTCTTTTGGTGGAACACGACATGTCGCTTGTCATGAGCGTTTCCGATGAAATCAACGTCCTCTGTTTCGGGCAGGTGATTGCCCAGGGCTCGCCCCGGGATATACAGAAAAACCCTGAAGTTATCCGGGTATATTTGGGGGACGACAATGCTTAAAGTGAGAAGCGTAGAATCGGGTTACGGCAAACTGAAGGTTTTGACAAACGTTTCCCTGCACGTCGGCAAAGGTGAAATAGTCGGGATCATCGGTGCGAACGGGGCCGGAAAAACGACGTTGCTCCATACGATTTCACAAGTAATAAAACCGCAGTGCGGAGAAATCCGTTTTAACGATATTCCCATCACGACGATCGCACCGCACAAAACCAACTCGCTCGGTTGCGTCCTTGTCCCGGAGGGAAGACAGGTTTTTGCCCCGATGACCGTGGCGGAGAACCTGCTCCTCGGCGCATATTCGCTGTATAAAAAAGGCAAAAAGGAATGCGTTACGGAAGAATTATCAAAAGTCTACGGACTCTTTCCCGTATTAAAACAGAGACACGCCCAATTAGCGGGCACTTTGTCGGGCGGAGAGCAACAAATGCTTGCCATCGGCCGCGCATTGATGGCCAAACCATTATGTATAATGCTCGATGAGCCGTCTATGGGGTTGGCACCGCTCGTGGTAAAGGAGATTCTAACTGCGATCCGTACATTGCGCGATACAGGCACGACGATTTTGATTGTTGAACAAAATTCAAAAGCGGTGCTCGGCATTGCCGACCGGGGATACGTTTTGGAAACGGGATCCATCGTCCTTGAAGGCACTGCCCAAGACCTTTTGAATAACACCGAGGTCCAACGAGCCTATTTGGGCAAGGACTATACGCGGATAAATGAGTAAGGAGACCGTATGACAGTCCATCAACTAAGCGAAACGATGTCGAAACCCGATCTTTCCCAATTGCAAATTGAAAGATTGCAAACCACGCTCAACCGGGTGTATCGTAATGTCTCGTTTTACAAACACGCACTCGATGAACATAAAATCCAAATCGACACAATCAGGAACCTTGCCGATATTCGGAACCTTCCCCTTACTTCCAAGGAAGATTTGCGAAAAAGCTATCCGTACGACATGTTCGCGTTGCCCTTGCGCGACGTTGTTCGCATTCATGCAAGCTCGGGAACAACGGGAAAGCCCATCGTGGTCGGCTATTCGCGAAACGACCTTGCCCATTGGGCCGATCTTGTCGCGCGGGAACTTTCGTGGGCGGGAATTACCGACCGGGATGTGGTGCAAATCGGTTTTGCGTACGGACTGTTTACCGGCGGATTGGGATATCAGGACGGCGCGGAAAAAATAGGCGCATCGGTTATTCCCGCTTCGAACCAAACCGCCATGTCGGATCTTTTCACCATAATGAAGGATTTCAAAACATCGGCGCTTATTTGCTCCCCCACGACGGCATTGACGCTTGCGAGGTATATGAGATCGACGGGAATTCACCCTGAGCAACTTCATATGAAACGGGGCATTATCGGGTCGGAACCGTGGAGCGAATCGGTGCGAACGGAAATAGAAGAAACGTTTCAGATCGAACTTTTCGACAGTTACGGTCTGAGCGAAATCATGGGTCCCGGCGTATCGGCAGAATGCGAATGCCATTGCGGATTGCATGTCAACGAGGACCATTTCATTGTCGAGGTTATCGACCCCAAAACTTTAGAAAGCCTCGATGAAGGCGATGAAGGCGAACTGGTATTCACCACGATAACAAAAGAGGCCTTTCCGCTGATACGCTATCGAACCGGCGATCGCGGCAGCATTATTCCCGGTCCTTGCAAATGCGGAAGAACCTTTGTCAGAACAAGCAGGATAACCGGTCGAACCGACGATCTGATAATGCTGCAGGGGGCAAAGGTCTTTCCATTGCAGCTATTGAATACGGTGCATGAAACCAAGGGCATTGCGCCGCAATGCCAAATCATCATTTCGAAAACCGACGGCGCGGACGCGATTGAAATCAGAGTCGCCATCGAGTCGAATTACGAGCATATCGACGAAATCAAAATCCTTGAAAAGCTGAGAACCGACCTGGGAAAATCCGTCAAGGACCGTTTCGGCATCGGCGCAAAAATCACGTTCATGGAAGAAACAACGCTTATAAACGAGAACCGCGGAAAAAAGCAGCCGGTGGTCATCGACAAACGTTATTCGTAAGCCACTATTTGTCCTTATTGATACGTGTGAAAGTATATTACTTCGTACTTGACAAAACCTGTGCCTTCTTCTATACTAAAGCATATGTGAATGCGGCCATTTTTTTGCACGGCGATTAGCAATGAGCCCAAAATGATTAAACAATGGTTTACGTCGGGTTTCGGACTTGCGGCACTTTTAGCATTGACCATGACGTGTTCGAATCCATCCTCCACATCAAATCCCGCATTATCCGTGATTTCTCCTGTAAAGGCATCAACCGTGGCTGCGGGCGATACGTGTTTGATAACATGGAATTACGCGGGAACCGCCGATGCCGGCGTTATAATCGGCTTGTATAACGATACCGGACTTGTTTGCATTTTGGCAACCGGTTGTAAAAACAACGGGACATTTGCCTGGACCGTTAAATCGACCGTCCCTGCCGGCAATTCGTACCAGATTAAAATATCCGATGCATCCAACGCTTCAACTTTCGCCTACGGGCCGACCTTCTCCGTTGCAAATTCGATCGACGATTACGAACCCGACAACAATTCCGCAGCAGCAACACCGATAGACGTAAATGGAAATTTGCAGCATCATAGGATCGGCCCGGACGCGGATTGGTTCTCATTTTCGGCAACAGCGTTAAAAACGTACTGCATCGGGATTCATGGATCCGTTATGCTGACGGTCAACCTTTATTCTTCCGATGCCGCGACGTCGATTCAGACCGGCAGCGTACCGTTGGAAAATCAACAACGGATATACTGGACATGCTCGACAAGCGGAAAATATTACTTTAAAATCACAAACTCCTATTCTCCTACCGAATACGATATCGACCTTCGTTCCGGAAACGGCATATTCTTCATCCAGAACCCGAATGCCTCGACCTCCATTATCCAAGGGAATAGTTATACCGTCCAATGGAAAAACTCTTCGAATATAACCGGGTTATTATCATTATATGCGTATCGAGGAGATTCCCTGATCGCAACAATCGCCTCCGAAATTACAAATTATCTTCAATATAGCTGGCTTGTTCCCGCCGCCATGCCGGCGTCGTCGGAATACCGGCTTAAAATCATGAGCGACAAAGACTCGTCGGTTTTTGAATACAGTGAAAAATTCTCCATCACGAAACCTGTTTACGGATTGTCAATTTTATATCCGACGTCATCGTCCCGTTACTCGTCCGGATCAACCGCCTCGATACAATGGGGGTACTCTTATTCATCAGGCACGCTCGTAGGACTTTCATTGTTCGACAGTTCTACCTTTGTGTCGACGTTAAGTACCGGCTATTCACTTTCGTCCGGGTCTTTTTCATGGATAATCCCAAATGCCCTGCCGACTTCGAGCAAATACCGCATCAAAATGTTCATTATCGCAGACACGACCGTGTATGCCTGGAGCAACGATTTCTCGATCACCAAGGTCCCTTGTTCACTTTCGGTATATTCCCCGGCGATTGCCGCAAAATACAACTCGGGAACGTCGTGCCAAATATCCTGGTATTCGTCGGGGAACCTGGGATCGTATGCGTCGATTGACTTGTACGACAGCACGCGAAAAGTCGCAAATCTTAATGCATCGGCATATATTTCGAACGGATATTTTTACTGGACTATTCCCTTCTCCGTTCCGACATCATCGTCGTACAGAATAAAAATCACCAGCGTTACCGATACGGGCATTTATGCGTTCAGCAAATATTTTTCGATCACGCAGCTACCTTCCGCATTTTCAATAACCAGTCCCACCGACACGACAAAATGGAACACGAACAGCAATTATGTAATCGGTTGGACCAATACCGGCGCAGCGGGACAATATATCTCGCTTAAATTATTCGACAGCACCTATTACGTATGCTCGATTGTTTCCAGTCAATACAATTCTTCGTCGACCGGAACGTTGAACTGGCTTGTCCCCTATGCTTTGAATTCGTCTTCGAAATACAGAATCAAAATCAACGGCTCAACCGATACGACGAATTGCAATTTCAGTAAATATTTTACCATTACCCATGTTCCGCCGGTATTGAAAGTAACCTTTCCCAAAAAAACCGATACTTTGGTTACGGGCACGTCATACAATATCAATTGGACCGCAGGCGGGTATCTGGGAACGTATGCAAAACTTGAGTTGTTCGACAGTACGAACCATTCGACATCACTCAATTCCAGCGTAATCGTATCATACTACACATCGTCATGGGTTGTACCGGTTGCAATGTTGCCGTCGACAAAATACCGCATCAAAATCACCAGCACGAGCGATACGACGGTCTATGCGTTTAGCGACACGTTCACTATTGCCAAAGCTCCGACATCTTTAACTATTGTCAAACCCGACAGCCAGACGACCTGGACAAGCGGCATAACCAATACCATCAGCTGGACTTCTTCCGGTTACCTCGGCTCCTACGCACAAATTTCCCTGTACGACGGTACTGCTTTTAAATCGACGATCGCTTCTTCCACGTCGATATCGGCAAACTCCTATTCGTGGACTATCCCGTTCGCCTGCCCGGCCTCATCAAATTACAGAATAAAAATAGCAAGCGTTATGGACTCAACGATTTATTGTATGAGCCGACCCTTTAGCGTTCTAAAAAATACCGCCACAACGACCATTGCGGTACCGAGCGCTGCATCGGTGTGGACTGCCGGAATGGTGTATGCCATAAACTGGACGAGTACGGCGAATTTTCCGGGCACCAATGTCTCGTTGACGCTATTCGATTCTACAAAGGAAAGTTACAGTATTTCGTTATCGACATTGCGTTCCACTAATTATTATTCTTGGCAAATTCCGACGACCCTCGGTGGGAATAAATTCCGTATTCGCATTGCATCAACGTTCGACACAACCGCCAATTCCATGAGCGATTATTTTACCATAATACCCGTTCCGCCAAAAATTTCCTTCTCGGTGCCGAATTCCGCTACTTCCTGGTTTGTCGGATCATCGTATACGATATCCTGGGTTGCATCCGGAAAAGTCGGAGACTCGTTGAATATCGACCTGTATGATTCGTTGACAAAATCCGCCACGATTACGACGGGAATAATTCCGTCGACGACACAATACTATTGGAATGTTCCGCCAGGTGTAACTGCCGGGAACAAATATCGGATAAAAATCTACAGCCCGACAATCGATTCGGCATTTGCATTCAGCGACTATTTTCTCATTGCAAACATTGATGATGCCTATGAACCCGATGAAAGACCGTCTCAGGCAAAGCCGATAAAGGTCGGCGACCCTGCTCAATTGCATTCCTTGCCCGGCATGGACCAGGACTGGTTTAGTTTTGACGCGAAAACCCAAACAACGTATGTGATCGAAACAACGGGAAATTCCGATACGTATATAAATTTATACGACAGTACGGGAAGCACCTTTGTCGCATCCGATAATGGCAGCGGAACAGGGCTCAATGCAAAACTGACCTGGACTTGCCAGACAAGCGGAACCTATGATTTCATGGTCGGCGGGGTGTACGGAAGCACAAGTACCTATTACATTACCGTACGTTAAAACGCAGGCCTATTGTCGAATACCCTTTTTGCTTTTCCTTCATACACGGGCAGCAGTCCGGGTTCATGCAATTCAATAACCGGATTAATTAAAATTTGGGATTTTATCGTTTCCTTTATTCTATGCCGCAGTTTTTCCAAATCGCGCATATCGTCTTGGAATAAATCGGAATTGATTTCGGTTTTGATGGTAACCCTGTCGAGCGAATCTTTTTTATCCACAAGAATTTGATAATTGGTCCCCATTTCAGGCATCTTCATGAGCGCCTCTTCGATTTGAGACGGGAAAACATTGACCCCGTTTATTATGAGCATATCATCGGTACGGGCCTTGATACGGTCGAGCCTGCGATGGGTACGTCCGCATGCGCACGGTTGCGGAATGATCCGCGAAAGATCGCGCGTCCGGTACCGTAAAATCGGCACCGCTTTACGTTTAAGGGTTGTGAAAACGATTTCGCCTTCGTCTCCGTCTTTCACCGGCTCCAGCGTAAGCGGGTCTATGATTTCAACGATATAGGAATCTTCCCATACGTGCATGCCGCATTTGTGAACGCATTCGAACGCAACGCCGGGGCCGTTCATTTCGCTCAGGCCGTAGGAATTATACGCATCGATATTGAAAAGCCGTTCGATTTTCAAACGGGTATTTTCGGAATACGGCTCGGCGCCTAAAAACGCCTTGCGCAAGCGTAAATCGGACAACGCTATCCCCTCTTTGACCAATTCGGAATGGATATGCAGCATATAACTGGGTGTTGCGTGGACAACCGTGGAGCCGAATTCCTTCATGAGCCAAAGTTGACGTTTCGTATTTCCCGCACTCACCGGAATAACGGTGAGGCCGGCGCGTTCGGCACCGTAATGCAATCCGAGGCCGCCGGTAAAAAGTCCGTAGGTCATCATGTTCTGAAACACGTCCGATTTGACGCAACCGGTTGCAACAACCGAACGGGCAACCAAATCGGTCCAGGTGTCGATGTCTTTTTGCGTATGGTAAATTACCGTCGGGACCCCCGTCGTGCCGCTTGACATATGTACACGAACGACCTCGTCCATGGAAACGGCCAGGTGCCGCCGCGGATAAAAGTCGCGCAAATCGTTTTTAGCGGTAAACGGAATCCGCCGTATATCGAGCAGGCTTTTAATGTCGTGGCCGGAAAAGATTCCCGCACGATTCAACCGCTCCCGATTTCCGGGCGAATTAAGCGCATCGTCGACGCTTTGTTTCAACAGTTTCAATTGATGCAAAGCAAGCGACGGTTTATCTATGGTTTCACAGCGTTTGTCCCAAAAATTAATTTCCATACGGTATTTCCGATCGTTATGATTCCCGGGCTTTTGTGCCGATGTTTTTGCCAAGATCAAATGCTTCGATATTCTCTTTAAGAAATCGCTTCAATTTCCCCCGCAACGCCTGATGCCAAGCCTCCGACGGAATGGGCAGATACGCGCTCAAAATGCCGAGATAGAACGTATTGACGAATCGTTTGTCGGCCGGTTGGGTCTTCGGGTCTTCCAAATACCCGACAAGGCTGACTCCGTCTTTTTTAAGGAACGAAGACATCCGCTTTCCTTCGCCCGTATGGAACGCGACCAGGTAATCGGCCTCGCCCGGGTTGATTAGCGGGGAATATATTTTTTCGCCGAACCGAAGATGCGACTCCACGGAACCGCCTCGTTGGGCCATTCCGTGCACTTCGGATTTTTTCACGTGATACCCGGCAATCATGGCCGCAATTCCGGCGATTTCCGATGCCGTAAGAACGCCCTGGCCGCCGGTACCGCAGAAAAAAACATTCCATATTTTTTTTTCGGCACCTTGTACATTGGATTTTTCCGTCTGAGTTGTATTCATTTTCTTACCTTTCAATGTTTCTTCAAGGCATCGGTAGGACATACGTCGGCACATAAATAACATCCGGCACACAGCGAACCGTCGAGGATTACGGTACCGTTTTCGGCTTTGGTAAGCGCCGGGCAATCGATCGCAAAACACACGCCGCATGTTTTGCATTTTTCGGATTCGTATGAAGGCATCGCTCCCCTGTCGCGGTCTATCAATTTACACGGCCGTCTCGCGATGATGACCGACAATGCATCATCGGTCAACCGTTTCTTGATGAGCGCGTCGAGTTCTTTGATGTTTTTCGGGTCTATGACATCGACGTTATCGGCGCCGCTTGCGGCGCAAATCGCCTCGAGGGACAATTGTTTCGTCTTTTCGTTCCTTATTGTCAAGCCATTGGCGGGATTGTTCTGGCCGCCCGTCATTGCAGTGGTCGAATTATCGAGAATAACGATAAGTCCTTTGACATTATTGTATGCTGCGTTGATAAGCCCGGTGATTCCGGAGTGGACAAAGGTCGAATCGCCGAGCACGCCGACGAATTTCCCCGTCGGAATCACGCGCCTGAAGCCTTCGTGAAAAGTCACCGAAGCGCCCATGCAAACGCAGGAATGCAATGCCGACATCGGCGGCGTTGCCGCCAGCGTATAACATCCTATATCGCCGGTCACTATCGCTTTATTCTTTTTAAGCACCGAAAACACGAAGCGGTGCGGACAACCGGGGCATAACACCGGCTTGCGCGCAGAGGACACCGGTTCGACTTTTATGCCGCCGTTACAAATAATCGACATATGCTCGGGCAAAAGTTCGCCGATGCGGAATGTTTCATGTTTGGCTTTAAAAGGCAACCCCAGGGTTTTCAAATGGTCTTCGATAATGGGATCGAGCTCCTCAACCACCACCAGTTCTTTCACGCTTTTTGCAAATTGCGTAATTTTATTGTCGCAAAACGGGAAAGTAAAGCCCAATTTCAGTACCGATGCATCGGGATACGTTTCCTTGATGTACTGATACGTCACGCCGGAAGTAATGAAACCGAGATTTGGGCTGCCTTCATCTAATTTGTTAAGCGAGCTCGTTTCGGAATATTTTGAAAGGTCATGCAGCCTTTTTTCGATGAGAATATGCTTCTGATAGGCGTTTTTGGGAACCATGACGTATTTGGGAATATTGATTGCAAACGGCTTTAGCGCGACTTCGTTTTTTTCGCCGATGGAAACGGTTTCCTTGGTATGCGCGACGCGGGTCGTCATACGGAACAAAACCGGCGTGTCGAATTTCTCGCTTATGTCAAAAGCTTCCTTGATGAACACATATGCTTCGGCGGGACTCGACGGTTCGATAATCGGGATTTTCCCAAACATGCCCACCCATCGGGTGTCCTGTTCATTCTGTGAAGATGCCATTCCCGGATCGTCGCAAACGACGGCGACGAACCCGGCATTGATACCGGTATACGAAGCGGTCATCAGCGGATCCATCGCAACATTCAGTCCCACGTGTTTTGATGCGTACAGGCTTCTGCCGCCGGCAATTGCGGCGGCCAGAGCGATTTCGAAAGCCACCTTTTCGTTGACCGACCATTGCGCATCGATATCTTTGTATGCGGCAAGCGATTCGAGAATTTCGGTCGAGGGAGTTCCGGGATACGCGCAAGCGACCCGTAAACCGGCTTCCCAGGCACCGCGGGCTACTGCTTCGTCTCCGGATAATAAGGCTTTTGTTTGCATAATTTTTATGTTTCCGTCGGTGATTAAATTGTACAGGTATCTTTGGTTAAGGAGCATTGCCGAGCAACAGTTCGGCATTCTTATAAAATATCAGCTCTTTTTCCTCTAATGAAATAGGTAAACCGTCGAGCCATTGAATATCATCGGATTGGTCGTACCACGGCGAATCGGAGCCGAACAGGATTTTTTCCGCCCCCTGCTTTCTCATCATGCGTACGAAATCCTCCTTGGGCAGAAATTCCCTGACCGCTGCGGTGTCGAAAAACATGGACTTTACGGAAATCTTTTTTTCCACCTCGGCCCAAACCTGCCAACCGCCCATATGCGCCGCAACGATTTTTAACTTTGGAAAATTTTCCGCAATGGTAACGAGCGCTTCGGGCAACGCATGGTCGCAGGTAAACGGTCCCGGGTCTTTACCCGCATGCAGAACAACGACCAATCCCGCGTCGGAAAGCGCTTCGTACATAGGGAAATTCTTTGGATCGTCGATGTAAAAATCCTGATATTCGGGATGCAATTTAATTCCCTTGATACCCATAGTTTTTATTCGTTGTACTTCGTCGGCGATTCCGGTCATTTCGGGATGCAATGTTCCGAACGGTATGAGTTGGGGCGTCATAAGCGCGGTACAACCGTTATTGATGGTTTGCACCTGTGAAGGCTTGGTGGCTATCGGCAAAAGCACCGATGTCGTCACACCGCTTGTACGCATGGATTGTAACAAACCGCCGCAGGTACCGTCGGTATAGGCCTTTGTACCTCCGGCAGCGTTTTCCATGAGAGCCGAAATTGCCCTGCTTGCAAGACTATCGGGAAATATATGCGTGTGAAAATCGATAATTTTCATAGATTACAAAATTACTGCTCCGTCGTATGAAAAAAACAAAAATCCAATCTGTTAATCCCGTGTTTGAATTGCTTCGATATGGCCTATGGCGCCGGTTTGTATATTCGCCGCATTGCCTTCATCGGTATCGATATGCATTGCCAGTTTAAAACCCGGATTGATACGGATCAGGACATCGCCGAAAATCAATTCGCGTTCGCCTTGCACGCGAACCCTGACTTTGAATTTGTCGCGCAATCCGAATTTAAGCGCGTCTTCGGGTTGCATGTGAATATGACGGAGCGCGCAAATGACTCCTTTTGTCAAAACCACGGACCCTTTGGGGCCTTCGATGGTAATGCCGGGAGTGTTCTCGATGCCGCCCGATTCGCGGATCGGAGGGTGAATGCCGAGTTTGAACTGTTCGGTCATGGCTATTTCCACCTGCGTTTCTTTACGGGTCGGTCCGAGGACACGTACCCGGTCGACACGGCCTTTAGGCCCGACAAGGGACACGGTTTCCTTGCACGCATATTGCCCCGTTTGAGACAGATCGTGCGCGGGAGTCAAGGAGTGGCCCGGCCCGAACAACAGTTCGACATGTTCTTGCGCCAAATGAACGTGATGTGCGGAAACTTCGATCGGTATTCCGGTATTTTTCTGGGTACTGATGATGTCCTCAATATACGTGGACTTGACGGTACGGATCGTTTCGCGCGCAATCATTCGTTCTTCGTCTGTGGGAACGACGAGTATTCTTGCCCGTGACGAATCGGTGGCGATATCGGTTATTGCGCCGAACCCGTCGGCAGCCTTGTTTTTGTGCTCATCGATTTCGATGCCCATTACCACCAGCCCCTGGCATGCGAGACTTCGGACGCCGGCACTGCCCTGGCCGATTCCGCCGGTAAATATGACCACATCGCAGCCGCCCATTGCAGCCAAGTACGAGCCGATGAATTTGCGTATCTGATAGCAAAACGTCTTGTATGCCAACAGAGCGCGATGATGCCCTTGCTGGCTTGCCCGTTCCAATTCCCGCATATCGTTGGATATGCCGGAAATCCCCTTGAAACCGCTCTCATTGTTGATAAGCTTTTCGATTTGGTCAACCGTCATTTTTTCGGTTTTCATCAGGTGCACGAGAATGCTCGGGTCGATATCGCCGCAACGCGTTCCCATAATGAGGCCTGCCGTCGGCGTAAAGCCCATGCTCGTATCCACCGACCGGCCGTGATCTATGGCGCAAATCGACGAACCGTTGCCGAGATGACAAGAGATAATATTCAGACTGTTGAAAGAACGTTTTAAAAATTGCGCCGTTCTGAGCGCGACATACATATGCGATGTGCCGTGGAAACCGTATCTGCGAAGTTTTTTCTGTTTGTAATACTCGTACGGCAATCCGTACATATACGCATACGGCGGCAGCGTATTGTGAAACCCGGTATCGAAAACAACGACATGGGGAATATGAGGAAACAGGATTTGCGCTTCCTTGATTCCTATGATATGCACTTTATTATGTAAAGGAGCGAATGAGGAAGCCCGGTCTATTGCATCAATGACGTCCTGATTGACAAGGGTCGGGGCGCTCAAGGTGTCGCCGCCGTGAACGATCCGATGCCCGACGCCCGTGATTTCCTGCAGTTCGGGACTCATTCCGAACTCTTTTTGCCGCAATCCTTTGGCCATAGCCTGAAACGCTTCCCTGTGTCCCATGCCTTCCGGCTTTGGAACATCGATGCTTTTGCTGCCGATTTTACAGGTATGCTTCACCGCATCGCTGCCGATTCGTTCTATCGAACCGCGAATAATTTTCATTTCGTCCGTCGAATCGAAAAGAGCGTATTTAAGCGATGACGAACCGCAATTTATCACCAAAATCTTTGCCGGATGCTCGGTCTTAAGCCTTAATCCGTAGGGATCGTCGCTTTTTTCAATTGCCTCGGTGGCAAGAGTACTGACATTGGCCCATTGCGTTGTCCGTTCCGTTATTGTCCGGGATAAATATCGTATTGCCTGGGGATGTGAAATCAGGATGGAAGAAAAGAGATTTTGCGGAATCAGCAATGCTTCACACCGGGTTATACCGATGATGTTTGCAATCGTTTGATTGCCGGTCATAAGCGACATTTCGCCGAAAACATCGCCTGCTTCCAAAAGGCTCAGAGTGACTTTTTGTCCGTTATTATCGGTGACCGCTGCTTCGGCCTGCCCGGAAAGCAGCACGCCCATGAACCTTCCTTCTTCGCCGAATTTGACCACAGCTTCTTTTCCTTCAAAAGTAATATCCTGCGAACCTTCAACAAGTTGCTGCAACTTATCTTGAGGAAATCCTTTGAATAATTCAACCTTTTCGATTAAAAATGTGAGCAATTCCTTCGTTTCCACATGAACCCCTTTTTATATATAAAAAAAAATAGTTGACTATCTATTTATAGTACCTTAAAATGAATCCATAAACAATAAAAATGCCTTCGAATCCAATCAAAGGCTTTTATGAACAAAAAAGCCTAACTTGTTGGACCATCAAATGTTATTTTAATAATTCTTTGGATAAGATTAACAAAAATACACCATAGAATCATTAAACGAATAGCAATTTAATGAAGTCTTTAAAAGAAGTTCTAACAGAGGCGATTTACGCAGGAATTTGCGGTGACGCATTGGGTGTTCCCGTCGAATCCACGACTCGCCAGGAATTGGCCCTGTCCAGCGTTAAAAATATGCTTGGGTATGGCCGATACGATCAACCGCAAGGCACGTGGTCCGACGATACCTCGCTTGTGTTATGCACCATGGAAAGCCTCATTCAGGGATACGATCTTGAAGCAATGGGAAAGAAATTCTGTTCCTGGCTTTTTGATGCTTTGTGGACACCGACCGGATTCGTATTCGACGCCGGTCTGACAACCTATCTGGCTCTCGATAAAATTCAAAACGACCATAAAAGCGCTGCCGTTTCGGGCGGCATCACCGAAGACGACAATGGTAACGGCTCATTAATGAGAATGATGCCGGTCGCTTTTTATTTTGCGCATCTGGCGATAGAACCTTTTTTAAAAGCCGTGCACGACATTTCGGGCATTACCCACGCGCATCCCCGGTCGAAAATAGCATGCGGAATGTATTGTCTTTTCATCAGAGAATTGCTCGCCGATAGAGACAAGGACCGGGCGTATAAGGCTGCGGTAAAACAAGCGGTGGATTTTTACAGCGCAATACCGGAATTCAACAACGAATTGTCGCATTTCATGCGCATTATTTCCCATGCAGTCCCCACGCTTCCCGAAAACGAGATCCAATCGTCGGGATATGTCGTGGATACGCTCGAGGCAAGCCTGTGGTGCGTGTTGCGTCACGATTCCGCCAAAGACGTCCTGTTGGCAGCCGTCAATCTTGGTCTGGACACCGACACGACCGGCATGGTTGCCGGCGGTTGCGCGGGCATTATTTACGGACTAGACTCAATTCCCCCCGCATGGCTGAAATCTTTGGCGCGTAAAAAGGAAATAGACGAGCTTGTTTCCCGTTTCTGCGACGTGATTTGCGCTTCGAATTCCGGAAAATCGGCATGACGGGCATTTTACTTTATCCGGATCTTTTGACTCTATGAAACCTGTTTACATCAGAGACTTCGACCTGCTTGTCATCGGTGAAACATTCATTGAAATCGGATGCGACGGCGACATAGCCCTGGCAAAAGAATACCGCAAAGACATCGGCGGCGCCGACATCATCACCGGCGTCACCGCGGCACGGCTCGGATCGAGCGTTTCACTCGTTTCGGCGATTGCGGCCGATCCGTTTCACTCATTCATCCGGGAAGCACTGCTTTCTCAGGGTGTCAATATCGACCATACGATTACCAGCCAGGGATACAACGGCCTTTACTTTACCAGTCCGCGTGCGAGCGAGCAGCGGGAATACCTGTTTCATAGGCCGGGGACTGCGGCATCGTCCATTACGCCGTCCCTTATTTACGACGATCTCATCGAAAACAGCAAAATCGTGTATGCATCAAGCGAATTGCAATCGGTATCCAAAGCCGCACGCCATACGGTTTTCAAAGCGTTCCATCACGCCCATATCAACGACATTATGGTCGCGTATGACCCGAATTTACGGCTTCGCCTGTGGTCCCTTGACGATGCGAAAGAATGCCTGTGGAGCGTTTTGCCTCTTGTCGACGTCATGCTGCCTTCGGCGCCCGACGAATCGAAGGCATTGTTCGGATACGAACGCCCCCTCGACGTCATCGGTTTTTTATGGGACAGGGGCGTTTCGATTGTTGCCGTTAAAAACGGAGAAAAAGGGTGTTTGGTAGGATACGACAGTAAGATCGAAGAATTCCCCATGCCGCAGGGCAAAGGGACCGTGACCGACGTGACGCTTATCGGCAGCGTTTTCAACGGCGGTTTTCTCCACTGCATCGCACGAGGGTTCGATCCGTTTTCCGCAGCGCAATTCGCCAACAACGTCGCTCTTTACAAAGGAATAAAAGGCGGTTCCATTTCGTCGCTGCCCACCAAAGAAGATCTTGCGTGAAACCGCAATCCTGGTTCATAACGATTCCTCCGTTCGGCGCTGCCCGGGAAGTCGGCCTCCAATGCGCCGCCGCATTCGAACAACTCCTTGGAAAAACGCATTGTAAAACGTTCGATTGCAAAACCTATCTGGATTTTTTTTCCGCTGCGCTGAAAAATCCCGAAGAATCCGTGGTCGTCGATTTGGTCAATCATGTTTTGACCGTACAATGCCTTGCACAAAAAGCAACCCATTGCCTTGTGTGCGCATTGTCGCCGGTGACCCTTTTTACGCTCAATCTTTTGCGGTCGTATTCGGTGAAAACATGCCACTGGTTTTATGAAGATTATAAAAAAGCCGTATACTGGAAAGACGTTTTAGCGGGGTACGATTACTTTTTCGCAATACAAAAGGGACCGGTGGAAGCCGCGTGCGCGGCAGCGGGCAACACGTATCGCTTCTTGCCGACCGCCGCAGGCCCGTACCATCAATTGCCTTTGCTTTTTCAGAATCAGCCGCTTCCCAAGACCCATGACGTCGCGTTTGTCGGCGTTCCGACCCCCTATCGCATCGGCATCCTCGAACAGTTCAAAAAAAACGGTATTTCGCTGGTCATCGCAGGACTGGGCTGGGAAACGTATCGCGGCGAGCTTGAACCTTGTATCGCGAATTCTAAATGGACAGACGGGAAACAGGTCGATACGATTTTAAAAAGCGCAAAAATCGGTATTAACCTGTCTATGAATTCTCCCGCTTTCGACATTGAAAACACGCATATCAGTCCCCGGGTGTTCGACGTTTTAGCCGCAGGACTTGCCCTGGTTACCGAAAAAGTGCCCTTACTGGATGCAACGCTCTCCGGTATCGCTTACCGGACGTTTTCCGATGGGGCCGAGGCCGTAAACGCGGTGCGTCTCGCGTTGTCGGAATACGATGCCGCCGCCGAGGAACGTTTGCACAATAAAGCAGTCATCGAATCCGCCCATACCTATGGTGCGAGAGCAAAAACAATACTGGAAACAACGGGACAACCATGAACACGTATTCCATTCCGAAAATCGACTACCCGAATCAAACGGCGCCTTCACACGAGGCGTCCGTGTGGACGGAAATACCGCCATTGACAATTTCTAATTTTCGTCCGGAAAGTTCCGACCATCGGCCCCAAACCGCGGTGCGAATGTTCCATAACGACTCGGCGGTGTATGTATTGTTCGACGTCGAGGACAATTTTGTCAAATGCACAAGAACCGAGTATCAAAGCGACGTGTGGCGGGATTCCTGTGTCGAGTGGTTTGTAAGCCCAAAAAGCGGTTGCGGTTATTTTAATTTTGAAATCAACTGCATCGGGACGCTCCACGTCTATTTCATCGAAGACCCGGTCAGGATAAACGGAAAATTAAAAAAATCCACGCCGATATCCTATGATATCGGAAAGCTCGTTTCGATTGTCTCGTCGGTCGGGGCGCCCATAGCCGTCGAATCGACTATTCCGTCGAAGTGGCATATCGCAATGGCCGTTCCGCTGATTTTCTTCGAACATTTTGTCGGGCCGGTCGGGAAATTGTCGAATCAGAAATGGCGTGCGAATTTCAATAAATGCGCAGACCAGTCGTCTCACCCTGCCTGGGCAACCTGGAACCCGGTCGCGGAATTGAATTTTCACCGGCCGCAGGATTTTGGGGAAATAGTTTTCGCGTAATCGCGTGATCTCGCAATCACGTAACCGAGGGTCGTTATTCTTCTTCGGTAAACTCAAACGGATAATTGACGGTCAGGTTGCCGAGGCTGTCGGAAACCGACTTGAACTTCCAGTTTTTAATTTGTTTGATGATTTCATCTTCGAATACCTTGTCGCCCATCGAGGACCGCACGATGGACGCGTTGTCGATTCCGCCGTCCGGCCGAATGGATATTTCCATGACCATTTTTCCGGATAACTTGACGCCCTGGCGAAGACGGCGATTGTAAATGTAGCGCAATTGCGACGAGTAATCGTCGATTACCGATTTCAGTTCGGTCGGCCGCCGAAACGGGTTTTCTTCGAGCGCTTTGCGGCGTTCAAGTTCCTTCATATCGCTTGCCGACAAGGTGCCCTGGGAAATAAGTTCGTTTCGAAGTTTTTCTATGTCCTGGCGTTTCTTTTCCTCTTTTTCTCCGGTCAAGTCGAGACTGCCGATTTTATTGATCATGTTCATGAGGCTGTCGTCTACCGGGGTCCGTGTTTTTCCGTTGTTTTTTTTCTGATCGGCCATCAGCTCTTTGCGAAGCGAGCTTTCGGAAACGAGGGTCGCGTATTGTTCGACTTTATTGACAAATCCCTGATCCTGATACACCGACAATTGACGCCTCGCTTCGTCGGCGACCTGCTTTTTCTGCTCGTAAAATTCTCCCATCATAAGCATGCGACGGTTTGCCTGTTTTGCCCATATCCTCGATTTGTCGTCCCTGATGACCTTTTGATACGTCATCATCGCTTCTTCGCTTTCGCCGAGTTCCTCATGGGAACGGCCTTTAAAATAGCTCGCTTTCCACGCCAGCGAGTCGACCGGTTTCTCCTGGAGAAATATGGACAGGTATTTAATTGCGTTTCTATAATCCATGAGCAGGTAGAATTGATGGGCCTTATCGAAATACGACATTTTTTCCTGTTCGAGTCCCGAGCGCTGCTTTTCCATGGCCGCGATAAAATCGAGCAGCCGCCACGCTAAAATGCCCGCTTCGGTATTCGGGTATAGCGCAATGACCCGTTCGTACATCAGTTTGGCAATTTCATATTCGCTGAGCATCGAATGGCAAAAAGCCTTATGCAGCAATACGGCGGCCTTGATTTCGGGCCTCACATTCGATTGCAGGATGACCTGATCGTAAATTTTGATCGCTTCGGAATATTTTCTGTTGCGTTCCCAGAAATAGCCTATTTCCAGCACATTGAGGATTTTGTCCTCTTCCTTCAAATTGATGATTTCTTTACCGAGTAAAATCCGTATCCCGTTGAGCACGGTGCGCACCGGGACGCGGGCGATCGTTTTCCTCCACGTCACGGGTTTTTCCGCCGTTTTTTCATCGGAAGTCAATGCCTGGACCTTTGCCTCCAATTCGTAGTTCGAATTGCTTTCCTCGCCGAACTGCATCCGGTTCTTGATAAGTTCATATTTACCGATAATACCGAGCGAATTGGACACATCCTGGCCCGATGCGATTTTGCCGAGCAAATAGCTCATTTCCTCGATGCGGATGTCGATGAGCCCGATGTTGAATAAAACCGTGAGGCCCAAAAGAAGGAGTACGAGGAATATCCTGAAATAGGTTTTCATAGGTCACATTCACTGCGGTAACGGCGGACGAGGCGCCGCGGGTTTTTGCTCCACGGACAATCCGGTCGTCGGGCTGAGCGGACCGGTACGACGATCGATGGCATAGCAAGACCCGTCTATACTCTTCACATATTTTTTCACTTCGGCCGCCACCTGAATCATTTCGGCATGCCGGCGGAACGGTCTGGTCTTATTGGACACAACCGCGACCGAAACGCTCATTAAAGGAAACCGTTGCCGCTCGCCGCGACGGTTTATCGATTCGATAAATCCGTTTCGCGCATCGATACTGTTGTAAAACTGGTAAATCCCGCGGTCGAACAGCGTGATGAACGACTTTGCGATGTCTTCCCAATATTGATAATCGCAAATGATGACGAAATCGTCGCCGCCTTCATGGCCGACGAACACGTTCTTCACGTCTTTGCGTTTTGAGACCGACATGAGGCAATCGCGGGTATACAGGATGGCTTCATCGCCTTTTGTAAATCCATATTTGTCGTTATACGCCTTGAAATTGTCCAGATCGCAATAGAGCACGCAAATGACCCGGCCGCCGACGAGGCAATCGTCGATGTATTTGGCAATGGACAAATTGCCCGGGAGACCCGTGAGCGGATTGGCGCCGCGCGCTTCGTCGCGCATGCGCTGCAACGCGACGCTCATTTCGTTGAACGAGGAAGCCAGGCGTCCGATTTCGTCGTCGCGCACGATAGGAACGCGTATGTCCAGTTTTCCTTGCGCTATGAGATGCGTCGCTTCGTTTAATTTACGCAACGGGAACAATATCATTTTCGAGAACAGCATCGCAAAACCGATGTGTATGGCAATGATGAGAAGGCTGATGACGATGCATTGGCGATACAGATAATTCATTTGCTTGTCGATGTCGATCATGAACAGGGTTATTGCGGCCACGCCGATTTTGTCGCCCTCGTACGAATACGGGATGTACAAATAGATTTTTTTGGTTTTTCGGTCCACGATATGGTAAAAAAGCTTGTCCTCGAACCCTTTTTTCGTGATTGCCATATTGATGTTTTTCATATCGTCGACCGTGGCCTCGGTCCTTTGCACCTGCTCATTGTCCTTGATATCGACAAATACCGTGCCCGATTCGCTGAACAAGGTCATGTCCTTGATCCCGAGTTGCCCCGCTTCCCTGAGGATTTTATTGATATTGACGACATTCATACCGCCGCCGGCGGCTTCGATATTGTCGAGCCGGTATTTGAAATTCGATGCCTTTAATTGGCTGTTGAGTATGGCGTTTTCGGCAATGAGGTCGAGTTGGTTTTCGAAAACCATGAGAACGAATATCGAGACGTTCAGAATGGTCACGAATATGTATATGACCGCCGTCTTCAGGATAATGGATTTTGTATTTATCCTCATTGAGCTTTTGCCTCTCATTGTGCAAGGGCCATAACCGATGCCGGTGATTTGGAGGGTAATGGCCGTAAAACAGCAACGTATGACGAAACGGTTTCTTATTCTTTCGCCATGCCGTATTCGTTCAGTTTGTTCCGGAGCGTCCGTATGGAAATACCGAGCAAATTCGCCGCCTTGGTCCTGTTCTCGTTGCAATGCGCAAGCGTCTGAATGATCAATTCCTTTTCGACCGACGCAATGGTCGCGCCCGGCTTCAAGGCGTCGCCATCGGCCCCGGGCCCTGCTTTGTAAAGCGACATTTTAAACATTTCCGGTTTAATAAGCCCGTTTCTGGTCAAAACGACCGCCCGTTCGACCGCGTTTTCCAATTCCCGAATGTTACCGGGCCAATCATATTCGTTGAGAATCTCCATGCATCCTTTTCCAAGGCCCTCTATGGCCAGCCCGTTTTCCCTGTTAAAGCGTTCGGTGAAATGGTCGACAAGCTGCCCGATGTCTTCTTTTCTTTCGCGAAGCGGCGGCAAATGAATGCGTATGACGTTAAGCCGGTAAAAAAGGTCTTCCCTGAATTTCCCGTCTTTCACTTCTTTGTCAAGGTCGCGATTCGTTGTCGCGACAAGGCGGATGTCCACTTCGATGGGATCGTCGCCGCCGACCTTGTTGATTTCACGTTCCTGCAATACCCGCAATAATTTCGCCTGCATCGACACCTGCATTTCGCCGATTTCGTCGAGCAACAGCGTGCCGCCGGAGGCGAGTTCGAATTTGCCGAGCCTTCTGTTGAGCGCGCCGGTAAAGGCGCCTTTTTCGTGACCGAACAATTCGGATTCGATGAGCCCCTCGGGCAAAGCGGCGCAATTGACTTTTACAAAAGGCTTGTTGTGGCGGGGACTTTGATAATGTATCGCCCGCGCGATCATTTCCTTGCCCGTTCCGCTTTCACCGGTGACAAGCACGGTCGAACGGCTGTCGGCAACGGTTTTTACCAAAGACCGTATGTCTTCGATCGATTGTGCCTTTCCCACGTAGTCCCATTGCTTCGTGATAACCGATTTCAGGGTTTTATTTTCCCGTAATAATTGCCGGTATTGCAACAGCTGCTCTACTTTCAAATCGAGACGGGTGGACAGGTCCTGGGTCTTTTCCAGAAAATCGCTGGCGCCTTTTTTGACCGCGTCGACGGCGATGTCTATTGTCCCGAATGCGGTCATGATCAAAAAGGGAGTGTCGACGTCCATTTTCCTGATTTTTTCGAGCAATTCTATGCCGTTCATACCCGGCATCTTGAAATCGGAAATAATAAGATCGAAAATCGACGTGGCCAGGATGGAAAGCGCCGAGCCGCCGTCGCCCATCGCGACGATATCGTGTCCCCTGCGTTTCAATGTCTCGCTGATCGATTCCCTCATGTAATCGTCGTCGTCGACGATAAGGATTTTACGTTTGTCCATACAGCGTGTTGTTCCGTCTATTTTTGTTGTCCCGGCGCCGGATGCTCTTTACGCATTCTTCGCTGTGGGTAGAAATACTTTCATCGTCGTGCCCTTGCCTTCGACGCTGAACACGTCGATATAACCGGCATGCGATTCGACTATTTTTTTGACTATTGCAAGTCCCAATCCGGTACCGTTGGCTTTTGTCGTAAAAAACGGATCGAAGATCTTGCCCAAATGTTCCGCCGGTATGCCGCCGCCGGTATCGATAAGCGAAAACGAGACAAGCCCGGGTTTTTCCTGGTCCGACGAATCCTTGTCGATACGGACGGTAAGCGTCCCGCCCGAAGGCATTGCCTGTACCGCGTTGAGCGACAAATTCATGACGACCTGTTGCAGCTTTTCGGGGTCTACCAACACATAAACGCTTTCATTGCCCCATTGTTTGACAATAGACACTTTCTGGTCTTGCCTGTCGATTTCTATCCCGACGAAATCGATTGTTTCGGACAATAAGTGCTCCAGCGCGACTTTGCGCGGCTGCGGCTTTACAGGCCGGGAATATACCAGAAGGTTGGACATGATCCGGTTGAGCCTGCCGAGGCCTTCGACGATTTTATTGACCAGTTTCCTGCTGGGATTTTCCTGCGGGATTTCGCGTTCCAGCAAATCGGCCCACATGCCCATGGCGCCGAGCGGATTGCGGATTTCATGCGCGACGGTCGCGGCCATTTCGCCCAATGCCGCCATCGTCTTTGCCTGGCGCATTTCCTGTTCCATTGCCTTTATTGCCGATACATCGCTGATGATTTCGACCGCGCCCAAAGACGATCCGGCGGGGTCTTGCAACAACGCCGTTTGAAACGATACCGGGACCGGGTGTCCGTTTTTATGCCAAATGGTTTTTTCGTCGCGCGCCATAACTTTACGGGTACGAACCGCGTGCAGCAAGGTGGATTCTTCGTCCACGCCTTTATGGAAAAAATCGGCATATTTTTTGTTAAGCACTTCTTCCTGGGAATACCCGGTAATTTCGGACGCGGCTTTGTTGAAATGCGTGATCCGCTCCATGATGTCGACGCCGATGACGCCGTTGTTCATGCTTTCCAGAATGCTGCTCAGGTATACCTGCATTTCTTCCTGTTTTTTAAGGCTTTGGGCCAGCTGCTCGTTTTTATTGTCGAGCTCGATGTTGACTTTTTTGAAATCTTCCTGCATACGACGGTATGCGTCGCTGAGGGTTTCCGCTTTGGCCTGGAAATCCTGAAATGCGGATGCGAGCGCGTCGAACACCTCTTGCGGGATGCTTTGTTGTTCTTTGGTTTGCATTGCAATCACGAAACCGCCGCCCCTTTCTTGACAACATGCTCAAGATATTTCTTTAATTGTTCCTCGGCTTCCAAAAACTCGCCGATGGCGCTTTGCGTCGCCTGAAGCACCGAATCGAGCTCCTTGGACTGAGCGGATTGGGCGATGCCGTTCTTGCGCACCTGCCACAGCTTCACGCATTCTTCGGAAGCGGTCCGTTCCTTGACAATATCGTCGAGTATAAGCTGTTTCTTTTCAAAGCTCGTTTTCAGCCCGCTCACATCGCCTCTTGTCAACACAACCTGCGACAGGGTTTTCTGTACGATCGCCGTGAGGTTTTTATACAAAACAAGCTGACGCCGATACGATGCCAATAACGATGAAATCAATGTTTTATCATCCATGAATGGTGGCCGACTTTGAAAAAGTTTTTGTATTCGATCGCTACCGAATAATTATTGTACCACTTCGTGCATTCGGGCGTCCACAAAGAATTTAAGAGTTTAATTGCCCCGTCGTGTCGCCGTTTATCATATTCATTCCATCATCTCGCTTGGCTATGCCGCTTATTCTTCAATGGCATAAGCCCGAATAATCACTACTATAAATTTAAGGAAGGAGGTTACGGCAAACTCCCGTGAGGTGAAACCCTGGCCCAGGCGGAAACCGATAAGGACAAATTGCAAAATGACTTTATATAAAAACAAATACCGTATCGAATCCGCCAGATTGCTCGGTTGGGATTATTCATCACCCGGATATTATTTCATTACGGTATGTACCCATAACCGTGAAAATCTGTTCGGCCATATTGACAATGGAACAATGTGTCTGAACGAATACGGCACAATCGTTCAAAATGAATGGGATAAATCGTTTGTTATCCGCCAAGAATTATTGCCCGATGAATTTGTGGTGATGCCGAATCATTTTCACGGAATTGTGCGCATGGTTGAAACCAGGGACAAAATCGGTGTCAATACCGCAATTGTAGAGACGTCCGGCCGGACGTCTCTACGGGAAACAAAACCGCAACCGACGGACCGTCAACCGGAAGAATTCCCGCGAATACACCCGAAATCGTTATCATCATTTATGGCCGGGTTCAAATCCGTTGTTACCAAACGGATAAATGAACTCCGCAATACCCCCGGCGTTCCCATGTTACAATACAGATTTCACGACCACATAATCCGGGATGCGAATGAATTATTCCATATCCGTCAATATATTAAAGACAATCCGCGAAATTGGGAAAGCGATAAATTGAACGGCAGCACCGGCAATCGCGTAAATAGTTAGCCGCATACGACAATCAATTTCATTCGAGAACGCCGTTGTATTCGTTCTCCCAGACAGCGTCTTCCATTTTCCATTTGGCCTGTTTTGACCAGTAGTCGTCGGGATAGGTTTTTTCGAGGTTTTTATACGCATCAATTGATTTTTGATACTCTTTGGTGTTTTTGTAAATGTTGCCGATTTGGAAAAGGCCCCAGGGCGTTTCCTGATAGGTCGGGTATTTCCGCGTGACTTTCTGGTACAATTCGAGCGCCTGCGGAAATTCCTTTTGCTGGTATTTTTTATCGGCAATGCGGTAATACGCGTCGGGAACCCTGATGACCGTATTCGTTTTTTCACCATTGTCTATGATTTTTTTATAGGTTTCCAGGGAGCGGGACACATTTGACGCGTCGTTGTACGAACCCGCCAGTTTGAACAGGGCATATTGCTTGTCGGCAGGTTTTACCGCATTGGCGGACGCCTGCAAATACGCGTCGATCGCTTTTCCCGGCTCGTGAAGGTCCGAATAGATATCGCCGAGTTTTTCGAATGCTTTGCTCGCCCACGGATGAGAGCGGTGTTTTTGAATGAATTCGCGGAACAGTTTTTCGGCCTGCGACGTCTCGCGCCGTTCGAAATAGCAATAGGCTTTGAAAAACATGCTTTGCGGGGCCAGCGTATGCATGGGGAAACGCTCCAACAGCTGGCTGAATTGATTCTCGGCATTTGTAAATATTCGCAGTTTCATGTAACAGATGCCGATGTCGTACAGGCACGGCGCAGCGACTTTGACCGCCGGATACGAGACGGAAACCTTTTTGAATTCCTTGATCGCGTTATCGTAATGCGCGGCCATGAATTCCTTGACACCCGCAAGCATCGCATGCCCGGCGTCGGTCAAGGTATCGGCAACGGCCATGGTCAGAAGCGAATCGATGCGCATTTCAACGGTGACCGACACCGATTCCGCGGCAACGGCCTCGAGTTGCGATTGGGGCTTTTCGACCGGTTTTTCGTCTTCACCGGGCTCTTTTGCTCCCGCGGGCAACGGCGTCTTATCGCCGACCACGGCTTTATAATGTTCCAACAGCGTCACCGCTTCCCGTTTCATGTCCCCCTCTGAGGCGGTTTCCAAATACTCGTTTAAGTTGGCGATGCCTTCCTTATAATTTTTTTCGGTCCCGAGGATTTTACCCAGATAGAAATGCGCCGGGCCCGCGCCTTCGGGATAAGAAAAGGCCTTTGTGAAGTTTACCTTTGCAAGATCGGTTTGGCCCAGTTTATACCGTACAAGCCCGCCGTAATAGTACGCGGCCGAATATCCTCTGTCGAGCGTGACCGCTTTTTTAAGGAACGGCAGCGCCTCGTTGTACTTGCCCTGGTTGTACAGGGCCACGGCCTGCTGGAAACATTCTTCGGCCGACGAATTTGCCAGCGTCGGCGTTTTGGGCATTTCCTTGGACGGCGAAGAGGCCTTTGTTGCCTGTGCGGATTTCTTGGGCTGCGGCGCAGCTTTTTCCTTTTGGGCGGTTTTTAACGTTGTATCCTTTGATACGGTGTCTTTGGGTGCGGGAGCCGCTGCCGCAGGTTCTTCGACCGCAGGTTCGGGTTCGCCCTTGACTTTTCGGACGAGTTTATTGATCCGGGTTTGGATGCTGTCGAGCTCGGCAGGATCGCAGGACTGCTGGTAATGTTGATATTCGATAATAGAATTCTGGTATTGTTTGTCCTGCTCGTATGCCTCTGCAAGCATTTTTTCGGCCTTGCCCCAACCCGGATTATACGAAAGGGCCTTTTTGAGGTTGAAAATGACGAGACGGGGCTGGTTCTGCAATTTCCGTATTTCCGCGACTTGCATATACGCATTGTAATTGTCGGGATAGGCGGTGAGTAATTTCCGGAACTCGTCCAAAGCCTGATCGTATTTGTTTTCGCTTTTGTATTTTACGCCCAAATGATAATGGATGTAGTCGTCGGTTTCTTCCGCAAAGCAAGGACAAACGCATGACGCCGCGACCGCCGCAACGATATACAAAGCGAATAACATGTTGGCTTTAGGACCAATTCCCATATGTTCAACTCCAAAAATGTAAAAAACGAACGATTATCGTGAGATTTAAATCAATATAATAATTATATAGTCTTGGCATCCCCAAGTAAAGTATCATCGAGCGCTTTTATGCCCGTGAAACCGTTATGGCGTTTTGTGTTAGGGAAACAACGGATCCGACCACCGTTTCCTTTATGATTTTTTCCAATGCCCCCGCTTTGATTACCGTGTTGGGATAAATCGATTGGGCGCGCATTTCCGGAATGGTAAGCGTTTTCAATTTTTCGTCCAATCGTTCCAACGTACCCTGCAACATCGCGACTTTCTCGAAACTTTCGATTCCTTTTTGCTTCAACGATTCCAATCGAGCCACCGATCCCGGCCCCAGCTCGCCGTTTTGGTCCATTTCTTCTTTTACCAAGGTATACATGGATGTTTTCACATTGCCGGTTTCGGCGGTCGTTGCGGCGAGGTCTTTAAGCAAATCGTATTTTTGCTTCAAAAGCACGCTCATTCCTCCCAAATCAACTATCGTCCGCGGTTCGGCAGGGGTTCCGACAGCTTCGACATCGATGGATTTTCCCGCTGAAACGGTACCGCCGACAACGGACTTCGCCCTCACGGCATCTTCGGCCCATACCGTGCAATGCAAAAGGTCTTCGGCAACGGTAAGACACATCGTTGAAATGGAGAAATTCTGGCAATGTTTCATGGTTACCGTACCTTCGCATTCGATACGGCCGTGTCCCGAACCCGCTGCCCCGCCCGACACGACGAGGTCTCCGCCGCATTTTACAAATGCGTCTTCCAGGTTGCCGGCAATGGTCACGTTGCCTTCGGCTTCGACGCTAAATCCGCTGCGGACCGTGCCGTTGACAATTAAATTTCCCAAAAATTTGATGTTGCCGGTATTGTAATCGATATCTCCCGGGATTGTTTTTTCATCCAGCACCAGGGCTTTTCCATTCGGGAAAACCGCAACCGCGCCGTCGGTATCGGCAACCAGCACGTTTTGATCCTCTTCCAAAAAACGGGTTCCGGCGCCGGCAATGAGTTTGAGAATTTGCGGAGGATTGCAATGAATTGCTTTTCCGAGAACCGAGATCCCGTCGGAGCCGGGCACCGGCGGCGTCAGCCTCAGAATAGGCGTATTTTTCCGTACATTGACAATATAGCCGATGTCCCGGTGATCGACTTTGCCTCCCGATAAAGCCTTGGGCTTGCCGCGCGAAGAAACGTCGACGAGGATTTCTATTTTGCCCGCAACCGGTTGCACCGGTGCGACGCCGGTCGCGATTTCCACCTTCAGATTGCAGGTTTTATTGTCTGCAACGGCACGTAGTTTCGATTCATTCAGACCGATAACAATCCCGCGCTCGGCGCAAAACGATTGCAATTCGGTATAGGAAGGGAAGAACTCGAGCATATTTTCCGACAGGAAAATAAACGCGCGCAGCCCGTCGGCGGAAACGGAAATATCGATATCGGTCACCAGTCACCCGCTTTGGGCGCATCGGTGATGACGCCGCCGTTTGCCAGATAATTATTGATATAATCCGCTATGGAGTCTTCGAGAGACCGGCACACGTGAGCGCAGCCTGCGGCATGCAGCTTTGTCAAGTCGGCCTGGGTAAAATACTGGTATTTATCCCGTATCGATTCGGGCATCGGTTTATATTCGATATTTTTTGTTTTTCCTAGCGCCGTAAACATGGCGGAAGCGACATCGTTCCACGACCTTGCCGCCCCTGTTCCGATATTGTAAATTCCCGATACGCTACGGTTATGGAGGAAAAAAAGCATCATATCGACCGCGTCTTTCACGTAAATGAAATCGCGTTTCTGGTCGCCGTGCCCGTATCCTTCCCGATGCGACTGGAACAAGACCATTTTCGATTCGTTCTTTACGCCCCGATAGGCTTTATTGATGACGCTTCGCATATCGGCTTTGTGGTTTTCGTTGGGCCCGAACACATTGAAAAACTTTAATCCGACGATATGGGACAGCCATTTATTCTTCCTGGCCGCGCAATCGAACAGATGTTTGGAATATCCATACATGTTAAGCGGTCGGAGCGTTTCGAGTTTCGATTCGTCGTCGCAATATCCCTGCGCGCCGTCGCCGTAGGTCGCGGCACTCGACGCGTAAATGAACCGTGTTGACTGATGATACGCCCACCATTGTCCGATGCGCAAGGTATACCGGTAATTGTTTTCCATCAGATAGTCGGCATCGGACTCGGTTGTCGAGGAGCAGGCGCCCAAATGGAATATCGCTTCGATGTCTTGGCCGAAATCGCCGCTTTCGAGTTTGGAAATGAAGACGTCCCGGTCGAGATAATCGGCAAACTGCAACGCCACCAGGTTTTTCCATTTTTCCGATTCGCCAAGATGGTCGACGACCAGGATATCCTTTATTCCCGCTTGATTGAGCCGCCATACCAGGACACTGCCGATAAATCCCGCACCACCGGTTACAACAATCACAAAACGCTCCTTGGAAAGTAAAAAAAGCCCTGCAGGCTTGACACAGGGCGTCCCCTATTGGAGAAAATATATATTATACCAGTATTTTTCATGGATGTTCGCAAGTATTTTTACCGGGGATTTTGCCCCATCCGTGAAACACCAATCACGGTCATGCCAATGCCCTGAAAGGCCGTATGAAAAAATGTGATAAATGCGGATTTGAATCGGCGGACATTTCCGCTGCATTCTGTTCGGTATGCGGCAGTGCGTATTCCTTCGGTTCGCCGGGTAAGCCGTCCCATGAAACTATCGCATGGGAAAACCTGGGAAATCTCGGTATCGCACGCGCGCTGTTTACAACCTGCAAAGAATGCCTGGTTTCTCCTTTTGCCTTTTTTGAAAAATTCGGTCCGAAACCGAATGCGAAAATGTCTTTTTTATATGCGCTTATTTTGGGGTCCATCGGTTCGTTACTGGGATTTATCTGGACGGCGCTCATAATGGCGTGGTTGCCGCTGGACATTCCATGGCTTAATTCTTTTTCGTCAAAAGCCTATTCCGCAACGGGACTGATTTTCATCCCTTTTTTTTCGGCGTTTAAAACCGTTATCAGCGCGGTCTATTTTCAGACCCTTTTGGTATTGACCGGTTCAAGAAAAAGGAACCTCGCTTCGACTTTTTCCATTGTTTGTTATACGGAAAGCGCGGCAGTGCTCAACGTAATCCCCGGGCTCGGCGGCTTGCTCTCATTGGTTTGGTCTTTTGTCATGCTCGCGGCAGGACTCAACCGGGTGCATAAAATTTCCACGTTAAAAGCGGCGCTTATCATTCTTTTACCCTTGCTCATGATTTGCATCATTGGTATAATTGCAGTGGCCCTTATTGTCGGGGCCGGAATGATTTTTGGCGGCATGCTGTAATTGCGGTATTAAAAAAAACGTAATCGCCGTAATTTCGGTTAAGATTTGCTTTCGATAGACCGATACTAAAAACAGGACCGTATGGATTCCTGTTTGGCGCATCGGATATAAGGAAATTGCCATGGCTAATTCAATAAATATGCTTCTGGACGTCAATGTCCCGATTTCCGTACAACTCGGACAAACCCGCATGTCGATTCGCGAACTTTTAAACCTGAAAAAAGGCAGCCTTGTCCAGCTCGACCGCATGGCCGGTGAACCGGTGGACACTTTTCTCTCCGGCAAAATGATTGCCAAAGGCGAAATTACCGTTGTCGACGACAGATTGTCGGTGCGTATCGGGCAATTATACGGGGAAAAAGAGAAGTTCAAACATTTGTAATGACAGCGCCTCCCGCACGATCCGCTCGACGATCAAAACGCAACCTTGAGCGACAGCCGCAGCGGCGAATAATCGACATCATCGAAACGAAACGCATAATCCAGGGAATAATTCTTATACGTAACTCCGGCACCGCAGGTAAACACGTTTTGCGACACACCCAAACGTAATGCAACCATATTGAAAACCTGTGCTTCGATTCCGCAATGGTAGGTGGTTTCATACGACCGTTCCAATGCCGCAGTCACAAGCCAATTAGCGCCCAGCAAATGGGTTTTATCAATATAGGCGATACCGTAATACTGGCTTAAATCGACTGTTTCCTGGTAATTATCGGGAGAATGCAGCCACACCTCTTTGGTCCCTAATAAATCTTTTACCGTCGCACCCACATACACTTCCCGGTCTACCATTTTTTGCTGTAAATCATAGTCGAGACTGACCCGGAGCAAAAGCCCGGCATCGCAGTTTATGTTCATGCCCATGCGGACTTTACCGGACGGATTAAGGGTTTGCCAGAATTCCTTGAAGTTAATGCCGGCGGAAAGGTCCATCGGCATAGGATAATTGTAGGTTTCGGGACGCCCGATAGGCACTGAAAACAGCTTTGCAAGCGATACCGTGACCATGTTTTGATCGTTGTAAAAATACCCGTTGTTGCTTGCATCGGCGCGCATGCTCGGGTCGTTCAGCCGTTCGGTCTCGGTTCCCGGCAATGAGTCCCAGAGCGAAATCGCTCCGCTTTGAAACCGCACGTACATCGCCGCGACGCTCATTTGCTCCTGTAAAGGCACATGCGCCGCAACGCAGCCGTGCGTCGACAAGCCGCCGTATAGCCGGGCATATTCCGCGGAAACCTCGTATTTATCAATAAATGCGTGCGCCGCGGGATTCCAGAAAATACTGACCGCGTCGAGCGGGATGGCCACGCCCGCGTCGCCCAATGCCGCAACACGGCACGATGAGGGAACCTGATCGAGCTCCAGCGCATACCGCACAACATCGGTTTGGCAATATACCGCGTACCATAGGCAAACGATAACCGGCGCAATCAATCGCATGCCGGGAACCTTGCCGCGTTTTTTTGGGGACAACATGAAACGCATGATGTTGTTTGTGTGCATAAATGGTTTGAGTTTATCATAAAATGCAAGCCGAACAAAGTCAACTCAAAACGCGAATTTTAACGGGAATGAAAAGGAATTAATCGACCATGGTGTCGGTAGGAAGGACATAATCGGCAGGATTGACAACGGTTCCGAGTTTATGCACTTCATAATGGAGATGCGGTCCGGTACTTCTTCCGGTACTACCGATGTACCCGATCAGGTCCCCGCGTTTAACGGCCTGACCTTCGGAAACCGCAGCGCGCAACAGATGGGCGAAAACGGTCTTGAATCCGCTTGCAGGATGGGAAATCATGACTACATTGCCGAAATAATCCTTGTAGCCGACAAAAGCGGTAACGCCATCTGCGGTTGCATGCACGGGTGTCCCGATGGTATTTGAAATATCGAGACCTTCATGAAACACATTCAAACCCGTAAAAGGATGGATGCGATAGCCGAAAACCGACGTCAACCTCCCCCATACCGGCATGACTGCGGGACGTTGTTTCCACACATCGATTTGCTTGTCGACATTTGAGGTCATGGAACTAAAGGTCGTATCTTCGAGCTTTACCTGTCGTAAAAGCGTTTGGATATTTTCTTTTATCGTATCGGTTTTCATGAGAACAGGATCTGCAAAGGAGGAAAAAGAGGCTTCGGTAAAGTCGGGCCGGCCGCCGACACCGACATTGCGGATATCGGTACTGATGGGGTCCATTCCAAAAGTAAGACGGGTTTTATCTTCGAACGACATACATTTATCGATTCGACTCGCTTCTTCTTTTGTAATTTTAGAGAGAAATTGCACTTTGAATCGAAGTTGCTGGTTTTCTTTAAGTTGATAATACATACTCAGTTTTGCAAAACCATACGAGGAAATAAAATACAGACATCTGCCGACCCCAAGGGTTCCGAGAAAAACGAAAATTAAAACGGTTATGATAATGCTGCGGCTGCAAGGCACTTTTACGATGCGCCCCGTGCCTTCCTTGGTAACCAGCAAAATCGACCAATTTAATTTCTTCATTTTCTCCTACCGAAAACAAGGGACATGAAACAATTATCGACCGGCATTATCACCAATATATTCTATTGGAAATACCTATTCAATATAATTATAGTAATAGACCTTTAACCAAGTCAATGAATATCTTGTGAAAAAAAGCCCAAAACAAATTTATGCCGTTACCAACTTAATTATGGTTTCTATGCATGTTGCAACGGGAATTTTTTCAAACGCCTTTTCAGAACGTCGTTTAAACTCAATTACGCCCTCTTTAAGCCCGCGAGCGCCGACGGTGACTCTAAAAGGACATCCGATCAAATCCGCGTCGATAAACTTGACGCCGGGCCGTTCGGACCGATCGTCGAGCAATACATCGATGCCGATTGCTTCCACCGCATCATGGATTTTTTGCGACAATGCCATGGATTCCGGATTGGCCGGATCCAAACATAACACGGTTAACACGTAGGGAGCGATCGGCGCCGGCCACGCGATACCGTTTACGTCGTTGTTTTGTTCAACTGCAGCGGCTGCGGTTCGGCCTATGCCGATGCCGTAGCAGCCCATAGTCATGAGGCATTCGTCGCCTTTGTCGGACAAAAATCCGAGTTTCATGGGCTTGGAATATTTTTGTCCCAACTTGAATACCTGGCCGACTTCAATACCTTTTTTCATTTGCAGGACGCCGTTGTCGCATCGCGGGCAATGGTCGCCTTCTTTTACAAAACCAAGGTCTTCGTATCGTGCGAATTTACAATCGCGCGAAGGCCATACATTGTCGAGATGAAAACCGTCTTTATTCGCGCCGCAAACGCCTTTGTTTATAGACAAAACAGAATCGTCGGCAATGACTTCTTTTAATCCCGGACAATCGAGCCCGTAGGGACCCATATATCCGACGGCAAGGCCCAGTTTTTTACGCACGATTTCATCGGAAGGAATGGTCACCGTTGTCGCCTGTAAAAGGTTTTTCAATTTGATTTCATTGACCAGTAAATCGCCCCGGATGCACACGCCGACATAATACGAGCCGTTATCGATATCGTACACGATCATTTTTATGGTCGATTGCGGAGAAATCTTGAGGTATGCCGAGACATCCTCGATACTCGATTTGCCCGGTGTCGCAATTTCAGTCGGTTGCAAAGCGTCGGCCGGAACCGCGCCAGGGTGCCCGTCCTTTTTGGCGACCGCCTTTTCTATATTCGCGGTGTAATCGCATTTGTCGCAAAACGCAATAGTGTCTTCACCCGATTGCGCCAGCACATGGAATTCGTGCGTCACGCTGCCGCCGATATTGCCCGAATCGGCCTCGACCGGCCTGAAGGTAAGGCCGCAACGGGAAAAGATCCTATTGTAGGCCTCATACATTATCCAGTACATTTCGTCGAGGGATTTTTCGTCGGCATGAAACGAATACGCGTCTTTCATGATGAATTCGCGTCCGCGCATAAGACCGTAGCGGGGCCTGACTTCGTCGCGGAACTTCGTCTGAATTTGATACAGACAAACGGGCAAATCGCGATAGGAACGTATCGACTTGCGCACGACGTCGACGATGACTTCCTCATGCGTCGGGCCGAGGCAAAACTGGTTGTTTTTCCTGTCGGTCAACCGAAGCAGCTCGGGACCGTAATAGTCCCATCTGCCGGATTCTTTCCAAAGGTCGGCAGTGACAACCATGGGCAGCAATAGTTCGGTCGCATTGCATCGCGCCATTTCCTGTCGGACAATGGTTTCTATTTTTTTGATGACCCGTAGCCCGAGCGGCAGATAATTGTAAATGCCTGAGCCGAGTTTTTGAATCATACCAGCACGCAACATGAGTTTGTGACTGATGGTTTCGGCTTCCGCCGGATCTTCGCGAAGCGTGTGGATAAAGGCGTTTTTCCAAAACATGACACTTTCCTTTTTTTTATCGAGGTCCGTTCCCGTTACTTTACTATTGATATCAACCGGTTTTGTTCTATTTTCCCATTGGCGAATTTTATGCAATATGCTCCCAACGCAACCGGCCTGCCCAAGAAATCTTTTCCATCCCAGATTCGGCGATAATTCCCCGCCGTTTGAATCCCGTCGTACAACGTTTGCACAAGGCGTCCGTTTAGGGTCGTGACCGAAACGCAAACACGGTTATCACCTTGTAAACCATAGGAAACCGATACCGTGCGGCCGAGCGCGGCCACGGTCATATTATTTTGGCGATCGTTGTCCCCGGCCCGATTGCCCTCGGATGAAACCGACGTCGGCACTTGGGTGGAAAAATTGATAAAGCCGAATTTCGAGGGCGTGTGAAACGAGCCGTTCATGGTCGGCGAAAAGGCGCTTAAATCCTGCGTCGCCACATTGGTCCGTTGATCGATGCGATAAAAATTGATTCGCATCTGGTCGTTGTTTTTCGGCGGAAGCGCTACTTTTTTCGACATATTCGTGTCGAGGGCTTTCCACGGGATCTTGATTTCCACGGTCATCCCGGTATCGGTATCCTTTGAATTGTTCGCCGTACCGCGGAGTTTGACCGCATTGGTCATGCCCTGCGCATTCCAGCCGGAATTGTCGGTGGTGACGCTGCCGTTTGAATTTTTTATCAGCCCGTCCCACACGGTATTGAGGCAATTCCATTCCAATTCGATATAGGTCCCCTGGTCCGAGTCGGCATCAAAAAAGAGTTCGACCGCTTCTTCGTTATACAGTTCGGCATCCCGTTGTGTAAACGTTCCTTTGATATCGTTATCCTGCGTGATGAATGCCGCATAAAAATTGGTCGAGTCCCAGGTTGCCTTGACTTTTGTCGCTTGCAGCGGCGTGCCTCCGGTAACGTTTTCCTTCATTGAAACCGAATCGATTTGCGACCAGATTTTCTCGTTCAGAACGCCGTCGATAGTTATCGCGTCTTTGGTCATTTTACAGGTATAGGTCGGCAACGACGTTGTCGTTTTCGCAAGGGCGTTTCCTGCGGAAACCGTCTGTGAAAACACGAAGCTCGCCGAACAAAGCAACATTACAAATAATAACACGCGTAACCCATACGTCCGGTTACTCACATTTGCCCCCTATCGAAAAGGTCATGATGGTTGCTTTTCCGTTTTTTCCTTTATATCCGCTTTTTCCGGAATAATGAACCAACCCACCAAATAAGCGATGATGCCGGGTGCGAAACCGGTGAAAACCGTTCCGAACACCAATGCGAGCCGAACAAGCGTCGGATCGAAATTGAGCATTTCGCCTATACCTGCGCAAATACCCGCTATCATTTTATTTTCGGTGTCTCTGTAAATGCGTTTCATAAAAACCTCCTTTGAAGGATGATGTTTTTACCGTTTCCATTTGAAAACAAGAACGGAAAGCGGAGGCAATGTCAAATTGAGCGACATGGGTTGATTGTGGAGCGGCACGTCGATTGCAACCGCATTTCCCAAATTGCCGTATCCGGCGCCGCCGTATTCGGACGCATCGGAATTGAGCACTTCCTGGTAATGACCGCCGAACGGCACGCCGACACGGTAATTGTGCCGGACAACCGGCGCAAAATTACAGACAAAAACAAGGATGTTATGCCATTCGTTGCCTTTGCGGATAAACGAAATGATCGAATTTTCCGCATCGTTGAAATCGATCCACTGAAAACCGTTGTTTTCGAAATCCAATTCCCACAATGCCGATTCGTTTTTGTACAGTTTGTTGACATCGGACATATACTTCAGGAGGCCGTTGTGATGGTAGCAATCGTCTTCCTCGGAAAGGATATGCCAGTTGATTGATTGTTCCGCGTCCCATTCCCAATGCATGCCGAATTCGCATCCCTGGAACAAAAGTTTCTTTCCCGGATGACCGAGCATGAATCCGAAAAAAGCCCTGACATTTGCAAATTTGCGCCATATGTCGCCGGGCATTTTCTCGAGAAGGCTTCTCTTGCCGTGAACGACTTCGTCGTGCGAAACGACGAGCACGAAATTTTCGGTGAACGCATACCATAATGCAAACGTGATCTGGTTCTGGTGGAATTTCCGGTATATGGGATCTTTTGAAAAATAGCTGAGCATATCGTGCATCCAACCCATATTCCACTTGAGCGTAAACCCCAGACCGCCCAAATACGTCGGCCGCGACACAAGCGGCCATGCCGTGCTTTCCTCGGCAATGGTCACGGCGCCGGGAAATTTCTCATGCACGAGCCGGTTCATGGTTTGCAAGAAGGAAATCGCTTCCTCGTTCTCCACGCCGCCGTGGCGGTTCGGAATCCATTCCCCTTCTTTACGGCTGTAATTGCGGTACAGCATGGAGGCGACGGCGTCGACGCGCAACCCGTCGATATGGAATTTTTCCATCCAGAACAACGCATTGGCAAAAAGGAAATTTCTGACTTCATGGCGGCCGAAATTGAAAATCAACGTTCCCCAGTCCTTGTGTTCGCCTTCACGGGGGTCGGAATGTTCGTACAGATGCGTGCCGTCGAAATGAGCCAGCCCCCAGGCGTCTTTGGGAAAATGGCCGGGTACCCAGTCGACGATGACGCCGATGCCCTCGTTGTGCATATAATTGACAAAATATTGAAAATCCTGGGGCGTGCCGAACCGGTGATTGGGCGCATAAAACCCGCAGACCTGATATCCCCACGAGGGAACGTACGGATGGTCTTGAATAGGCAGCAATTCGACGTGAGTGAAACCGAGTTCCTTGACATATTGTGCAAGTTCGGCGGCGATTTCACGATAGGTCAACCAATCGCCTTCACGGCTCGGTCCGCTTTTTTTCCATGATCCCAAATGCACTTCGTAAATGCTCATGGGCCGTTTGAGCGGATCGCTTGTTCGGCGGCTTTCGAGCCAATTGTCGTCGTTCCAGGAAAAGGCATCGAGGTCGCAGACGATGGTCGCGTGGTTGGGCGGCGCTTCCTGATAATACCCGTACGGATCGGTTTTCATAACCAGATGGTCGCGGTCCCATTTTTTTATTTCGTATTTATAAATCGTACCGTTTCCGAGTCCGGGAACGAACAATTCCCATACTCCCGAAGCGCCGAGCAGGCGCATGGGATGCCTTCGTCCGTCCCAATTATTGAAATTACCGACCAGCGACACCCGTTTTGCATTGGGCGCCCAGACGGCAAAAACGCAACCGTCGACGCCGTCTATCGTTTTGGCATGCGAACCGAGATCGTCGTAGACGCGCTGATGCGTTCCTTCATTGAACAAATACCGCGAATCTTCGGTCATGACGGGTAAAAAGCCGTAGGGATCGATTATTGTTTTTTTTGTTCCGTCCAAAAGTACGCATTGGAATTCATACGCAAAAATCAATTTTCTTTGGGATAACGCCGCTTCGAAAATGCCGTCCTCATGAATTTTATTCATGAGGAAACCGGTTTTCTTTCCATCACGCTCGCACACTTTTACCGACGCGGCTTCGGGAATGAATGCCCTCACCGTTATACCCGTCGCGCTTTTATGCATACCGAGTACTTTAAACGGATCGCGCAAATCGCTCCTCAGAATATCATTGATTTCTTTTTCAGCAAGAATGGCCATAGACTCTCTCTCGATGATGGTGGCGCCGATGCGGCGATAATCGTCGTATTCCGGTTACTTAAAAAAAGGACTCGAATCAATAAATGGACATAATTTCTTAAAATAACACAAGCCAGGGGGACATTTGGATATTATGAATAGAACAGTGAACATGAGGGTATGTCGCCCCCTGAATCAGCATGTACGGCTATTCAGGGGGACCATACCCTTATTTGGAATGAAGGACGTAGCTTGTAATCCGTTTCTGACCGGTTTTATCCAGGTATTCGAAAATGTATACGCCGTTGCGCATAATTGCGTTGCGCGAAAGAGGTTGCAGGGATACGCACTTGCCGTTCAGATCGAATGCCTTTTCCACCCGAAATTCCGACAGGTTTTTATCACCGGAAATTTTCGTTTTCATCGCAGGGACCGCTATGGCAGTCGGTGTCGTAAAAAGGGTGTCCTGCCACTTGGTGCCGTTATAAATTTGCAGCGGCTCTTTTGCCCAATTATATGCCATGGCCCATTGAACTTTTTTATTTGCATCGGGAGTAAGCACCATGCCGTAATTTATGGAATCGTCGGAAAAGCTGCTGAAATATTTCTTATCGGCATAGACGGCGAGCAAACACGAATCCGTATAGGTTTCAACGATACCCGCCTGCTTTCCGAGCGTTGCCAACAATGCTTTATTGGGATCCTTGACGAGTGTCACGCCGGCATTGACATATTTACGAAGGCATACCACCACTTTTCCGGAGTAATTCCCGGTTATGGTCAAATCGCAGTATGTCGGCCTGATATCTTGCTTCGTGGCGATTGTCCATTCGAGGTTGTTTTTGGAACCGTTTACCGAAAGCCCCCAGTATTTGACGATAATGGAGGGAGTTTGAACGCTTGAATCCTTGACCGTTATGGTCATGCTGTCGAGGTTCTCCCCGAGCGCCGGGTTTATCCACGTACCGTTATCGAAAAGGTTGAAGCCCCCAAGGCCTCGACAATTTCCCGCTTTGAAAATATCGCCACCCCATGTATGGTCGGCATGGAGTTCGAAATTTGCCGAATCTGCATAGTGCAGTATGGGATCGTATTTGTATTTTCCAACAATGTCAACTGAGTTGCGGTTACCGTTGTCGGCATAATAGCGCATCGCATTGTATTTATTTTCCCATGCAGGCCCTTCGAGTTCGCCGAAATATTTATGGCCTGCGGTCGCGGTTATTGTCGTTGATTTGAGATGCTTTCCGTTCAAAATGAGTACCGCGCCGTTGGGCGCTGCAAAGCCCGAATAAGAAATGAAGCTCAAACCGGCAGCCATAGCCATACACAATTTACCAATACTATTCATACGACCTCGTTTGTTTAGTACGTAAGGCGACCTGTTACAAAACGACCACTCTCCGCGAATACACTTTATCGTTTTCATACAGTCTTGCGATATAGACGCCTTTACGCATGTTTTTGATAAGCGAAAGCGCATCGACGGTGCCGTTGCTTTTTTGCAATTTTTCCGTAAAATCGGCGACGCATTGCCCGAGTACCGTATACACGACCAACCGCGATTTCACGGGGTTTTTCGCATAAAGCGGTACGGCGTTATAGGGATTGGATGAATGAACGGAACTGAGGCCTTCCTGATACACGCGAATATAATCGATATACATTTTCTGCGGGAAAATGGCCTGATCTATTTGCTGGCCCTGGAAATCCCCGCCGATTGCGATATTGGCCAAAAAGAAAAAATTCTGGTGATGCGCAGGGATTTTCGACACATCGAATTCCCAGAATTTCACATCGTCGAAATAATATTCGTATTTCAGGGAAGTCCTTTTGACTGCATACAAGTGATAGTTTTGCGACAGGCTTTCCTTGTACTTTTGAATCGGCGAGGAATTGAAAACCGGGTTGCCGCTCGCATTTCCATAATGACAAGTGGTTATAAAATTGCTGTCGCCGAAACCGCCGTTATAGCCGTTGGGCCCGGTTTTGGTCTCGTACATTTCTATTTCACCGCAATTTGGCCACTTGACCGAATCGATATTCCTGCCCTCCAGCCAAAACGCCGGCCACAGCCCTTTCCCAAACGGGGTTTTAATCCTTGCTTCATAATACCCATAACCGAAATCCTTTTTATTCTTTGAGGTAATCCGGCACGAGGTGTATTTGTATGCCGTACCCGAATACGTGACATTTTCCTTTTTTGCCCATAAAATCGCGGAGCCGTTTTCTATAGTCAAATTTGAACCCTTCGTGTAGAGCTCCTGTTCGGCATTGGAGCCTCCGCCGACCTGATACGACCAGGTTTTCAACGTGTCGAAATTCGGTTGATCAAATTCATCGGACCATAAAAGGCCGTACCCTGCCGGCGGTGTTGCGAATACGGAATTGAGGCAGATAAAAACAAGCCCGAGACCCAAGCCAGTGCAACGTTTCATCATTCATTTCCCCCTTTTGCCGCGAATATGATTTAATTACATATTTCATGCAGATACCCTACCGTCTGTTCCGTACAAAACGGTCTGAACCATAATATAAGAAATGTTTATTTAAGAATGATTAAAATTACAGCGACTAGAGGCATGAATTGGCGCAAGATACCATGGAGCGGATATTACACTTATGTCTTTTATACATATTAAAAGTGGGAATATAAATAGGGGGGGTGAAACCGAAATTGAGGATTTCACCCATTACACTGTATTGCGGTTACTTCGAAATGGTCCTGAAAAATTTCATAAACAGCGTGCGCGTCGTATCCGTTGCATTACCCATATGATCGACCATATCCTGGTGGATATTGCCCGGAATATTGGTGTACTCGACTGCGGTGCTTCCGGCCTTGACCAATTCGCTATATAACAATTGGTTGTTGGCCGGGGTTCCGACTTCGGCGGATCCGGTAAAAATATGCAACGGCTTTTCGAATTTCCGAACATTGCCGAGCGGCGCCCATTTCGTGATCGAACTTGACGAAATTCCAAGATCGGCGGCAACTTGCGTATGCGTGTAGGTTTGCGCGCTCAAAGGTAAAAAACCGCGCACCAGGCTCGGCGAAAAATTAATGTTTGTAAAATACGTTGTGTCAAGCGCAATCATCAATGTAAGGTAAGCGCCGGCCGAAAACCCGCTGACGAAAACATTGTCGGGGTCTCCGCCGTACGGTTCGATATTACGCTGCACCCAGGCAACCGCGGCAGCGGCATCGTTCATGTAATCCGGGCATTTTCCGCCCGCCCCGCCGCCGAGGCGATAATTCGGCGATACCATAATTATACTGGAATCCAGAAATTTGTACCCGAAGCCGTTGCCGCCGCCGCTCCCGGTCGCCGTCCATCCTTCGGCCTTGCTTCCGGAATTGAGTCCGCCGCCGAACAAATGCACCAAAACCGGATACGGTTTGCCGGTCCATTTGGACGACTCCGGCACGTGCACGTCGAGTTTGCATTGCGTTTTTTCGTATGCTGTCAACGAACTGCCGGTTTTATACGGGATGTCCTGATAAAGCCCGTATTTGGCATTTTTAGGATCCGTCGCTTTATTGGTAAGCAATTGCATCGAAAAATCCTGCGTTCCCTCATACGATGCGATTTGCTTAACGGATTTCTGGAACCCTACCGCAACCACGGAAATCGAGTCGGTTATTGCGGCGGATTTCGCCAGACCTCCGTTGGCCCCGGCAGGAATAGTCATCGCGGAGACGTTTGCGCCCGCGTTTTCATACGCACAGGTAAACGTGTTGTTTCCGATCGTCACGGCGACCACATACGGTTGGCTTGGTCGGAGGCTTAAAGCGGGAGGTATCTGATAACGCCCCGATGCGAGCGTCGCGGTAAAAACATCGGCAATCAATTTCCCTGCAATCGTATACGTCCGGATTACTACGCGCTGCGGCACCGCCGAACGTATCGTAAAGCAAACTTTTCCGTTTTTTATGTCCGGTACGGAAGCATCGGCAATTTTCATCATGCGGTTTTGGACCGGCGTCAGGAGAATTTGGTATTTGCCGTTAGCGTCTGTCAAAGTGGTCCGGGCTTGCCCAAGCACCGTGACCTTAGCATTGGCAATACCTTTATTACCCGCATCGGTGACCGTACCGGTCAAATTGATTTGAGCGAAAGCTGAAAAACACTCGGCGCAAAGCGCCAAAACACAGAAACGTAAACCGTACGAAGCAAACATCGATCCCCCCTGAATGAATATTTTTATAATTTCATAATTTTAGTATTTTTTATAAAAACAAAATACAATCTAATAATATACGATGTTTTGCAATAAATTTCTATTTTTTTTAAAACTTATGTCAATACTTAAGACGGTGGGCTTTTTTTAAGAAAGAAAAAGGGCCCCGGTTTTGTACCGCGGCCCTTTGCATTGAAGATTTTTCGAAAAGCAAATTACAAGAACTTCCGTATCCTTTCCCAACCGTTAGATGGAATTTGCGCGCCAACCACCTGGCATACTTCATACCCGCAAGCAGCTCCAATGAGCCCTGCTTTTTCAATTGAATATCCGTTAACCAACCCGTACAAAAACCCTGAAGCCCATAAGTCACCTGCGCCGGTCGTATCGATTGCCGAGCCCGACCCGAGTATGCCGATTTTAGCCTTTTGTCCCTTGTGGGCAATAAGGCTTCCGCGCTTGCCGACTTTAACCACTGCGGTGTCGGCTTTTTGCGACAATGCTTCCAAAGCTTTTTCCTCATCGCTAAATCCCGTAAATGCGCGCGCTTCATCTTCATTGGCAATGATAATGTCCACATAATCGCGAACGATTTCTTCTAAAATATTCTTTGACGCTTCGACAACCGTAAAGCTGGCCAAATCCAAGGAAACAAGGGCACCGCTTTCCTGAGCGGCTTTAAGCGCGGAAAAAATAAGCGTTTGATTAAAAAGCAAGTACCCTTCGATATGAACGAGAACCGCATCGGCAAAGTACTCTTTTCGCAATTCTTCGGGTTTTGTTTCGGACGATGCGCCGAGGAACGTTAACATGGAGCGCTGCGCATCGGGCGTAATGATGGACAATACGCGTCCGGTCGCTGTTTGCGAAAGAGAAAGTTTCGGTTGCACCTTATGTTTTTGCAACGCGTCTTCGAATAATTTCCCGAGCTCGTCGTTACCGCGTTTACCGATGAAACGTGCCGCCTGGCCCAAACTGCCGATTCCCAAAAGCGTATTGCATGCCGAACCGCCCGGGACTATTGACGCAGGTTTTGAAGCTTTTGCAACCAGCGCATCGATAATTCCCGACTCGGGCAAAAGAGTCATGCCGCCTTTTTGGGCCTTGGCAGAGGATATGAATTCATCGGATTCCTGAATAAGAATATCGACTAAAGCGCTGCCAATGCCGACGATGACATTTTTTTTAGAATTGTTCATAACGCCTTCGGTTCCTTACAAAAAAATGGTTTACTTATTGCCGCTCGCGCGACCGGAGCAAGGTTTTGGAGACCGCGATTGTGACCGGAGGTATCCGGTAAGCAGTCTGCAATACACTCGTTTTGTGCGTAATGATAAAATCCGAGTAGCGTTTATAAAATAATTCTTTTTTCATTCAAAAATCCCTATGAGTTTTTTTATGCTCCGGTGTAATAAATTTTCATTTTTTCTTGACAACGTTTTTGTTCCATGGTAAACTTTTTTTAACAATTTTTCACAATAGCAATATTCGCCTTTTCTATTCATTTTTAATCACATTTTCAAAGGAGCGGTATGAAGATTCTTGCAACACTTGCAGCCGGAGCGGTTTTGGCAATTTCCCTTATTGGATGCGGTGACAGCAGTTCACCGACGGCGCCAGCGACCACCTTGACAAATTCAGTTGCGGCAGAACTTGTTGGAACATGGGTACGGGTTGATTCTACGGGTGCAATTTTTCCAATGGAAAATGACACCATGTTTATCACGAGTACAAAATTTAGAATAATTAATAACCGTACAGTGTCGGGAAGTATCGATTCTATCGTATACCCGGGAACACCATTGTCCGGTGGTACTCAATATATCAAGGCAGCGAGCGGAAAAATTAAAACCATTGAAGACACCCCTCCATTCGGACAAACGGAATGGGTACGATATGATTACAAAATCGTTGGAAACCTTGTTTTATTAAGCATGTTTGGAACATCGACATCCGATCCTAATGCAGTCACTTTCGCAACCGCTGATTATATTTACAAAAAATTATAATAGCAGGTGTTCCGAATTGATATAAAAGGGATATTGCAAAAATGCAATATCCCTTTTTTCATGACTATTTCACCCAATATATTGAGAGCATTTCCGAGCGGCTTTGCTGAATTGAATTAATTTTTAGTTAAAATATCGGGAAATTTTATCGACATTTATGAATATAGCAAAACAGTGACGAATGATAACATTGTGCGTTTTATACATAAATTAGGTGCAAATATAAATAGGTTTTGAAAAAAAATATATTCTATTGTATAATTAACAGGTAAAAGTAATTATTTACCCGGGGCGAATGACTCTATAATTTAATCGGTTAACTAACATTCTTCGATCAGGACATGCCATGAAAAACATACACCGATGGATTTGGTCAATGTGTTTAATCGCAATAGGTTTCGGTTTACCCGCATTCGGTTTAGACCCGAAACTGCCTCCGGGAAAAAATTTCGATTGGTTGAGCGCATTCAAGCTTCAGACAATGACTGCAAGCCTTGCATTTGTCGAGGTCAAGGCCGAAACGCTGGTCAACGGATTTACCAGCAAATACTTTTATACCGACTCAACCGACGGTTCGATGGTGTTCTTCACCCCCAGCAACGGCGGAACCTCGGGCGGCTCACAGTACCCGCGCACCGAACTGAGACAAACCGGATTCGGGGCAAACTGGAAATTGACCGATACCACAACGTACGTAATGACCGCGTCATGTAAAGTAACTAAAGCACCGAGCGCGAACCCGACGGTGACCATAGGACAAGTTCACGGATCGGCGGACAATTCGGAATTGGTCGAACTGGAATGGAACGGTAATTCTGCAGGAAATTGCAAAGTCTCCGCGATGTTCCAGACAAACAATTCTGCTGGAAGCAATTATTTTGTCCAGCTTGCCGGCGGCCTATCGCTCGGCAGCCTGGTCACCTATGAATTTCAGATGAAAAAAGGCGTTCTTACGGTTACGGTCAACGGGAAAAGCGGTACGCAAACCTATACGACTCAATACTACGGCACAACCGACGGGTATTATTTCAAGGCGGGAAATTATTTACAATACAGCAGTTCGAGCGCCTCGGCAGTAAGCGAAGTAAAGTTTTATTCTTTGGAATTATCAAGCACGGCTCCGAAGCCGCCGACATCGATTCAAACCAAAATACACACAAATCAATTTGCTTCGAACGAAGCAGCTTCCTGCGTTTCAATTAATTCCGTACAAAATAATACCTTTGATTTGAACGCCACTGCAAAACTGTTTGACGTTTGCGGCAGGCACATTGCGTATATAAATCAAGGTTCATCTCGAAAGTTGCCGGCAGGGTTTTATTTTTCAAAAACAATGAACCCGTTGGAAAAAAAATAATGCATCGTGAATTGCTCTGACGAAGATCAATCTGCATAGGTTTTCATCCTGACGTGAAATTGGCCATACGCTTTTACGAACCAGGAAAATACAAATGCCAGCCCCCTCCTAAAAGAAATCCTCCTTTCTTAGAAAAGCATTTTTTACCCCGTCATATTTATCTTTTTTGTTATCAAGCATACCTTCGCATTGCGGCATATAATTGAAGGGTCTTTTTGTTATATTTTATTATTTTTTTTAAAACTTATTTAATATTTATTACTTTTAATTTCAATGAGTTACAACTTAATTACTTTTTTTAAAATTATTTATTTTACATTTTTTTTAAAATTTTCCTGATTTTTTAATAATTCGGCTTTATATTTAAAAAACAGGTCATATAATGACCTTGCAATTGAATAAAATTGATACCAAATTTATTGAAACCAATTTAAACGCTTTAACAATTTAAAGGAGGATATATGAAAAAGATCACAACTCTTTTCATACATTCTTTATTGGCAACACTCATCCTTGGATTCGGAATATCCTTTGGCGCAGACAATATCGTTACAGTGACGCCCGACAAGGATTCTGTGGATTGCTACAAACCGGTATTCGTGACTATTTTAACAACTAAGAATTTTTCTAACGGATTCAATCCGGATGAAATAAAACTGGATTGCGAAATAACCGGGCCCGCGCAAGAAGCGATATCGCTACCCTGTTTTTATAAGGCAACGGTAAACGGTCAAGCGCAATGGCAGGCTCGTTTTGCCCCGAGAAACACAGGAAGTTTCACCTATAAAATCGCCTTGACCCAAGGCAGCACAACAATCCGTTCGAATCAGTTCAATCTCTTTTCGCGCGCCGCAAAAACCAACGGCTACATCCATATCGACAGTACGACAAAATCCATGTACACGTTCCGTTTTGACAATGGAAAAGTTTGGCGGGGCATCGGCGAAAACATCGCATGGGAAGCAGGCGGAAGTTACTCGACGCAATTTCCTCGTCTTGCCGCGACCGGATGCAACATGGTGAGAATGTGGCATTGCAATTGGCATATGCCCTTCGAATGGAACAGCGCCCCGAATATCTATAACACGGGTACTGCAGATTATATGGACCAGGTCGTTTCGCTTGCGGAAAACAACGGCATATACCTGATGGTAATGATGAACGATTACCGTGATTTTTCCGAGCAATGGGGCAGCAATCCGTACAATACTTCCAAAGGCGGTTGGTGCAACTCCGACGCGGAATTCTTTTCAAATGCAAATGCAATAGCCTGTTATAAAAAACGAATCCGCTATTATGTCGCACGCTGGGGATACAGCCAGGCCATTCAATCTTGGGAATTTTTCAATGAAATCGACAACGCATTCGGAACCAGCGTCAATGCGGCACTGGGAAGCTGGTGCGACACGATGTCTCGATGCTTCCATACGCTCGACATTTACAATCACCTGGTAACAGCCAGCGTATCCTGGCAATCTACCCCGCAGATGTGGAACGCCCCGAACATGGATTTTACCCAGGCGCATCTTTACGGACCAGAAACAAGCAATCCGGTCTGGCATTTGCCGTCCCAGGCGCAGCAATATATAACTTCGTATAAAAAACCCTATGTGTGCGGAGAATTTTCCCGCAGGTGGGAATCGGCAAACAGCGAACCGTCGATCAATTACCGCAATGAATTGCACTATGGGATGTATCTTGGCATGGTAAATTCGACCCCGATCGCGCCGCTGACCTGGTGGTGGGATTCTCATTGGTCATGGGGCGATGATTTTGTTTTCAAAAGTGCCGCGGGCTACAGCAACGATATCATCGCTAAAACGGCAACCACCACGATCGGCAAACTGGCCGTGACGTCCACGGGCAACACGGAATGCGGCGGCATACGAACGGGCAATTCAACCAATTTTGCATATGTTTGGGTCTCCAATTATCGCGGGAGCGCCTCAGCAAGCAATGTGACGGCGACAATCACCGGACTGCCGACAAACGGGGATGGAAAGTTCACGGTCGAATGGTATGACACCTGGAATGGCGGGTTTGGCGCTGCGACAACGGTAAATGCAGCAAACGGTACATTGACATTGAATATCGGCACTCTTGCAAACGGAAACGGCACAAGTACCGACAAAGCATGCCGCATCACAAACCTGAATATTCCGGACAACGTTCTCGCGCATTCAGATAATATACTCGGAGAAAAACAATTCGGGTTCCGCAAAACAGGAAACTTGTTGGCTATTTTTGGTAACTTTGCCCGTGCAAACCAAATTTCGGTGTCGTTATTCGATATGAAGGGCAGAGCAATACTTGAAAAACATAGTATGAGTATTGTTAATAATTCCATGGAAATTAGTACCAAAACTTTGCCGTCGCAGTTTTACATCTTGAAGATCAAGGCTGATCTGAGAGTGGAATCGTTTAAAATAGCTTTATAAGTACCATAAAAAAAAGCCACGAAAACATGGCCGCCTCAACCCTATCCCCTTTCCGTAAACGGAGAGGGGAATGAGGATCGCCTTACAGTTTAGGATCGACGATTGATTGTTTGGACAAACGATACACATAGCTGCCGGATGCGACGGTTTCCAGCGCTTTAAGGCCGGAAGGGTTAACAATTCCGTTGACAATAGTCATTTCGCAAATTGTTTTCCCTTGCAATGTAAACAGTCGTACTTTGAAATTTCCCGAGGCGGGTATTGCCGATTGCCAAGGGGAACGGCCATAGATCCCGTGTTGGAAATAAAACACGTCTGTTTTCTGATCTGCCGTTTCCATCCGTCCATGCACCGTTTTTGAGACCGACGTCGGAAAATATCCCAAATCGGCATGCGTCAAGGTAGACCATTCGACAAAATGGTCTTCGCTGGTGCCGACAGGGCGGTTTTTGGTCGTCACGAACTTGTCGGTTACCGGAATGGGAACCTTTGCCCGGTACATATAATGGTTCCGCCCTATTTCCCATCCGGGCCCGTGGAGATCGTCGCCGCTGCAGCTGACCGCACCGCAGGATTGCCCGACATTGAGCGGCGTTCCTAAAAATTGATTCGCCATGAATTCCATGCCCATTGCCAATCGCGGAGTCGTTTGCGCATCCAGTTTGATTCCGTACAAATCAACGCCCTGATGCCAGGCGATTTCGGCAGCCTGCATCATCCCGATCAGGTTATATTCTTCATGATTGCAATCACGGCACGTTTCCATGACCAGTCCTGTTTTTTCTACCTGATAGGGCAGTAAAAATTCATAAAACGCCCTTCCCGCATTGAACTTGGCCGTGTCATTTTCGAAAACACCTATGGCAAGCATTGACTCTGCGGCAGACGAGCCCCAGTTATTGGTACGTTTGTCCGCGTAAATTAACTTAGTATAATTATACAAAGTATCCATCATTCCGCAAAACATCGCGATGTCGGCGCTTGCCCACCCTGCGGCACCTTTATTGTAATACCGAATGATTTCCGCTCCTGCAATCCACGTCGGAATGACCCAGGCAGCTTCGAGTTGTCTTTGCGCATCGGAAGGAGTCATACCCCTAAACACTTTGCTCCACGCATTATAAATCTGTATGGATTTGTCTTTGTTGGCACTGTTTCCGGTAATGACCCATTGCAGGGCATGAGCATAACCTGCCTGAGCGGCATCACGGAAATTCGCCTCATCCGCCCCCACTCCCGATGCGACAACCGCTACTTGAGTCAAAGGATTGGGGTTATAGGAAAGGTTTGCATCGTAAAATGATTTCATCGTCGTATAGCCGGTTTTCATCGGCGACGCGGCGCTTGCATTGACCGTTGCTTTAATGAAATCCAATTCTTCCTGGGAATTTAAAATCCCCGGATGATTGAATTGGCATTGCGCTGAAAAGGCCATATACAAAAACAAAATCAAACCAGAAATTATTATTCTGGTTTGCAATACTCTGATTTTTTTTTCCGGCATATCGCCTCCGAATGTTTTTCATAATTTAACCGTTAAAACAAAAAAATGCGGTCAGGCCCAATGCTTTTATATTCTCAAAGCATTTTTCTTTTGTCGAAATTTGTATACGGGGAGTTCCCACAATTGGAACCGATTTACTTTTTCTTAATTATCCATGCTAAAACGGTTTTTAACAATCATTAATTAAGAAAAACAGAGCCCCTATATCGAAAATGTACAGCAACCCCGGGAAAAAGCTATTTACATTTCAATCTGTTTTATATACAAAGCACATAACACCTACATTTGTATACGCTTTTTGTATACATGTAATATACACAACTTGTGACTTTTGAACATAAAATTAATGGTTTTATCAATAGCCTTTTCTAATATTTTACCGGTTATTATACATATCAAGAAAGGACAATATAAGAAATGAACGATTTAAACCGAATAATAAAAATCCTTATCCTTAGTCTTTTTATCCTGCATTCGGCATTTGCTATTGACGATTCCTATAAAACCACATTAACAACCCTTTGCGATGCTTTGCTCCCCACTCAAATCACCGACAAGACAAACGCAAATTACGGTGCGCTTATTTGCCCGTCGAAAAATCCCGATGTCAACAAAATCCATTCGCGCGCTGCAGAAGCGGTATACCCTTTTGCCGTTGAGTATACCTTGACGGGGAACACAAAATACCGGGACGCGGCAGTCATTCTGGGAAACTGGCTCGTTACAATACAGGAAACAACGGGAAAAATCGGAGGGTGGAGCGAAGATTGGCCCGATCCGACACAGGCCGGTTGGTATGGAACAACGGCGGATCAATTGATTTCACTTGCCGGCGCATATCCCATCGTAAAACCATTTCTGAGCGCGACCGAAAGCGCCAACTGGGACAACGCAATAGGAAAAGCGGCGGACTATGTAAAAGGGAGTTTTCCCGTATCTAATGTAAATTACAACGCGATCGGCGGGGCTGCGCTTTTTCTCGCATCCACGGTCGTGGCAGCCCCGAAAACATCATGGGTCGCGAAAGCCGACACATTGATAACAAGGAATACGTTCGACAGCATCGGCACCGACAATTTGCTCCGCGGCGAGGGCAAGGGCGTTGACGAAGGGTACGATATGGCCCAAAGCATCGGCTACGTGGCGTTGTATTCGATTCTTGCGAAAAGTGCCGTTGCCAAACAGAAAGCAGCCGACATGCTGCACGCGCATTTCAATTTTGTCTATCCAAACGGCTCGGTGGACAATTCCTGGGGAACGCGGTCCTATAAATGGGGCTATGAAAGCGGGACAAAAACCGCTCCCGGCGTCTATTTCAGTTTTGCATTGCTTGCCGACGTCGACCCGGCCTTTGGTGCGGCCGGATTGCAATGCCTCCAATATCTCGGGACAAAATGCCTCGACAACGGCTGGGTCACCTACGGTCCGCATGCACATAAACATGCGTCAAGCAATCCGCCGTGCAATTACCAGACATTCGCTCGCGCCCAAAGTATCGCCCTTGCAATCGAATACGCTCCGTCGGCAACGGCGACTTCACCGTTTCCCGCACAAACATTGAACTGGTACAAATTTTTCCCTTTAATAAACGTTGCGGTCGTACGGACCAAAAACATCATGGCAACGGTTTCGGCGTACGGAGAAATAAGGACGTATTCTCGCAATACGGTTCCAAAGGGAGGGAGCGTATCCAACCTTTGGTATACGGGATTCGGCGATAACGGTTACTTGCAATCGTCGTCCGCAACGATTTACACACGAACGGAAACGATGCACATGCCGACCGAAGACAATCCGGTACCGCTTCCGTTGACACCTCGAATAGAATGCACCGTGGCCGCATCCTACTACACGAACCTGTTTGAGACAAACGCAACCATGAACGTGACGCAAAACAGCGACAATGTCGGCGTCACGACCTCGGGCAAGTTCACATCGCAAACCGGCACCACTGCGGGAATGAATTTCACGGTTTCCAACAAGTTTTTCGATTCCAAGGTGCAAAAGCAATATTCGGTTTCGGGAGCCGCAGGCTCGTTTAAAATCATTGAACCGTTTGTCAATGATTCCGGAACGGTTTTTACGAAATCGGGAACGAACACCGTTGCGATTACCCCAAAATCCGGACCGACGTGGACATTGACCGTAGACAGCGCGACCGTCCCTTATTCTTTGACAACCGGTACCGATTCGTCGAGATACTGGTGCCCCTTTCCGGGAATCGAAGCATATCCGGCAATCATCGCTTTCACCACGACCAACGCGAATACGCAAACGATAACGCTGTCGATAAGCGGTCCTGCAAACGTGCCTAGTATGTCGATTGCTACGGATGGTAAATTTCCGAACGCGACTCCCCCCTTAAAACTATTTCCCCGCAAAAACGGTATGATTGGGATTCAATGTCATCTTGACAAAGAAGCGTTTGTGGTAATCAACGCGTTTTCGATGAATGGAAAACATATAGCAACACCCTATGCCGGGCATCTGAACGCCGGGGTTTCGACTATTGGTTGGAACGGCAAAGATCCTGCGAATAGACCTGTTACACATGGCATTTGCATTTGCTCAATGAAAATCAACGGAGTACAAGCCGCTTTGGATATTTTGAGGCTGTAAATACGCCGGTTGCGTTGGCATGGCATTCGGAAAAGCCCCGAGTGAAATGCTTTACTTGTTAAAAATACGGAAAGAGGAAACCGTGCGGCCCGTGCCTATTTGCACGGCATAACAGCCGGACGGATAATTTCTTAAATCAAGTACCCGATTCGATTGCGTCTCCGGTTTGGCCAGAATTTTTTTGCCTGCAAAATCGTACACTGAAATTCCGACCGGTTTATCCGCGGGTGAATTGACAATAAACAAACCTTTTTGTGCGGACGGAATAATTGCCGGCCCGCTCACAATTGCTTTGCGACCTGTTTTAAGAGCAATGTTATTCGTCGCATCGTCTACGGCCTTGAGACGAAGCAATCCTTCGAGGTAATAATAATCCGCATACACGAGCGGGACATCGATTTCCGAGGCCCCGGGCAGGTTTCCCGTCGAATGTTTGAGGATGAAATTACCGTTGGTATTGGGCGCGGCAAAATAAGCGGATGACGAAAGACTCGTCAGAATGGCTCGCGCTTTCTGCACATAGGTTGCTTGCTTGACTTGATCGGCAAATCCACTCAGTTCAATAAGGGCCGAAGCTGTCACTGCTGCAGCGGAAGCATCGCGGGGCGGATTGGTTGATGCGGGTGCATCGTAATCCCATAGGGGAATGAGGTCGGACGGCAATTTCGGACTGTTGAGGATATACTCTGCGATACGGCAGGCCTGATTGAGATACGCAGTGTCATGCGTTTCTCGGTACATGAACGTGTAACCGTAAAGCCCCCATGCTTGTCCGCGGGCCCATGACGAGGAATCGGCATAGCCCTGATAGGTTTGCTTGGCAGTGACAGCGCCGGTCGTGGAATCGTAATTGACAAGATGATAACTGCTGTAATTAGGCCGGAAATGGTTCTTTTTTGTCGTGTTCGCATGGTTAATGGCGATTTTGATATAACTGCTGTCTTTGGATTGTCCGGTAACGTGACACAGCAATTCAAGATTCATCATGTTGTCGATGATGACCGGATATCCGGTGTAAAAGTCCCAGGATTTGATCGCTTTGACCGTTGAGCGGTAACGGGTGGACAACGACTTGGCACCCTGCAACAGAACAGCCTCGTATTTGGCTTTGTCGGCAGAAGAAACAAACGGCAGACCTTTTCCGTAACTGCAATACAGAATAAAGCCCACGTCATGGGAATTTGTTTTGTATTTTGCGGAATCGAGCGAAAGCGTCCATTGCGACGCGCGGGACTTCCAAACGGAATCCCTTGTGTAATCGTACATTTGCCACAGGCAACCGGCGAAAAATCCGCTTGTCCAATCGGAATAGACCACGGTTTTGACCGTATTGTTTGCGTTGATGGTGCGAGGAAACGCTTTGGTACTGCTTACGCTTGCGACCAACCGGGCCAATTGATTTTTAGAAGAATCGAGCGCAGTTATATAAAAAGCATTTGCCGCATAGGAAGAAAACGACAACGCAACGGCGTAAATACCGATTTGGCGTATGATTCGAAAGTTTTTCATAGGTTTCCTATGCAGGTAAAAAGTCACACAACCGCACTTGTTCCCCGTAACGCCTACCGCGTTCCCTGAACCACTTTTTCGCTTCTGACAACCTTATCGTTTTGCATGATGCAGCGGATAAAAACACCGTTTGCCGACGGCGCTTTACCGGCAACGGTATGAATCAGTTTTCCGGATGCCGAATAATATTTGATTTCCTGGTTTTTGCGCAATAATGAAACATTGCCCACCCCGGTCCCGCTTCCCGGACTTTGCACCTTTGTGGGAGCTGGAATTGCGAAAAGAGTAAAGTCTCTCAGCGTTTTGATCGATTTTTGGTTCGGCAGTTTTTTCAACTGCTGTTCGTAATAGCTACCGCCGTATTTCAGGGTGGCCATCCGAAGCATCGGCAGAAATTCGGAATAATCGAACGGGTCGGCCGCAGGATCGACATTTCTTGTCCAATGCACCGCAGAATCGGCATAAGGTGCTATGTAATCGATTGCCTTTTTCAGGCTTTGCCCTTTGGGGCCTTTGTAATTCCAAAGGTCTATATTGACAAATTCAGCCATTCGCGCGAGACGGAACATTGCCTCCAAATTAAAGCACAGATAATGCAACGGCCGCGTACGCGCAGATTCCTGCGGTTGATCCCCGTTTGTATCGATTTGGGTATTTATACGGGTTTTGACGCCGTTTAAAATAGTCGTTGCAACCGTTGTCTGGCCCAGGTACAGGGCATAATACGCTGCCTGCACATCGTACCATGTTCCATGATTATTCGTCGCATTCTTTTCCTGTAAAGCCATCGAATTCGTGGAAAGCCAGTTTAAATAGTCGGTGAACCACTTGTTCAGCGTATCGTCGGATGTTTTGTCCCAATAGGGAGTTCCTTTTAAAAGGCTCACCGCGTCAAGCAAACCCCTGTTGGTGCGGGAGGCAATAATACCCTCCGGACGCCCTGTAGAAACGCCGGGCCAGGCCTGAGCATAGTTCATATTGGGATTCATTTTAGTTGCGGCATTTAAAAACCAAACCTTGATGCACGTATCTATTTTTTGAGCATATTTCGGATTTTGGGTAAAATAATACGCAAAGCCCATTTGTTCCATGCATCGCTGCATTGTTTGAAAACGGTTGTCGTCGTAGGCCGGTCCTTGAGTCGCAGGATTTGTTTGTCCGTCTTTTGACAAATAGGGTAAGCCATTGCTTTTAGTCGGATCGGGCCATAAATAAATCCCGATCCCGTAAAAATCATGCTTATTACCGCTTGCGCCGACCAATGTTTTATCCATGACGGTCCACGGCCCCTGTTGGATCATACTGTCGGCATCATGGATGATTTTATCATAGGAAGTTATGAAGGTGGAATCTTTTGCGGCAAGAGCGGTTTTAGCCTGTTTCCACACATCGGCATAGTAATTAAATACCTTAAAAGTCGCAGGATCTGCTTGCGAAAAAGCAAACGAAGTGAGACATGCAATACCGCACAATGTCAAAATAACCTTTTTATGCATAAAACGTTCCTTTTTAATTTTAAGATTGCTACGTATTAAACATCGGTGTTATTCGCATAAAATGCTATTGATGATTGCATCTATTTTATGTACAATAGTCACAATTACACATTTATGAACTATGGTGCTCTCTTTAAAGCATTTTTAAGTATATAACAGCACATGTTTTTTCTATTATTTGTTGTTTGGCTGGGTGATCGGCATTATCGGGAAAATTTATCAACAGTTTTGGGGAAAAGAATATGGCATCGCAAATCCGAATCGACAGAATGCTTTCCAACCTCGGTTACTGTACGCGCAAAGAAGCAAAAGCGCGCGCAAGGGACGGAAGGATTTTAAATAAAGGTATACTCGTCACCGATGTCTCGGCGCATGCGGATCCGCATGATATCGTCATGGACGACGAACCGTTGGACCATCCCGACGGCATTTATATTGCGCTCAATAAACCGGCAGGCCTGGTTTGTTCGCATGAAACAAGGGACGGCACCAATGTATACAGCCTGCTCCCCTGGCAATGGCTGATGCGGAACCCAAAAGTTTCGAGCGTGGGAAGACTTGACAAAGATACTACCGGATTGTTGCTTATTACGGACGATACGGCATTTGTCCATCGCATGATAAGCCCCATACACCATGTGAAAAAAGTGTATCTGGTGGAACTGGACAAACACCCGGACGATTCCCTCATTGCTCAATTTGCAAGCGGTACGATACTTTTGGAAAAAGAAACAAAACCCTGTAAACCTGCAGGCCTTAAAATCCTCGGCAACAGGCAATGCGAGGTCACGCTTTTAGAGGGAAAATATCATCAGATCAAGCGTATGTTTGAAGCTTTTGGCTATTCGGTGACCAAATTGCATCGGCAAACATTCGGCAATTTATCCGTCGATGGTATTTTGGAAGGCCAATACGTGGAGTTTGACCCAAAGAGCGTCTGAACATTAAAGCCCTGTCTGCCGAATGGTAAACAGGGCTTTTTTTAATGTGACGTTACCCTATTACTGAATAATGCGAACCATTTTCTGAATTCTTCCGCTTTGCGTGTTCAACCTGAGCATATACATCCCTGCCGGTAAACTGGTAAGAACAGCGTTAGGACCAATTGAGCCCGTAGCCACGATGTTTTTAACCAATGCACCTTTAACAGAATACATCGCAAGTTCATAGGAACCCGACGCAGGAAGTATGAATTGGATTTCATGCGAATTGACCGATGTCACATCGAGCTTATATTCCCGCATGTGTCGCGTTTGCACAACGTCGGTTGGCAGCGGTGCGGAAGCACCCATAGAAGCAAGGACACCGTAAACCTTGAATTCGAAAAGAGAATAACCGTAGGCGGTAGTACGCGCCGTACCGTTCATCCGGATATACCGTGCGGAACCGCTTAGATTGGTGATATCGTCGGTACGCGCGCCGGTCGCCATATTCGTTTTGGTCGAAATGGCCGACCAGGTGGAACCATCGGTCGACACATCGATCGTGTAGTTCTTGGCGGAAGCAGCTTCCCATGTAAGTGTCACGCGGCTGATAGTATAGGTTGCGCCCAAATCAATGCGAATCCATTGCGGATCGCTGAACAGGCTGGCCCAGCGGGTTGTCGAATTGCCGTCGTTGACATTGGATGCTTTGAGAAGCGTGCCGTTATTGGTTTCCTCACTCGATGCCAAAGCAGTTTTACCTTGCCCTATTTCAACGGGTGCCGGTACCGCAGCGGCAACGTCGAGGTAATTCAGGTTGAACCCGCCGGTGGTCATATTCATTTTTAACAAATGATACCCCGCCGTAAGCGTTACCCCCTTGACCGGCAGGTCTTTCCAAACCTGATAGCCGGACGCGTCGGTAGAGGTGAAGGTTCCGATCGTTGCGCCGTCCACGGTCACGGTCATGGTCTTTGTGCCTGTTCCGCCGCAGGCCATTCTCGCGGTAAGGTCATAGGTTCCCGCCGCGGTAACATTGACATCATAGGCAAGCCACTCGCCTGCCGAAGTCCAACCGACATCGTACCCCCCGCCGGCATCCTGGGTGGCTTCGATATCCACATTGTCTGTTTTGTAAACGTTTCCGGAATTGCCCGTCGTCAGATCGTGATAGCCGACCCCTTCGCCGCCGGCATTGTAATCTTCGGCCTGGATGCGCCCCGGTAAAACGACGCCTTTTATGCCGTCGTTGTCGACAATGGTCAGCGTGGCCGTTGCCGGACTGCCCAAGATTGCCCCGCCGCTCACGGCGCTCAAGGTCAAATTCACGGTTTCATTGCTTTCCACCGCGGCATCGTCCGTGATAGGCACGGTAAAGCTTTGACTTGTTACCCCTGCCGCAAACGTGAGCGTACCTGATACCGCGGCGTAATCCGACCCTGCGGTTGCGGTCCCGTTTGACGTTGCGTAATTGACCGTAACGGATCCGGTGCTGCCGCCCGTACGGTTAACCGTGATCGTTGCGGTACCGGCGTTTTCGTTGACAGAATAAGACGTATTGCTGAATGCGAGCGTTCCGGGGACCGGGGTGCTTTTCCCGTAGACCTCGAACGAGTACAGTGAATAGCCATAGGTCGTCGTGCGGACGGTTCCGCTCATGCGAATATAGCGGGCAGAAGTCGCCAGATCGCTGATGTCGTCTGTCCGGGCTCCGGCAGCCATATTGGTTTTCGTCGATACCGTGGTCCAGGCGGAACCATCGCCCGACACATCGATGGTGTAATTCTTTGCAGACGCAGCTTCCCAATAGAGAACAACGCGATTAATGGTATTGATTGCGCCCAAATCGATTTTAATCCATTGCGGATCGGCATACGCGCTCGACCAACGAGTGGTACCATTCCCATCGACGGCATTGGCGGGAATATTGGTGGTGTTTTCATTGCTCGACGATGTCACGGCCTTTCCACGCGCAAGGTCGGTCACTCCGTCATTGTCGATAAAAACCAGTTCGATTCCCGTGCCTGTTGCGGGATTGAGGTTTCTGCTGTATTGACGGGCTGCGGCATTGTTCCAATGTTCGCAAACGCCAAGACTTGCCAACCGCGTCGTGTTGCTGCTGTGATTGGGATCATAAAAGGTCCCGGAGGGAGGATTATCGGCCTTAGCTCCTTCGATGAGGTAATCCTCGACTCCCGCCATTTGCGGGTATTTTCGGCTGTCGCCGTCGAGCTGCATGAGATCGAACATAACGCTTTCGAGCGCGATCGGGTCCTGGGACCCGAACAAGCTCGACGTCCAGTCGTTGTAAAACGGAAAGGTTGTCCATTTACGGGGCGACACATCGTCGGGATGCGCCCCGCTGTACAATCCGTCAACGAGACACAGCATTGTTTTTCCGCCGAGCTGGGCATGGCCGAGTAAATCCACCAAAACGCGATATTTTCCGGAACCGGATTGATTGACCGGTAAGGATGTGTGCAGGTCATAATATCCGCTTTGTCCGGGCAGGCGATATAAAGAACCGAAATGGTTTTTTGCCACGCCCGTAAATCCCGCCATTGAATGACTCTTGAAATTTGAAAAATTGATGAGGTAGGTGGCGTCGACATAATGCTGCGGGATATAATCCTGCGTAATGCCTGTAGGACGGGAGCTGAAATACATGGGAACGGACGACTTTGTCACCTTTGTCCTGCCGTTTGTTCCCTGATAATCCATATATTTGATATTCGGGAATTCGGCATGAACGTAATTGTAATATTCGTTGGGAAACAGGCAAATCGGGTCGCCGATCGCGATATCGGATTGCGCGACGCCGACCACGTTGACAAGCTGACGGAAAAGAGCCATCATCATCATCGGGGACGTATTCATGTAATCGATTTTATTGACAAGGCTATAGGTGGATGTGCTTACGTTTCCTTCGGAGTAAATGCAGCCGACCATGTTCGCTTTAATTGCGATTTTTTCTCCCGCAGTATACCCGACATTACCTCTGCCATGCGTCGAATTGTAATAGCGGATAATCGCATCCCATGCCGCAGCATCGCTTGTTTTGCCCGTGAGCGATTGCAAAGTTTGAGACATCATTTTATCGACAGTCGCCTGGTCGGTATGCGAAGTTTCCCACAAATGTCCATTGCCGACGCCAGCCCAATTCGTGCTCTTTGAGTCATGCGTCCAAACGACGCGGCCGGGCATTGTTCCTTTTGCTGTTCCTACCGGTGCATTTGGCGTAGCAAGCGTTGCGGCCAAAGCAGGTTTGGACGGAGTGGTGAAAAAAATAGCGCCGAGAACAGCACCCATTAACAGACACCCTGTTGCAACAAGATAACGGGTTTGTTGAAAAGCCTTACGGGCTTTTTTGAAAAAAACCAAAGAGGAAAGGCTTCCGATCGTCCAAAGAATAAAGGTTGTGGCAATCGGTGCTGCTGCCCGAACGCAAGGATAATTGATCCTGCTTGGTTTTGCGATAATACGCACTAAAATCCACACAAGAGAACCAAAACCTAACGTTGAAAAAAGAACAGACATCACAAAGTTATGCTTTTTGCGCATAAACAAGACGCTCCTTTAAATTTGGTAGGGAATCTGCAGGCTTTTGGCGAATGCCATCTAATATAACGGAATTTTGCCCCGTCTCAACATAAAAAAAAGTTACAAGAAAAGTCAAGAAAATAATAAAATCGCAATAATTTAATTTTTTTTATAAAAAAGGCAGGAAAAACCAATTTGACAATTCAATACTTTTTAGTCTTCCATTTTTCACGGAATCGTGGTATAATATAATATAGAAAAGCTCTTTTCAATGTGGAGGTCAACATTTAAAAAAAGGAAACATTATGTGTACAAAAATGCATTTAATCGTTTCTTTGAGCATTTCGCTGTTCCTTTTCCTGGTAACGTCAGGATACGGCGACGAGAATACTGCCAATGCTCTTTTCTCCGGTTTGAACAACAGTTTCGGGTCTTCACAAGGCTCATACCAGGAACAATTTCAAAAAATAACCGGATTTATCCAGAACAATTATGTTCCTCTGTGCATAGTTGCCGCAATGATACTGGTTTTAACCATAGCTTTTAAAAAGAAAAGCACTTCTTCATTCAAGAAATACTCGCTTTCGGAGGAGCCAGAGCCTATTCTGCCGGAAAATCCGAAAAACGCCAAAACAGATGATGTTCAAGCGCAAAGCCCGCACACTGCTTTAACCTTTGAAGAAACGGATATCATCAATGAATATTTAAAACAGAGCGAAAAAGTGAAAAAGTAACCCCTTCTTTGGAAAACTCCGCATTAGGATATTACATCCCTCTTTTCCACATTATATTTTTGTCTGCTCGGACTTTTAACAACAATTTTTAGAAAGCGCACTATGATCACCGTAAATGAAAATTTTTTAAAACTGAAATCTTCGTATTTGTTTTCCGATATAGCAAAACGCGTCAACACGTTTAAAAGCGCACATCCAGACCGGGAAATTATCCGGTTCGGCATCGGTGACGTGACGCAACCGCTTCCCAAGGTTTGCCTTGAGGCGTTCCACAAAGCCACCGACGAAATGGCCGCCGCATCCTCGTTTCACGGCTACGGCGACGAACAGGGGTATGCATTTTTGCGTGAAAAAATCGCATTGTGGGATTTTCAAAAACGCGGCGCGAAAATAAGCGCAGACGAGATTTTCGTGTCGGACGGAGCAAAATGCGACACGGGCAACATACAGGAATTGTTCGCACGGGACTTAAAGCTCGCCATTCCGGATCCCGTGTATCCCGTTTATGTCGATTCGAACGTCATGGCAGGCAGAACCGGCGTAAACGACCGGGGACGCTACGAAGGCATTTGCTATATGGATTCGACAAAAGAGAATAATTTCGTGCCGCAGATCCCCAGGGAAAAAGTCGACCTGATTTACTTGTGTTTTCCCAACAATCCGACCGGCGGCACGATAACGAAGGCGCAATTGACAAAATGGGTTGAGTACGCACGTGACAGTAAGGCGTTGATTTTGTTCGATGCCGCATACGTGGCGTTCATCCGCGACCCGGCGTTGCCCCAAAGCATTTATGAAATAGAAGGCGCCGAAGAAGTCGCCATCGAATTCCGCAGTTTTTCGAAAACCGCCGGTTTCACCGGCACCCGATGCGCCTACACCGTTGTGCCCAAAGCATGCAAGGCCTACGATGCCGCCGGCAATACGCATTCCCTGCATGCACTATGGAACCGGCGCCACACCACAAAATTCAACGGCGTCTGCTATATGGTCCAGCGAGCGGCGGAGGCGGTGTATTCCGACGAAGGGCAACAACAAGTGACCTCGCTCAACGATTATTATTTGGCAAATGCAAAAAAAATCAAGGAGACAATGATTTCGCTCGGCTATTCCTGTTTCGGCGGCGTCAATGCCCCTTATATTTGGATCGATACCGGCATGGATTCGTGGGTGTTTTTCGATTGGTTGCTCGATAAAGCGGGCGTCGTATGCACGCCCGGCGCGGGTTTCGGCAAATGCGGCGAAGGCTTTGTGCGGATAAGCGCGTTCAACAGCAAGGAAAACGTTGCCACGGGATTGGACCGCATCGCAAAGGCCGTACAGGGAACAAAATAGCCGCCTCTTTACAAGTCGTCTTCCGATTCGGCAAGGATGAGGACCTTATCCAGGTTCGTTAACTCGAACAGCCGATGCACATACCCCCGGGAATCGGGATTGGCATTGAGAATGACCAATTCCCGGTTTTCCTTTTGCATAAGCGTATTATAATAGACTATGATGCCCAAGCCGTGACTGTCGACGAAATTGGTACGGCTTAAATCGAGTACGATTTTTTTTAATCCCTTTTTATATAGTCCATCGAGCTTTTTCGAAAAACGTTCGACATCGACATCGATGGCGCGACCGATAAGTTCGAGCGTTGCATGGCCTTTGATTTTTTTTGATTTTATTTCAAGCGACATAGGCATCCTGTTGTAATGATTGTTTTGCACATCGGCATCGTCACCGTTAGGGACAATGGGAAAATAGTTTTATACACGAAATCACCGCCACTGGCTCAAATGCCGTTCTTTTTCGAAAACGTATTTAATAATTTGTTCCCTTTTCCGCTGTTCGATATTGACAAATTGTACATGATGCTTTATAAGCGTTTGGCCTTTTGCTTCTTTGAGGGTAAGATGGACGATTTTCCCGGTTATTCCCGCAAACGACGTCCCGGGAATGTCGAAATTGATCGAGATAAGATCGTTGAGGCGAAGCGAAGCTTCATTGACAAAACTCAATCCGCCGCCGCTGATGTCGGACATGCGGGTCGTGATTACCTGGCCGCGCTTGATTTCGCTTGATTCGGGATCTTTGGTCGAAAGCAGCCGAAACCGAAGCGGCAAACTCGCCTCGATGCGGACATATTGACGCAATTGATTCCGCTTGATTTCCATGGTATGCAAAAGGTCGATATTGCCGACGTCTTTGACATTTGCAACCTTTACCTGGACACCGTACAACCCGTCGCTTTGCCGGGCAAAAATAAACCGGACGACCGAACCTTTTTCGATTCGATAGACGTCTTCCTTGTCGACATCGTACTGGATAGTGAAGAAAAAGCCGTTATTGTCGACCACGGATACTTTATTGAAAATCGGTTTGCTCCCGTCTCTGCCGAAAAGAGAACCGCTTTGGCCGATGGCTATATTCCGTGTCGATACCAGCGGATGTTCGAGCGGCAAATGGGAAAAGCCGAGCTTCCTTCGCAGGTCGCTGAGGAGATGTTCTTCTTTTCCATCGGGCGAGATGCCGGGGTTGCTGCGCGCCAGTTCGTTGACGTATGATTCAACACATTTTTCAAACAGCTGCAAAGACTGGAAAATCGTATGGGGTGCCATTACTTTTTCATGACCGATGAGGACGTTGAGCAGATCGCGCTCTTCATCTGTCAATCCATTCCGGGCCGAATTTTCAAAAAACAAGTCGACGGAATTGATTTTATCCTCGTTTGACTGGCGAAGCGAGCGGACAAAATAGGCAAGCATTCCGATCACAATTGCGACGATCATTCCGGACCCGAAAATCAAAACGATAAAAATCCAACCATGGGTCCAATCGGATCGCGTTAGATCTTTTCCCGAAAAAGCATGATTGAGACCGGATACAAATTGCTTTTCCTGGTCCTGAGCGGCAACAGAGCCCGAACTGTCGACAACCCTGAAAATCGCGGATTTATCACTCGTCGCAACAGTCATAAGCAAAAGCACGGCAACAATCGCGATACGCGAAAAGGCATGTCGCATAACCAGAAAGACCCCTTTGTGATAATGATTATTCTTTATATAATACTATATTTTATCGTCAGATGTCGACAGATAGTTTACCGAGTTTTTTTTCACCCGATTTCGTGCGCAAGTTTTTTCGTAGAACTACCGATATAATAAATAGTTAGTGCATACTCGCGCAACAGATGATATCATGAATAATAATTTCGGATTTTACCCGAAGATTTGCAATTCTTATATACAACCGAAAACCTTACTCGGCACTATTGCGCTGAAATTCTTTGCGATTTAAGGAGGTTCGTTCATGGATCCGTCAACCATTCTTGGGCTCATTTTGGGTGTCAGTTTGTTACTGACAGGGTACATCATAGAACACGGTCAATTGGTGGCGCTCGTTGCCATAAGCCCCATGTTCATTGTATTCGGCGGAACGCTCGGTGCGTGTACCGTACAATTCACGTTAAAGGAAATATTCGGTATCCCCCGTTACATTGCCGAATCGATGCAATTGCCCAAAGGAAATGACGCGGCGCTCAAGAAGCTCATAGAAACACTGGTCAATTTGGCGGAAAAGGCGCGGCGTGAAGGCGTTTTGAGTCTGGAATCGGACATCCAAGGCGAGCTGTCGGACAAGAAATACGATCCCAGCCTTCGCAAGGGACTACGGCTGATGGTTGACGGAAGTGAACCGGAACTGATCAAGCATATGCTCGAAAACGAAATATCGATTTACGAAGCAAAGAAAAAACGCGAAGCAGGAATTTTCGAAGCGGCAGGCGGATTTTCGCCGACCATGGGTATCATCGGAACGGTTATGGGACTCATCCAGGTGCTCGGGAACCTTGCCGATGTGACAAAGCTCGCTCCGGCCGTGGCCGCAGCATTTATCGCGACGTTGTACGGCATATCATCTGCAAACCTTGTCTTTTTGCCCATCGGCATGAAACTTAAGGGAAAGCTGCAACAGGAAGTGCTGCAGAAGGAATTGACTATCGAAGGCGTTATGTCGATACAGGCGGGTGAAAACCCGAGGATACTGAAGGAAAAACTCGACGTGTTCCTGTCGTCCAATAAATGATACGGGAAAAGGATATCGCGGTCGTTCACACGGGATAAAAAAAACCGATTCAAAGTAAAGGTTTTTCATGGCGAGAAAAAAAGAGCATGAGAAGGAGCCGAATGCCGAGCGATGGCTTTTAAGCTATGCCGATTTCATTACGCTGTTGCTGGTATTCTTCATCATCATGTATTCCATGAGCAGCATTGACAAAGCGAAATTCGACCAGCTTGTCCAGGTTTTGAATCAGACATTCGGAGGTAATAAATCCGTTATCTCGATGAATAACAGCGGCATCATGCAGATGAACTTTTATCCGAGCCATTTAAAAAACCGGCAGGAAAAAAACCTGTACGTAAAAACGGTTTCCGCATTGCAAAAGGAAATACAATCGAAGGATGTCCGGGTGACCGCCGACGAACGCGGCGTGGTGATCAGCCTGAATTCGGATTTTTATTTCGCACCCGGTTCCGCAGATCTTTCGGACAGCGCGGAAAACGTACTTGCAAAAGTCGCGGGAATTCTGCAAACGCAAACGAACGTCATCCGGGTCGAAGGACATACCGACAGTATTCCGATTTCACCCAGCAGTGCGCTTGCCCAGCGGTTTCCATCGAATTGGGAATTATCGTCGCAGCGCGCTATAAACACGGTTAAAATGCTGGAAAAGCAAGGGCTGCACAAAGGCAGGGCATGCGCCACCGCCTATGCCGATACGAAGCCGCTCAAATCGAACGACACCGTCGAAGGCCGTGCGGCGAACCGGCGGGTGGAAATCGTGATTATCAATCTGCCCGAAATCGAAAGATTATCGGACGTTGCAAAACCCCACGAAGAATTGTAATAACAAAAACGTGCCGGCGCGATACATTTTTGTTATTTCCCATCAGTAAAGTCACAAGATTGTGTTGCACCCCGGCGCATTAAATTATATTTAAAAACTGAAAAAGCTTCACGCTTCCAACAACGGGCGATCATGGATGACAAGAGAGAAAAAGCAAAAGAGTTGGTCCGTATGGCGAACCTTTCGAGCATCGGTATCGCCCTCATCCTGTGCACGCTCATCGGTTACGGTATGGGATATTTTATTGACAAACATTTCCATACGAAACCGTTTTGCACCATTATTTTTTTAATCCTGGGAATATGTGCTGGTTTTTTAAATGCCTATAGAACAATTACCAAAGATAGCGATTAGTATTTGTGCCGGATTGGCAATCGGCGCCGCGGATTTTGCCGGGCTTGTCGCAACGGTCAAATACTTTACCGCAAAAAACGCAGGGAAAAACATTTTCCTTGCAATCACGGTTTCCGAAATGGTACGATTATTTTTCGTACTTGGTTTGCTTTTGCTATTGATGATGTTTTCCGGGTTATCGTTCGGCTGGCTGGTTGCCGGTCCTTTGGTCTTGTCGGTTGTTAAGTACATTTACGCGTTTAGGAAAATGAAACAACTATGAACAGCGAACACGAAGTAGTAAATTCGATTCTGCTGGCCCTGCCTCTTCCGGGTTTAACCCATGGCGAAGCGCTTATCGTTGAATTCACCTGGCTTGTCATGGCCGTAATCATTATCGCAATCACGACGGTTGCGATGCGGCTTAAAACCGTTCCGGGCGGGTTTCAAAATTTCATCGAACTCCTCACTAATTTCGTCGAGGACTCCCTGCGGGACTTTGTCGGGCCGCTCGGATACAAATATTTCCCTCTTGTCATGACCGTGTTTTTATTCATCGGCGTATCCAATTATTTCAGCCTGCTTCCCGGCTGTTTGGCGCCTACCTCGGCAATAAACACGACCGCGGCGTGGGCGATCGTGGTTTTCCTATTCTATAATTATGTGGGAGTAACCAAGCAAGGGTTCAAATATTTCAAAAAATTCCTTGGACCGATGCCGGCAATTGCGCCTCTCATGCTTGTCATCGAAATAATTTCCGAATTTGCACGGCCGTTTTCGCTGGCAGTGCGCTTGTTCGCAAACATATTGTGCGGTGAAAAAATAATCGGATTACTCTACGGCGCTTGCGGAATACTTGTCCCGGTCGTGTGGATGTCGTGGGAAAGCCTCATCACCGCGCCGATTCAGGCCTATGTGTTTTCACTGCTGACGATGCTGTACCTCGCCGGCGCAGTGGTTGCAGAGGAACATTGAGAAAAAGTTACGTAAGGCCTCACCCTTTTTCCGAGATTTTAGAAGGGCATCCCGAAAGTAACGTTGAGGGAAACAGAGTTTTAGATACGAGAAAATCATAGTACTTTTAACATAGTAGAATCAAATAACCAGAGGAGGAATAGATGGAAGCGATTGAACCCAAAATGCTTGTTGCTGCTTTTGCTGCGCTCGGCGCAGGTCTTGCGATCGGTCTTGGTGCTATCGGCTCTGCAATCGGTATCGGAAATGCAACGGGAAAGCTCATCGAGGCCATTGCCCGCCAGCCGGAATCGGAAAAAAAGGTCAGAACATGGTTTTTGCTCGGATTCGTATTCATGGAAACCCAAACATTGTACGCGTTCGTCATTTCGATCATGTTGTTCGGCAAAATCGGCGGTTAATAAAGGCGTAAGCATTCGGTAGTATTATAACGCCGAACGTTTCACTGTACCTACGCATAGTTCCGAACACGAGAGGATAGCATATGGATTTTAGTTGGAAAATGATGATTTATCAGTCCATTAACTTTATCGTTTTAATGGTGCTGCTGACATTCCTATTCAATAAATTCATCAGACCGTTCATGAAAAAACGGGCCGATGACATCAAAAACGCCTTTGTCGAAATCGACAAACAAAAGCTTGAAGTCGAGGAATTGAAAAAAGAATGCAACAATCAACTCGACCAAATCAAGCACGGCGCAAAAGCCGAAATCGAAAAAGCCATGATAGAGGGCAGTCATATTAAAGAATCGATAAAGGCCGAAGCAACCAAGGAATCCGAACAGCTTTTGGAAAAGGCTAAACGGGAAATCGACCAGGAAAAGCAAAAAGCGCTTTCGGAAGTACGCAGGGAAGTTGCAACGCTTTCCATGCTTGCCACCAAGCGATTGCTTAAAAAGGAAATCGATGAGTCGACGGATCGTAAACTTGTCGACGATTTTATGGATGAACTGGGAAAAACAGACATTAAAAAGAACTGATACCTATGCTTAATACATCACTTGCTCTACGATATTCCCGCGCGCTTTTCAAGATATCCCTAAAGGCCGGCAATCCTAAAAAGGTCGCTTTGGAGCTTATGGAAATTTCTCGTCTTGTCGATTCGGTGGGAGCACTGAAACGGGTACTTTATCATCCGTCTATAACCCCTACCGAAAAGAAACGCATACTTTCCGAATTATTCAAAGCGCAATGCGAAGCGCTGACCCTGCGTTTCCTCGACTATCTTGTCGATAAAAAACGGATTTTCCACCTTACGGCCATTTCGCAGTGTTTTTCGGCATTGCTCGACACGGAAGAAAACATTTCGAACGTAAAGGTCGAAAGTTTTGCACCGCTTTCGAGCGAAACGCTCGGAAAAATCAAGGAACGGCTTTCCAAAAGCCTCGGCAAGGAAATCGTATTGACAACAGATATCGTCCCGGAACTTTTGGGCGGCATGCGGATCGTCCTGGGCGACCGGGTGATCGACGGCAGTATCGCATTCAATTTGAAAAAAATGACAGAGACCATAACGGCATTTTAGCAACAAGCAATTAGTCGAATACAAATAACAAGAGAGTTGACCATGAACATCAAACCAGAAGAAATCACCAGGATTATTCAGAATCAGATCGAGTCGTATGAGACAAGACTCGAAATGGTCTCGACCGGAACGGTGATCCAGGTGGGTGACGGTATCGCACGCGTATATGGCCTTGATAAATGTATGTACGCCGAACTTGTTGAATTTGAAAGCGGCGTGCGCGGTATGGCGCTTAACCTTGAGCCTGATAATGTCGGCGTTGTTATTTTCGGCGACGACACGGCCATAAAAGAAGGTGAAACGGTCCGCTGCACCGGCAAAATTATGGAAGTGCCTGTCGGTGACGAAATGATAGGACGTATCATCAACCCGCTCGGGCAACCGCTGGACGGGAAAGGTCCGATCAACGCGACGAAACACCGTTTGCTTGAAGACCGGGCCATGGGTGTCGTTGAACGTCAAGGGGTGAAAGAACCGCTTCTTACCGGCTGGAAAGCCATTGACTCCATGATTCCGATCGGCCGCGGACAACGCGAACTTATAATCGGCGACCGGGGTACGGGAAAAACAGCCATTGCCATAGACACGATCCTCAATCAAAAAGGAACCGGCGTTATTTGTATTTACGTCGGCATCGGGCAAAAGCAATCGTCTATCGCACGCGTCCATAAGGTCCTTGAAGACAATGGCGCTATGGCCTATACGATTATCGTTTCAGCATCTGCCGCAGATCCCGCTCCCCTGCAATATATCGCACCGTATGCGGGCACGGCAATCGGCGAGGAATTCCGCGATAAAGGCGGTCACGCGCTTGTCATTTACGACGATCTTTCGAAACACGCATATGCATATCGTCAATTGTCCCTTTTACTTCGGCGTCCGCCGGGGCGCGAAGCATATCCGGGCGATATTTTCAATTTACACGCACGTTTGCTCGAGCGTTCGGCAAAATTGTCGGATAAGCTTGGCGGAGGCTCCCTCACCTCGCTGCCCATCATTGAAACGCAGGCAGGCGACGTGTCGGCATATATTCCGACAAACGTGATTTCAATTACCGACGGTCAGATTTACCTTGTGGGAAACCTGTTCAATTCGGGCGTCCGCCCGGCTATCGACGTCGGTATCTCGGTGTCGCGCGTCGGCGGAAAAGCGCAGTTCAAGGCAATGCGACAGGTTGCGGGCAAGTTGCGAATGGATTTAGCCCAGTACCGCGAACTGGCCGCATTCGCACAATTCGGTTCCGATCTCGACAAATCGGCCAAAGCGCTCATCACCCGCGGTGAACGTATGGTCGAAATTTTGAAGCAGGACGAACATGAGCCAATGCTTTTTGAGAACCAAATCCTCATTATCGCATCGGCTTCTTACGGGTTGCTCGACGATGTACCGGTTCCCCAGCTTCGCGTTTTGGAAAAGGAATTGGCAAAATTCATGGAACGTTCGCACGGCGACGTGCTCAAGAACATCCGTGAACAAAAGGAAATTTCCGAAGAAACCAAGAAAAAGCTTATTTCGGCAGTGGAAGAATTTAAAAAGCAACGGATATAAACAATGGCGACCCCAAGAGACATAAAACGCAGGATCATCAGCGTAAAAAATACGCAGAAGATCACCAAGGCCATGCAGATGGTTGCATCGGTAAAGCTCCGCAAGGCCCGTGACCGTGTTATCGCCGCCAGGCCCTATTTTGAAAAGGTCACAAGCATTGCCCGACACCTGACATCGGCAATTTCGCCCGGTACGTCACCCTATCTCAAAACAGGCGAGAGTAAAAACCTCTGCCTGCTTGTCGTGGGCTCGGACAAAGGGCTATGCGGTGCGTTCAATGCCAATGTCGTCAAGAAGGCCATGGAAATCGTTCTTGCCAACAAAGGCAAGAACATAACCATAACGATAGTCGGCAAAAAGCCGATAGAGGCACTCAAACGGAAGCCGGTGACTCTTGGGGACAAATATCTGGATATGATGTTCAGCCCTAAATACGAAAGCGCCGAAACTGTCGGCAATAAAATCCTTGCGGATTTTACCAACGGTAGCATCGACGAAGTGATTGCGGTGTTTAATGAATTCAAACATCCCGCATCGCAAAAAATCACCACGGAAAAGCTGCTTCCCCTGCAACCCATGGAAGAGGAAAAGGGGCCGAAAGCAAGTTACATTTTTGAACCGTCGGCGGACGAGACGTTTGATGTTTTAATGCCGCAATATGTAAACGGCCAGATTTGGAAAATCTTTTTGGAATCCAATGCCGCTCAGCAAGCGGCCAGTATGGCAACCATGTATGCGGCCACGAAAAACGCAGGGAAACTCACGGATGCTTTGACATTGTATTATAATAAAGTTCGCCAGGCCATTATCACCAAGGAACTTTTGGAAATCGTTTCCGGTGCCGAAGCGCTGAAATAGTCATGTATTTCATTAGAACGTTAACAGATGCACATTTTTCATACGATACAGTAAGCAAATAAGAGGTTTCAATTATGAGCCAGGAAAAGAAAACCGAAAACACGACCCCGGGCATCGGTAAAGTAATACAGGTGTTGGGTGTGGTGGTGGACGCAGAATTCCCTATTGGAAAGCTACCGGCCATTTTGAACATGGTCACCATTAGACAGGAAGCCCAGGGAAACGTTAAGGCACTTGAAATTATTGCAGAAGTGCAACAGCTTCTCGGCGATAATAAAGTACGGTGCATTTCTTTGGCATCAACGGACGGCCTCACGCGCGGCGCAACCGTAATCGACTCCGGCGACGTGATAAAAATCCCTGTTGGCAATGGAATGCTTGGCCGATTGGTCAATGTGTTGGGCGAACCCATCGACGAGCTTGGCCCTATCAAGTGCGACGAACATTGGGCAATTCACCGCAAACCGCCGTCTCTTGAAGAGCAGCAGACATCATGGGAAATCCTTGAAACCGGTATCAAGGTCATCGACCTTCTTACCCCCTATCCCAAAGGCGGAAAAATCGGATTGTTCGGCGGTGCGGGAGTGGGAAAAACGGTTCTTATCCAGGAACTCATTCGCAACATCGCGACCGAGCACGGCGGATTTTCGGTGTTCACCGGTGTCGGCGAACGTACCCGTGAAGGAAACGATTTATGGACCGAAATGAAACAGTCCGGCGTTATCGATAAAACAGCGCTGGTGTTCGGCCAGATGAACGAACCGCCGGGAACTCGTTTACGTATCGGACTCACCGGTTTGACGGTTGCCGAATATTTCCGCGACGTCGGCAAACAGGACGTTCTTTTATTCATCGACAATATATTCCGTTTCGTTCAGGCAGGATCGGAAGTGTCCGCTCTTTTGGGACGTATGCCGTCGGCAGTGGGATACCAACCCAACCTTGCGACGGAAATGGCATCGCTGCAGGAACGTATCACCTCGACAAAAGAGGGTTCCATCACGTCGGTGCAGGCCATTTACGTGCCAGCGGACGACTTGACAGACCCGGCGCCGGCTGCGACATTCGCGCATCTTGACGCAACGACGGTGCTTTCCCGCGCAATTGTGGAACGCGGTATTTATCCCGCGGTAGACCCGCTCGATTCGACATCGCGTATTTTGGACCCGAAAATCGTTGGCGAAGAACACTATAACGTTGCACGCGAAGTGCAGAGAATATTGCAAAAATACCGCGAATTGCAGGACATTATTGCAATTTTGGGTATGGAAGAACTTTCCGAAGAAGACAAGCTTACGGTGTTTAGGGCAAGAAAAATCGAGAAATTCCTTTCCCAGCCGTTCTTTGTGGCGCAGGAATTTTCGGGAATTCCCGGCAAATACGTTCCCATTGCAAAAACGGTGCAAAGCTTCAAGGAAATTATCGATGGTAAACATGATGACATCCCCGAAGCGGCATTCAGCATGGTCGGCAGCATCGAGGAAGTATTGGAAAAGGCCAAAGAACTGTAAGATCGGATCAACAACATAAGCGCCCGGTTTTTGTAAATCGAAATCCGGGCGCAATCATCCCAATGAGTTTTACATGGAAGAAAAAAAATATCTTCTTGAAATAGTGACGCCGGAAAAAAAGATTTTTTCCGAAAAGGATGTGGAGTTTTCCGTTTTTCCCGGTTCCGAAGGCGAACTCGGAATTTTGCCGGATCACGCTCCCCTTTTATCCCGGTTATCTCCCGGTGAAATCCGCATTACCCGCAATAAAGCGGTGGAATGTTTGGCGATCAACGGCGGTTTCCTGGAGGTTCGCAAAAATGAAGTTTCGGTTATAACCGAAACGGCAGAGTTTGCAAAAGATATAAATATCGAGCGCGCCAAGCATGAAAAAGAAAGCGCCGAAGCCCAGGTCAAAAAGGCGCAATCGCCTGCAGAATACAAAGAAGCCGATTTACGATTAAAAAAAGCGGAAGCCAGACTTAAAGTCGCCGGAAAAGCCGCGTCGGTTTAGAGTACCTTCGGAACTCCTCAACTCCCTTTCCCCTTCTCCATTTATGGAGAAGGGGAAAAATAAATACGAATAAAAATCATAACCACTATCGGACCGTCTCATCCATCGCGATGTCGCATTGTGTAATAATGACTTTGCGAAACCCGTACTGATGTAGGTATGGTATTCTTTTGTTTGAAAAAAGAGTATTGCAAAGGAGGATACTCATGCGAGCAAAAATCGGCATCAACGGTTTCGGGAGGATCGGCAGGCAAGTTTTTAAAGCCATTTTGGAACGGTATGGAAACGAATTGGATATCGTAGCGATCAATGATCTATTTGATACCAAGACGAATGCGGCGCTTTTGAAATACGATTCCAGCTATGGGATGAACCACGCAAAAATTGAGGCCGCGGACAACGGCAATTTGATCGTGGACGGAAAAACCATTAAGGTATTCGCCGAAAAAGAGCCGGGAAATATCCCCTGGAGCGATTTGGGAGTGGACGTGGTTATCGAATCGACCGGTATATTTACAGATGCGATTGGAAACCCGGCTAAAGGGAAATCCGGGGCTTTGGTGCATATCGCAAAGGGTAAAGCGAAAAAAGTGATTATCTCGGCACCGGCGAAAAACGAAGACATCACGATTGTTTTGGGAGTCAACGACGGGGATTACGATCCAAAAATTCATCATATTATCTCAAACGCCTCTTGCACGACAAACTGTCTGGCTCCGGTCGCTAAAATCGTCCATGATAATTTAGGGATAATATCCGGCGTAATGACGACCATTCATTCCTATACAAACGATCAGGTCATACTGGATCAGGGGCATAAGAAAGAACTGAGACGTTCACGCGCGGCCGGATTAAACATGATACCGACCACGTCGGGGGCGACAAAAGCGCTTGCACTGGTCATTCCGGATTTAAAGGGGAAATTCGACGGTTTTTCGATGCGTGTTCCGACGCCGACCGTTTCGGTCGTTGATTTTACTGCATCCGTTCAAAAACCGACGACGAAAGAAGAACTGAATGCCCTTTTTACTGAAGCGTCGATGGACGCGTTCAAGGGCATAGTCGGTGTTACCACAGGAGAATATAGCGACCCGCTCGTGTCCATGGACTTTAAGGGCGATGACCGCTCGGCAATCGTCGATTTACCGACAACGATGGTCGTTTGCGGAACATTGGTAAAAGTGCTGGCATGGTATGACAACGAATGGGGGTATTCGTGCCGCGTCGCAGACTTGGCGCATAAGATTGCCTCGTTCATTTGACAGATTGGGCAACATAAAGTAACCCCTTGTATTTTCATCAGTATGTCGGTTTTTCCCCGGTTACTTCTTGATAAGGACTGTAAACAACGAGGATACATTTTCTTTTACGCTTATCTGGAATTTCAAGCTATTATTAAAAAAAACGTTAGATTACAAACATATACCCATTTGTTCACAGTTTAAATCATCGATTCGTGAACAGTCGGGATAGCCCGTTTTCATAGTCAGTTTGTGTTTCGGGGGAATTTAAGCGGTTAGTTACCCGGTTAAGTGAAACAGATCAAATTACTTTTTCTTTTTCAGGAGTGTTACTCATGAGAAATGCAGTGTTGGGCATGCTTTTGCTTATTTCCGCGGTTTGCGGACAAAGCGTCTCCATTTCCGGAAAAGTCTCCAATTCCGGCGGACAAGGAATTGAGGGAGCAGTGGTAAAACTGTTCGCTCAATCCATGGCCTGCACAACCAATGCGGACGGATCGTACACTTTGTCGGGATCCACCGGTATAAAGCCGTTTTCCTTGTCTCAAAAATTTAGCAGCATCGCTTATAAAAACGGTTCTTTTATTTTCAAATCGTCCTCTTTTGGACCTTTGTCGGTACGGCTTTACGACTTGAGCGGCAGAACCGTCGCACGGGTCTTTTCGGGATCGATCAATGCCGGTACTACGGCCATCCCCTTTTCTCTTGATCGCGTTTGCAAATCGGTGCTCATTTTGCGGGTTGCGATGGCGGGAAATGAGTTTGCCTATACGCTCGTACCCTCGAATGCAAAAACCTTTGAGATTTCCTCGATTCCTTCTTCACAAGCAGGATTGCAAAAAACATTGGCTACGGTAGATTGGCTGCAGGCAAGCAAGTCGGGCTATGCTGCAGGCATTCAGCAAATAACCTCTTATAGCGGGGTAATCAATTTTACACTTTCGGCGCCGACCGCCCCGAATTTCGGACCCAATGTAAAGATTTTCGACCCAACGATGTCCGCCAGCTCGATTCAATCGGGAATGGGCTTTTCGACAAATGAATTCAGCACCAATCGCGTAGCCTGGTTTTTCAAACCCGGAAGCTACAATCTTACGATTACAACAAATTACTACATACAAGCCTATGGTCTCGGGGTTTCGCCTGAATCGACCCAGGTGACCGGTGCAGTGCAGAATACCGACGGAGGCCTTACTGCCTTCTGGCGCGGTGTCGAGGGTTTCACCGTAAACGGAAACGATACATGGGCAGTGTCCCAGGCGGATCCGTTCCGTCGCATGCATATAAAAGGCAATTTGAACCTCTGCAATAGCGGCGGAAGCGGCGGATTCGTATCCGACTGCAAAGTCGACGGTCAGATAGCTACCGGTTGCCAACAACAATTCTATTTCCGTAACAATACTCTCGGAACGGTTAACGCAGGCGGCTGGAGCTTTTTATTTCAAGGTTGCGACAATCCGCCGACCGCGAACTGGCCGGGCGGTTCCATCAGCGTTGTCGCAAAGACCCCGCTGGTACGTGAAAAACCGTATGTCATTTTTGAGGGCGGAAGCTATGCGGTCTTTGTCCCTGCCTGGCGTACTACGTCGTCGGGAACAGACTGGTACAACCAAACCCCGCAGGGAGAGAGAATTCCTATCGATCAATTCTACATTGCGCAATCGTCTACCGATAACGCAACGACAATCAACGCCGCGCTCGCGGCAGGCAAAAACCTGATCCTTTCGCCCGGTATCTATCAGGTGAGTGCGCCCATTCTCGTCACCCGGCCCAATACGGTTGTGCTTGGCCTCGGTATGGCAACCCTGAAACCGCAAAACGGCGTGATCGCATTGAAGACCGCGGACGTGCCCGGAATCATCATCTCCAATATCCTATTTGATGCCGGAACCGCTCAATCTCCTTGCCTGTTGCAAGTCGGCGATTCGGCCAGTACAAGCAATTACAGCACTAATCCTACTATCGTATGCGACATATTCGGCCGTATCGGCGGCGGCGGAAACGCCCAGGCCAAAGTCCACGTAATCTTAAACAGCAACTATTCCATTCTCGATCATTGCTGGTTATGGCGTGCAGACCATGGTTCGGGCGCAGGCTGGACATCGAATCCCTGCCCCAACGGTTTGATCGTCAATGGAAACAACTGCATCACCTACGGCCAAATGGTGGAGCACAATCAGCAGCATAACACGATATGGAACGGTAATAGCGGACAAATGTTTTTCTACCAGAACGAGCTTCCCTACGATGTCGCGACGCAGGCTGATTTTAAGGATGGTACAAAAAACGGGTGGTCGGCACTGTACGTGACACCCGGGGTGACCAAATTTGCCGGTTATAGTATTGGAATTTACTCATACTTTAACCGGACCTATGTCGAAGAGGCAAACGCCATCGAATGTCCCAAACTGCCCGGAATAGAAATTCATCACGTGGTCACCTTTTCACTGGGGAGCGATCAGGGACAGATCACGCATGTTGTCAATGACACGGGCGCTACGGCGAAATGGACCGCGACACCGATGATCAGGTTCGGCGATTATATCGGGCATTGAGAACATAATCCATTCGCCTCATCCATACCCCTTCTCCATTTATGGAGAAGGGGTATGTTATTTCACGTGAAAGCGGTAAATCCTTGTGCAGAGGGCAATGAATTCCTTTGGGGTAACGCCGGCCTTGCAGTCGTTGACAAGCCACGAGCAAATTTCGAATGCGGCGTGCGTTTCGTTCGGTTCGATATGATCGACCGTGGGAAGCAATGAGAATTCCTTTTACATCCGGTCAAGAACTAAATTTATAAGCCGGAAAGGAATTCGCATGAAGAGCATCTTACTCGCCGTAATCATCTTATGTATCAACTGTACGCCCCTAGTCAACAGATTGTCGTTTTTTCCGTCTAAAGATGAGCACCGGTATGCCCGCACGCCGCATTTTAGAGAACTGTTCATCAAAACAAAAGACGGAAAAACCTTGCAGTCTTTCCTTTTTGCGAACGACAGTTCAAAAACTATTCTTTTATACTTTCATGGAAATGCCGGAAATGCATCCCATCGATTTCCCGAATTGATCAAATTCGCTGAAATGGGAATAAACGTATTTGCGGTCAGCTATCGCGGCTTCGGCAAAAGCACGGGCCATCCCAGTGAGAAGGGCATTTATAAAGACGGCATTGCCGCCTATGAATATATTAGGGACACGCTTAATTTCAAGGAAAGCAATATTTTCATTTGCGGACGAAGCATAGGGACGACAGCGGCAATCAACACCGCAATGGACAAGAAAATAAAAGGGCTGTTATTGGTCACTCCATTAACAAACGCTAAAGAATACGCGGCGTTCCACGGTTTAGGGTACCTGTCTTTTATTGCCGGCAACGCATTTGACAATATCGGGAAGGTCAACAAAATTACTTGTAAAGTTATGATAATCCATGGAACCGATGATGAGGTAATTCCCTATTCCCAGGGAAAAAAACTGTTTGATGCCGTTTTGGGCGAAAAGTCCTTTATCACCATTACAAATGGTACACACAACGCATTGGAACTGCAGGATTCTCTGACCTATTGGACATCGATTCAACAATTTCTGAACAAATGACCGTTCCGGGAACGCCCGACAAATTGCTCCTACTTCATTGTTGGCGTAATGCCGACCTCGACGCAACTGGCGTAGGAATTGGCGATAAAGCAATTGTCGTGCGCGCGGGTATGGAGCACGTCGAACTGTTCCTGCGTGGGAGCCTTGCCGTCGGCAAATTTCACCTGAGGGCGCAATTCCACTTTGGTAATGGCGGTTTTACCCGAATTGTTTTTCCCGAGCACCGCAACTGCCGCATCGGTATAGGAATCGACCACATAGCCGCGGCGGGAACATAATGCCAAAAAGGTGAGCATATGGCAACTCGACAGCGAGGCGGCAAATCCTTGTTCGGGATTGACGCATTGGGGGTTGCCGAAAAAATCCGGAGCCGACGACGCGCATATTTTATTGTCGTTCCCGAAATGCCAAATATGATCTCTGCTGTATTTTTCATATGTAAAATCATCGGACTTTCGTGTCCATTCGACGCTGATAAGGTGTTCCGACATTGCATTTTCCTTTTTTGAAATGTACATAAGATCCGTTGAAAGCCCCTGAGAAACCTCGGAGGATCGCAATTGCAAGCAGATATTTGTCGTGCCGTAAGCTGCCTGAAATGCGCTCGCTTTAAGGTTCAATTAATAGTATTTTATCCGTTCACCGGCAAACGCTGGAAATATAAAATATACGGAAAAACGCTTCATGATTAAAAATATTACACTGACGATGCGCATTTTATGGAAAATTATAACGTTCTGCTTTCTTACCTATGCGGTGGTATTTTCGGTAGCAGGCACCATTGCAATTGTTTACGGCTATATGACGTTGACAAAACCCCTGCGGGACGTCCAGTTTTTGATAGACCATAATCCAAAAGAAACCGCATACATGACCATATACCGCGGGGAGCTGCGGGCAAAAGGAAAGCCCGACACGTTGACCATCAGATTCGTTCCCCTCGATTCGATCGCAAAAAACCTGCAAAACGCGGTCGTTGCTTCGGAAGATGACGGATTTTATACGCACCCGGGGATCGATATCGAGGCGATACTCAAGGCAGCCGAATACAATAGGGAAAAAAACAAGATGGCCAGAGGCGCCAGCACCATTACCCAGCAATTAGCCAAAAACCTGTTTTTGGACGGCGATAAGAATTTCCTCAGAAAAGCCAAGGAATTCGGCTACACCCTGCTATTGGAAAAATATTTGACAAAAAAGAGAATATTGGAACTGTATCTGAATTACGCGCAATGGGGCGAAACGGTTTTCGGATGCGAAGCGGCCTCCCGGATGTATTATAAAAAACCGTGCTCGCATTTATCGATTCAAGAAGCCTCGCGCATGGCCGCAACCCTTGCCATGCCCAGCCGCGTAACGCCGCTCAATACCGCCAGCGTCTTTATCCAGAAACGGGTCGAGGTCATTGCCAATAATTTGTACCGGCGCCATATGATAGACGATTCGGGCTATACCGTTGTTTCGGGCCTTGCCGCTCCCAAAGATTCATCGGACGATTCAATGAGCGGCGACGGTAATTGACCACTGGTACGGTCGTCTCACCGTTTTTCGATCCCGAGTTGAGAAATTTTCCTATGTAAATTTGTCCGCTGCAACCCGAGCACTTCGGCTGTCCGCGGAATGTCCCAATTGTTCAATTCGAGCTGCGTCGTGACATAGCGCCGCTCGAGTTCGTCCTGGGCCGCGGACAAAAGCATGGGTTTTGTAAATATCGATTCGGAATCGTTTTTCGCGCCCTCTCCTATTCCTGCCGCATCTGCGCCGCTTATCCGGTTTCCCGCGGACATTATGGCCAAACGTTCCACGATGTTGCGAAGCTCGCGGATATTGCCGGGAAACGGCTGCGACATAAGCACGGCAAGCGCGTCCTGCGAAAGGAGTTTTTGCGTGATGCCGTTTTCCCGGCAATACACGCTCAGGAAATACTCTGCCAAGGCGGGGACATCCTCGCGACGCATTGCCAACGGAGGTACATGAATGGGAACCACATTGAGCCGGTAATACAGGTCTTGCCGGAATTTCGACTCTTCGATAAGTTTGAGCAGATCGCGATGCGTTGCCGCAATGATACGGACGTCGACGCGAATGGTTTTCGTTCCGCCGACCCGTTCGAATTCGCCTTCCTGAATCGCACGCAAAACCTTGGTTTGCGTCGCGAAATCCATATCGCCGATTTCATCGAGAAACAGCGTCCCTTTGTCGGCACACTCGAATTTTCCTTGTTTCGCGCTTATCGCACCGGTAAAGGATCCTTTTTCGTGGCCGAACAATTCGCTTTCGATGAGGTTTTGCGGTATTGCGGCGCAATTGACTTTGACGAACGGGCCCGCCGCGCGAGCGCTGTTTTTATGCAGCGCATAGGCGACCAGCTCCTTGCCGGTCCCACTTTCCCCGGTAATGAGCACCCGTCCGGACGTTGGGGCGACTTTTTGAATTTCACTGTTGATTTTTTGCAATGCGGGGCTTTTTCCGATCATCGCGTAGCGTTCGTCGTCGCGCTGGCGGAAGCTACGCAATTCGTCGCGATGTTTTTTCGCATCGGCCGCATGCCGCACGATTTGCTTGACTTCTATCATGGACAGCGGCTTTTGCAGGAAATGATAGGCGCTGGCCTTTATCGCCCGCACCGCGGACTCGATGGTGCCATGCCCCGAAATCATGACGACCTCGCAGTATTGCGCCTGACCTTTAAGATCGGTCAATAAAGTCAGGCCGTCTTTTTTGGGCATTTGTATGTCCACGAGCACGACGTCGGCACCGTCTTCGATAAAGCAGCGCAACCCTTGCTCCCCGTCTTCGGCCAACATGACGTCGTGACCTTCGTCGGTGAGTATTTCCGCCAGGGTCTTGCGGATATTTTCTTCGTCGTCAACTACGAGTATCTTCGACATGGTACGGATCTTTCACGTTGAAAAGGATGGTGAAGGCTGTTTTTTCGCCCAACGTGCTTTCGCACGATATTTTACCGCCGTGTAAACTTATGATGCGTTCCGTAAGCGCCAAACCGATGCCGTTGCCGTGTTTCTTGGTAGTAAAGTACGGCTGAAAAAGCTTTTTCTGGTTTTCCTCGGAAATTCCGCAGCCGTTATCGGCAACCGTGATTTGGACGTATTTGCCGGACAGCCCCGCTGTGACCGTCACGCTGCCTTGCCTGCCGCTTTCGGCAATTGCCTGTGCCGCATTCGTAAGCAGGTTCGAAAGTGCCTCCCGGATTTGGCCTTTGTCTACCTTGACTGCGGGAAGGTCCGGGGCGACAGAACAGGTCACGGGTATCGTGTCTTTGAACAGCGCGCATACGTCGACGAGTATGTCCTGCAGGCGTTCGTCTTTGAGCACGGGATCGGGAAACTTCGCGTATTTATGAAACGTGTCGACGAGTTTTTGCATATTATCGATTTCGGCAAGAATCGTGGCCGTCGTACTTTTCATCACGTCGTCCAGGTCTTTACTTTGGTTTAAATACTTGTCGTACAATCGTTCGGTCGAAAGTTTTATGGGCGTTAGCGGGTTTTTTATCTCGTGGGCAATGATGCGCGCCACGCGTTGCCAGGTTGCACGCCGTTCGGCCATGATTTTTTCCTGACGGGCGACGAGCAATTTCTCGCCCATGGCGTTGAAGGCATCCACCAGTTTCCCGACTTCGCCCGAAGCCGTGTTTTCTATTTTATACTGTAAATTATCTTCCGAAAGCATGGCCGTGGCATCGAGAAGGTTCCGCAAGGGCCGCGTGATGCGGGAAATGAAGAAATAGCCGACCACAAGGGATAATACCGTCACCGCGGCGATATAGCACATTGTAAATAATACGACCTGATGCACGATGCTCTTTTTTAACACTCCGATTTGCCGGTATTCTTTTAATGCAAGCAACGCGTCCTGGCGCACGTCGTCGGTATGAAGAAGGTCTATGGAAGACGTGAGGGTCTTGTCGATCGCCTCGCTTTCGCCCAATTGGGCAAGCAGCGAGCTGGTTTTGACGTAATATACCCCGAGGGGCAATGTCGCGATAAGCACGACACACGCAAGGAGCAAAAACGTCTTTGTCTTGAGCGAGCGGTTTCTCATCATAGGCTATTTTCCCGCTTCCGTCATAAATTGCGAACCGGCAAACGATTCGGTTTTGAGGCTCGGCCGTTTATAATTCCAGAAATACATCAAATCGATAGTGTTGTTTTGCAACGCCTCGACCCTTGTTTTGCCGAGTACGGAATACAGTACGAAATAATACGCTTTATCGCGGGAGAGGTTTTGCGCCGGCGAAACGGGAATCTTCTTGAAACGCGCCGCATCCGCAAGTGCGGAGTCTACATTGACAAAGTAGACAGTGTCGTTTTGCACGCTGTGAATGATGCGAAACATGCGGGTCGCCAGATCGTAGTCGCATCTGCTTTCGACCGCGGTCGCGGCGATAACGCTGTCGCTGCCCTGCTGTTTCAAATCGGCAAACATATACAGCAATATCGGGGTTCCCGAAGCGGCAAGCTTTTTTAGCTCGGGCGTAAAGGCATTTGAAACAGAGCAGCTTACCGAAACGGCACGATTGACTACATGCACGGTCATGCCGGAAATTCGTACCGGTTGTGCATCCGGAGATATGTATCCGCCCATGAAAACGAGGCTTTTAACCGCTATGATCAGACCTGCGATAAAATCCATTTGATTTAACCACGCGCTTCGAAGCGGGATAAGTGGTCCTTGTGATTTTACCTACGCTTTGGCGTAGCTCATATTAATATTGCTTCTAAAGATAATCGATATTCACCCGGGTTTTAAAAACTATTCACGCATAAATAAAAAACGTCCGGCACTGCGCCGGACGTTTTTCAGACTTGAAATCGGAAACGGTACGTTTAGGAAACGTTTTTAGGCGGATTTTTCCAAAACGCGAACCAGGATGATTCCGCTAATCGCCTTGAGCTTGTTGAGCGTGCCTTCGCCGATCGCACCGTCGATGTCGATGATATTATACGCCAGATCACCTTTACTTTTATTAATCATATCGGCGATGTTGATTTTTTCCGAGGCTAAAAGAGAAGTAATTTGACCGACCATGTTGGGAATATTGCGATTACCCACAAGCAGGCGCGTTTTTCCCGAGGGTTCCATTTCGCAATCCGGAAAATTGACCGAGTTCTTGATATTGCCGTATTCGAGGAAATTCTTGATTTGATTGACAGCCATGATTGCGCAATTATCCTCGGCTTCGGGCGTGGACGCACCGAGATGCGGCATCGGAATGACATTGTCCATTTTAAGCAATTCTTCGTCGGGAAAATCCGTGACATAGGACGAAACGATGCCTTCTTTGATCGCTTCCTTGAGATCCTCGTTGTTGACAAGTCCGCCGCGCGCAAAATTAAGGATGCGAACGCCTTTTTTCATCAACGCGAATTTGTCTTTGTTGATCATTCCCTTTGTTTTGTCGTTGAGCGGCAAATGCAGGGTGATATAATCGGACTTGGCTATCAGGCTGTCGAGCGACAATGCCCGTTTGACCGTACGGGACAATTCCCAGGCTGCCTCGACGGAAATAATGGGGTCGAAACCGGTCACTTCCATGCCAAGGGCTACGGCATCGTTTGCGACCCGAACGCCGATCGCTCCGAGCCCGATAATGCCGAGACGTTTGCCTTTTATTTCGGGCCCTTCGAAATTCGTTTTGCCTTTTTCGATGAGTTTGGGCACTTCGTCGCCTTTGCCGACAAGCGATTTTGCCCAAGCAATCCCCTGATAAACCTTGCGCGACGATAACAGCAATGCGGTGATGACCAGTTCCTTGACGCTGTTGGCGTTTGCGCCCGGCGTATTCATGACGACAATGCCTTTTGAAGAACATTTATCGATGGGTATGTTATTGACGCCTGCGCCAGCGCGGGCAATTGCCTTTGTCGTTTCGGCGAATTTGGTTTCGTGCATATCGGCACTGCGGACAAGCACGGCATCGGGATGCATGATCTCGGATGCGATTTCGTAATTCTCCCGAGGAAAAATTTCAAGGCCTATGGTGGATATCTTATTCAAGGTTTGTATTTTGAACATATGCAGTTCTCCTTTTTTGATTATGTACCCGCCTCACTTCTTTTCCCACATCCCGGTGACATGAGATGAGACGGTACTAATTAAATTACTTATTCCCCATTTCAAATTTCTTCAGAAATTCCACGAGTTTCTTGACACCGTCGACGGGCATTGCATTGTAAATGCTCGCACGTAAACCTCCGACGCTCCGGTGGCCCTTGAGCTGCACCAGTCCGGCAGCTTTTAATTCCTTAAGGCATTTTTCCGTAAGCTCGTCGGTCGGGAGCGTGAACGGCACGTTCATGAGCGAACGATCGGCTTTGTCGGCAGTGCCTTTGAACATGGCTGAATTGTCGAGGAATTCATAGAGAATTCCCGCTTTTTCCACATTGATTTTGTACATTGCGGGAACTCCGCCCATGGCAAGCATCCATTCGAAAACGAGCTTTGCAATGTAGATACCGTACGTCGGCGGCGTATTGTACAACGACCCTTCTTTCGCATGCACATCGTAATTGAACATGGTCGGCGTGACTGCAAGGGCTTTACCGAGCAGATCTTCACGAATAATAACGACGGTGACGCCCGCCGGTCCGATGTTCTTTTGCGCACCCGCGTAAATGAGACCGAATTTCGTCACATCCATGGGTTCGGAAAGGATATTGGACGACATATCGGCGACCAAAGGCACGGAACCGGTTTCGGGGAACGCCGAGAATTTGGTACCTTCGATGGTATTGTTACTGGTGATGTGCACATAGCTTGCCGCAGGATTGAACATTCCTTTCGTCAGTTTAGGAATATAGCTGTAATTGCGATCTTCGGAGCTGGCCACAACAGTGGCTTTGCCGTATTTCTTGGCCTCGGAAATTGCTTTTTTAGACCATGTCCCGGTATTGATGAAATCGGCGCTGCCGTTTTCGCCAAGAAGATTAAGCGGCACCATGGCAAATTGACTGGATGCGCCGCCCTGCAAAAACAGGACCTTGTAATTGTTCGGTATAGCCATCAGCGACCGGAGGCTCGCTTCGGCACCGCCGATGATTGCCTCATAATCCTTTGACCGATGGCTCATTTCCATGACCGACATGCCGGTGCCGTTATATTCGACCAATTCGGATGCGGCTTTTTTAAGTACCGGCTCGGGAAGAACCGCGGGTCCTGCAGAAAAATTATACACACGCGCCATGGTAAACTCCTTTGTAACTGTGTGAATTATTTATAATGTGAATTACGTGTTTTCCGAATCGTTAATCGCCATAAGCGTTGACAGCAACGAACTCTCGCCGAGCAGGTCCATGTTTCTGAACATGACCGTTTTCCGTATCCGAAGCGAGCAGGGCGAGAAATTGATAATGCCCCTGATGCCGCCTTCGGTGAGACGATCGGCTGTTTCCTGCGCCGCTTTTTCGGGCACCGCGATGACGCCGATTTCGATGCCTTTCCGTTTGACCACATCGGCAATTTCGTGAGCAGGGTACAATTCGATCGTCGATTTGATTGTTTCCAATTTGTTAATATTGGAATCGAACCCTGCGACAACCATGAACCCCCGGTCGTGAAAATCGCTGTAATGGAGGATTGCCGTTCCGAGCCGGCCCAATCCCACAACGCATAATTTTCTTTTTCTATCGAGATCCAGTTTTTTCCGAATATGCTCTTTTAATTTTACAACATCGTAACCGCCGCCGTAATTTCCGATTTCACCCAAATAGCTGACATCCTTACGTATACTGTCTGCTTTTACTCCCAATCGCCGGCCTATGTCGGATGAAGAAACCGATACAACTTTTTCCTGTTCATACCTATCCAATAACCGCGAAACATTGAGGAGACGGGAAAGGGATGGTAATGGAATATCTTTTTTATTTTTACCTTGCATAAGCCACCTGTGATCTGTTTCACTAAATATACAAACTTTTCGTGCCGGCGTCAATGCCTTTCTGAATATTAAAAGCAAAACAGTGTATTAAAACAATAATATTAATTGCAACACATTGATATACATAACTACATTTCCTGTGATCGATTTCACAAAGTTTTGATTTTCAATTAGACAAAGATAATAAAAGTGCCTCTTATAACTTTAAACTTTTGTTCATTTCACGTTTCTATACCTATATAGCGGTTCAACTTATTCTTAATATGGGAACAAGTTTTGCTCAATACTAACTCAGGAAGCGAAAACCTAGTATTTTGATCGTGTTGTCCAGGTAGAACCGGAGATCTGAAATGGATAAGACTGCAATGAAGCGCATTCCGATTGCCGTCATCATGCTCGGAGTCGTCAGCTTATTTACCGATGCTGCCACGGAAATGATTTATCCACTCATTCCGATGTATGTTGCGGCGCTCGGATCCGGAGCGATGATACTTGGCATTATTGAAGGCGTCGCAGAAACAACCGCCGCAATGTTGAAACTTGTCAGCGGGATCATTTCCGATAAGATCGGCAAAAGAAAATTGCTGGTTTTGATCGGATATTCGATTTCGACCCTGTCGCGTCCGTTTACCGGTGCGGTATCCGCAGCGTGGGAAATCGTATTTGTACGAATGCTCGATCGCGTCGGCAAAGGAATCCGCACTGCGCCGCGTGACGCATTGATAGCGTCGGCAGTCGACGAAAGCATCCGTGGCAAGTCGTACGGTTTTCATAGGGCAATGGACAATACCGGCGCCGTAGTCGGACCGATGCTTGCCATTGCGACGCTCCTGATCGTCATACTCGGTTTCAAAGTAACCGATTCGCTTGTCGCTTTGCGTTGGACATTCATATTGTCCATTATACCGGGATTACTTGCGGTTTTAACCATTGTCGTTTTCGTTACGGAGCCCCGAAACGTTATAAAGAGCGCAAAGCCATTTTCTTTTTCATTACGCAATTTCGACGCGAATTTCAAATCGTTTCTCATCATTATGGTTTTGTTCACTCTCGGTAATTCCTCGGACGCGTTTTTGCTCTTTCGCGTCGAAGAGGCAATTCAGAAAAACGGCGTCGTTGTCGCAATGGTCAATAACATCCGGCCGTTCCACGACATGCTCGTTCTTTTCGGGAGCCCCGAGAAACAGGCATTGTTGATAAACATCCTTTTCCTGCCGCTTTTGTGGGCGTTTTTCCATGTCATCAAGGTGATTTTTTCAACCCCGCTGGGCGCGTTGTCGGACAAAATCGGCAGAAAAACCGTGATTACAATCGGATGGTCAATTTATGCTTTTGTCTATTTCGCCTTCTCCTTTTTGACATTGTTGCCCGGCAATGTTCAAATCGCGGCGACGTTTGTCCTTTTTGCCATTTATGCCCTGTATTATGCATTTTCCGAGGGGACTGAAAAGGCGTTTGTCGCGGACCTCGTTTCGGAAGAAAACAGAGGAACGGCATTCGGTCTGTATAATTTCGCCATCGGAATTTCCGCGCTTCCGGCAAGCGTGGTGTTCGGCTTTTTATACAGTTTCTTTAATGTAAAGCTCCCCGGCCTCGGCGGCAGCATCGCCTTCGGTTTCGGCGGTATGCTGGCTTTGATTTCTATGGCACTGCTTTCCGTTATGGTAAGGGAAAAAAGATCGCGCCTCACCCGTTAAGGAGGTCTGTATGAGAAAGGTTATTTTTGCAATCAATAGTACTGCCGACGGTTACTGCAGCCACACGGACGGGATTGTCGACGAGGAGTTGCACGGCTTCTTTTCCGGGCTGTTGCGAAATGCGAGCATAATCCTCTTTGGCCGGGTCACCTATCAACTCATGGTTCCCTATTGGCCCGACATCGCCAAGAGCCAATCGGAGTCGGCGGCAATCAACGAGTTCGCTCGGGTGTTTAACTCTCTCGATAAGGTCGTGTTCTCCACGACCTTGACACATGCCGAGGAAAACAACGCGAAAATCGTGCGCGCAAACGTCGCCCAAGAAGTGCTCGAACTAAAGCAGCAGCCCGGAAAAGACATTGCCGTAGGCAGTTTGAGCATTGCCTCCCAGCTTTCGGCCGCCGGTTTAATTGACGAGTATCATTTCGTGGTCCACCCGGTTCTTTCCGGTAAAGGACCGCGATTATTCGACACCGTGCCTTTGCAGGAGCGGCTTTTGTTGGACTTTATCGGTTTGAAAACCTTTCGATCCGGCGTCGTTGCCCTTCACTACAGAAAGCGAATAACCCCTGTATGAGAGGAGCCGTACGATGAAAGACGTGTATGTTGATTTAAAGCAATACTTCAGCCTGATCGATAGCGCAGTTGTATGCGAAGGCAAAGGTGCGCAAGGAATTAAATATGCAAACAAGATATTTGCCATGTTTTATAAGGGAGATCTTATTTTGAAATTTAGCCCCGAAAGGGTTGTTGAATTAATAAAATCGGGCAAAGGAATTCCACATGCTCCGGGCACCGGAAAACCAATGAAGGACTGGGTAGCAATTCCTCATGCCAACAGTAAGGCATGGGTAGACCTGGCAACGGAATCTTTTAAATATGTAAACGACCACATAAACAATCGAGGAAACCATGTACGCTCCCCACGAAAACCGATACGAGTCGATGCGGTATAACCGTTGCGGCAAAAGCGGATTGAAATTGCCGGCCATTTCCCTTGGTTTATGGCATAATTTCGGCGGAGTTGACAATTTTGATAACAGCCGTTCGATGGCGCTTTATGCATTTGACAAGGGAATCACTTATTTCGACCTTGCAAACAATTACGGGCCGCCGCCCGGTTCCGCAGAAGAGACGTTCAGCAACATCCTGCGGCAGGACCTTGGCCGGTTCCGCGACGAACTGATCATTTCGTCGAAGGCCGGTTATTTGATGTGGCCCGGGCCGTACGGAGAATGGGGATCGCGAAAATATCTTATCGCAAGCTGCGACCAGACGCTTCGTCGTTTGGGCCTGGACTATGTGGACATATTTTACCATCACCGTCCCGACCCGAAAACCCCGCTTGAGGAAAGCATGGCGGCCCTTGACCAAATCGTCAGAAGCGGCAAGGCGTTATATGCCGGCATATCGAATTACCCCCCGGACCTTACGGTAAAAGCCGCGGCGATTCTGAAAAAACTCGGCACCCCGTGTCTGATCCATCAAACTTGTTACAATTTGCTGGACCGCGAAGCGGAACAAGGCCTTCTTGCCACGCTCGGAAAAGAAGGCATCGGCTGCATCGTGTTTTCGCCCCTTGCCCAGGGAATATTGACAAATAAATACCTCGGCGGAATACCGAAAGACTCCCGGGCCGCAAAACCGCACGGGTTTTTAAAGCCGGATGACATAACCCCATTGGTTATAAAAAAAGTAGCCGCGCTCGGCGAACTGGCACAATCGCGTGGTCAGACCCTCGCGCAAATGGCATTGGCATGGGTGCTTCGTCATGCAACCGTGACTTCGGCGATTGTCGGCGCAAGCCGTATTTCGCATATCGACGACGCAGTCAATACGCTCAAATGCCTCTCATTTACAACCGATGAATTGAAGGCCGTCGATTCGGTGCTTTGCGATTAGTTCGATTCTTTGCTCTTAAATGGTTTTCCCCGCAGCCCTGAGTTTTTTGCTTATTGCGAAAAATGCCGCAGCAACAAGCAACAGAGCGAGTAACGTCGCGATGATGGACGGGCCTGCGGCAAAATCGGCGCGCAACGACAGTTCCAAACCTAATACGCATCCGGCAATACCGATAACCCAGCCGAAAACGACCCGTTGAATCGTTCCCTTTGCGCTGATCATCGCCGTTATCGCAGGAATGATAAGCAACGAGAAAATCAACAGCACGCCCGCAACCTTTACGGAAGATGTTACCACAATACCGAACGTCGCATAAAAAACTATATCCCACACCCACAGCCGGACTTTTTGCCGCGTCGCCATTTCGGGGTTTTCTGAAATGACAAACAGTTTTTTACGGCAAAAGAAATGAATGATGCCGACCGCGGCCACGATAGCGCCCAAGAGTGTAACGTCGTGCCATGAAACCGTTACTATTGTTCCAACCAGCATTTCTTTTATATGCTCCGTTCCGGTGGCCGATTTCTCGAGCACCAAAAGCGACAAGGCGATGGCACCTGCATAGGAAATGCCGATCAAAGCTTCCATGGGCGCAACGTTCTGGCTTTTCCGCAAAAATGCAAACAGCACCGCGCCGCCAAGGGTAAATGCCAGGCTGATGCAGAAATTGAGCACCGGCGCATTTTCACCCCAACCCAGCAGGATACCGACACTGGCGCCGAGCGCTGCAATTTGCGAAAGGGAAAGGTCGACGAATATAACGCCGCGCTGGACAACATGGTAACCGAAATAAGTATGGATACCCGCCAAAATCAGGCAAACGGCCAACGCCGGCAGCATAAAGGAATAATGAAATATCATCATGATTATTTTCCTTTGATGGATGTTGCTATTTGTGATATCGCGGCATCGAAATGATCGAAATACGATTTCGGCGACGCATCGGAACACGACGGCGGGCATTTGACTATTTGAATTCCGGTTTGCCTATTGAGAAACTTTGGGGCATCGTCTGAAAAATAGGGTTCCTGCAAAATGAACAAAGCCTTTTCGCGCTTAATTATTTCGACAAGCTCGGCGAGATGGTTCCCGGTTGGCGGAATGCCGGGAAACGGTTCCACTTTTGCAATGATGGAAAACCCGAACGCATCGGCAAAATATGCCCAGGATGAATGATACGTAATGATTTTTCCCGATTTATAGGCCTGCAACGACGCTTTCCAACCCGCGATTTTTTGCAGGCATTCTTTTTTAAATTGTTCGAAACGCAACGAATAGGCCGCGCTATTTGCAGGATCAGTTTTTTGCAACCCGGCAAGGATATTTTGACCTATAATAATGCCGTTTTCGGGATTAAGCCAGTAATGGGGATTACCGAACGGATGCACATCTCCCATCGAGGCATCGACTTTTCCCGCAGGTTTTTCGAGTACCGCAATCCCGCTCGAACAATCGATCACCAGAATGGAATTATTCCGCGACCCGTCGAGAATGGCATCGGACCATTGGTCCAAGCCCAGGCCGCTTTTCAAATAGATACCCGCACGTGCGACCTTTGCCATATACGACGGAAAAACCTCAATGGAATGCGGATTCGAATTCGCAGCTGCAATTGCGGTCACTTCCACTTTGTCACCCCCGATATACGCGGCGATTGAGGCAAGGTCGGTAATCGCCGCAACGATACGGACCGGTGCGGCAAAACCGGACATGCTCACCGTTAGAACCGCTATGAACCAGGCCGCTCGAATCGTTATCTTTTTCATGGTATCTCCTTTATGTGTTCCTGTTGCGTTTTACAAATTAAGAATTTATTCCATAAGCCCTTTGATCGTCTTCATAAACTCACCCTCAGAATTGATGCGCTTTATGCGGTCCCATACTGAACAGTAATTGCATTTCGACCGTGTCGTCGGGGCGGCCGCCCGCATTAAACAAATGCTCAAACGCCAATCTGACCATGGTACTTTCCTCAAGCACTGAAAATCCCACAAACGGCTTGAGGCCGATGTTTGTGTCAGAGGCGTTCCCGGGAGCCTGATATTGCTCGTACAGAACGCCGGCATTGTAATGTCCTTGAAACTGGAAATCGGTGAACGCATAGAATCCCATACGATTTTCGGCCGTGACGCCCCCCGAAGAATCCCTATTACTTGCGTTCTTATACAACAATTCGGCCTGAAATACCGATTTGACAATTGGAGATATGGAACTTTTAATTTTAGCATCGGCTCCGATAACCGCGGATTTTGTCTTTGCAACCGGATCATTGGTCCCTTGCGTTGCCGACAAACCTATTTCGCACGGCGTAATTTCGCCGATCATGAATGAATTGACAATGCGGCCAAGCCAGCCGAAATTTGCAGAATGCATTGCCGGGTGAAACGAATCACCCTGTAAAAGATCGGCTGAAATAATCAGGGAATAGCTTTCCCCAACCGGGATAAGAGCTGATGCCTGCAGTGCCACGTCGTTAAAGCTTTCTTCACCGGGAAGCAGTCGGGCGATACCGGGATCCATCACATGAGGCGTGCTGATAAACGGATATGAATGCGGATGTGCGGGATTGAGGCGTCCGAAACCGAGCCGGTACTTCCCTGCCTTTAGCCCTAGGTTAAACGGCAGTCCCCGGATCAGCGATGCATAGGCTTCTTCGATTTCAATGGATTTTGTTCCCAAGGATAAAACAAACGCACCGTTTACGTAGGGATTCAATGCCGCATCGAGCGCAAGCTCCGCCTCTCCCAACGCAAGTGTCGGCTTGTTTGGAACCGCCGCGGCACTATCGTTTGTATATTGACCGATGACCTGGCCGATTGCGGAGATATCCGGATTGGTTACACCGGCAACCGCACTATGCCAAGCAAAAACGCCTATTGCAATAGATATCGCGAACCAGTTGATTTTCAACATGGTATTCTCCTGTAAAAAAGGTACATCACGAGCATCCGGTAAAAAGACAAATCGCCTCACCCGTTTCCTTGTATCCCTCTCGGGGTAAATTCAGGAAGGCAAAGGGAAATGCTCTTTGAGACAAAACCGGACATGATTGAAAAAAAAGCGACTAGCTATGAACAGGAGGAGCGCGGGTTTCATAAGCGGGTTTGCAGGATAGTAAGACGTACGTTCGCGTTTTAAGAGCAAGCGCGAGAATTAACAGAATAAATAAAGGGAGTACATTGACAACATTCGGTTCGAAGGATTGTTGTTGGGAAATACACAGCGAACACGTATCATGATTACCGGTATCGAGATGAACATGGGTAGGCAATATAACTGCCAAATACAGGCAAAGAAAAACCGAGGTAAGCGATAAAAAATTTATTGAAACTTTGCGCATCGTGAGAAGCCGTCCGGCTAACATTGCCATTTAACAACCGCGTTTCAAAACAAGACCTGATTTAATATATATACATTCGTTTAAAATATTATTATCCATATTAAAAGATTTCGATTTAACTAATACATTTATTTGATACCACAGCGTCGTACCCTGGTATTTTCAAAACGAAACCTTCGCTTTTTGGAGCCAAAGGTTTCGTTTTATATGCGTATTATCTATTCGAAATCCTCGTCGTTATTTGCCTTAACCCACTCTTTCAATTCGGCATTCATTTTTCGCAAGCCCGCATAGTCGACATCGAACCTTTTAAGCTTGAGACCCGTAACGGTTTGCGGTAAAGTACTTAAAGGGTTTTCTTTTAGAAATAGGCTTTTAAGCGAATACATCCCCCCAAGCTCCGTCCCCAATGCTTTCAGACGGTTATTGCTTAAGTCAAGGAATTCAAGCGCCTTTAGGTTTTGCGTTGTTTCCGGAAAATCGCGAATGAGGTTTCCTCGAAGGTTTAAATACGACAAATTTTTTAGATTACCGATAGACAAGGGCACGGTTTCGAGCCTATTGTTTTGTACGGAAAGATATTTCAAATTTTGAAGGTTGCCGATTTCATCCGGTAAGACCGAAAGGATATTACCGTCGAGTATTAATTTCCGAAGGGATTTTAATTGGCCTATTTCTTTGGGAAGACTTTGCATGGGTTTGAAATTATAGACCGTGTCATCGACACCTCGCTGTTCCGGATCGGTTCTATCGACTTCCGTTTTCACTGAAAAATTGAGTGCGACCACGTTGTCGCCGTCAAAATCCGCAATTTTCCAAATTCCCTGCTCTCCAATCCCGATTTTTTCGAGCATGTCTTTAACAATAGAATAATCGTTTACGAGCGTTACGGCCTGATTTGATTCTTCGGCAAATACACCCACGGACGTTACAAACACTCCGACAATAGCAGACTCGAATATTTTTAGCATATTCTCCTCCTTAAAAAAAAACGATCAACACGAATTATTCATAAAACATCCTTCCCTTTCCCATAATGATTACCTAAAGATTACGAGAAAGCAGCACGAAATAGTCGCCCCCCCCCTGAAATGTGATGCAAATAAAACCCAGTCATGTTATAATTGGTGCATGAAAATAAAGCATTTCAACAAAATGCATACGATCGCCGTTTTTTTGATGGCTGTAACAATTGGCGCGCTCTTTTCATGGTGGGCGGCAACAAAAGCCGATCACGAAATGCGTAAAGGTTTACTTCAGCAAACCCTCCTCATAGCGCAAACGATCGGTACTGAGAATATCCAGGCGCTTTCGGGCACAAAAGCCGACATTGAAAGCCCCGACTATATCAGACTCAAGGAACAATTCTCCGCTTTGCGTTCGACCAATCCGCAATGCCGTTTTGTGTATTTGATGGGAAGGAAACCCGACGGTACCGTATTCTTTTTTGTCGATGACCGTCCGGTCGGAAGCAAAGATGAGGCGCCGGCAGGCATGATTTACGACGATGCGCCGAAGGAATTCAACAAGGTTTTTTCCACCCGCATCCCCCATACCGCAGGTCCTTATCATGACAAATGGGGGACGTTCGTAAGTGCCGCGGTGCCGATTTTAGACGATTCGGCAAAACTATCGGCTCAAAGCGTCAAAAAAGAAGACGCCGTTGCCATGGTCAATAAGGCAGAGGAATTCTACCGCCAATACGGCAAAACGCGTCTGATTAAAGAACTCAACAACCCCATGGGAGAGTTTCACAGGGGCAGCCTGTACGCGTTTGCATACGATTCGACGATGACGATGCTGGCGCATCCGGTCAAACCCAACCTTGTGGGACAGAACCTTATTGACAAAAAGGATTTGGACGGGGGAAAATATTTCCGTAAGGAAATTCAGACGGTCGCATTGTCGGCGGGGAGCGGCTGGGTGGATTATTCGTACGAAAACCCGATCACGAAAAAAATAATGCCGAAAACCACTTTTGTAAAAAAGGTGGGCGACGTGATCGTGTGCGCGGGGGCGTATAAAAGTTCGGGAAATCTGCTCGCGGTTCTCGCAATGGACATTGACGCAAAAGAATGGAAACTGGACATTGCGGAGAAATCGGCATTGCCCATCGGCCTTATGGTCGTACTGCTCATCGGCATGGCCGCGATTGTATTTGCATCACGGAGGATCGACAAAGAGCCCAAACCGGTGCTCAGACGATTATTACCGCCTCTGGCAGCTATTGTAGTATTGGTAACGGCCGGTTTCGGCAGCCTGTTGTGGATACAACACAGACAAAACCTTGACCGGCAAGTATTTTCCCAAATATCGTCATTGTCAAGCGATTTTCAGACCGCAACCAAACAGCAGGCAATCGGATTGTCTGCGACCGTGCAAGCCATAGCCGCAGATCTTGATTTGAAAAAAGACCTTCGCCTCCGTAATATAAGCGGACTGACTGCGATTTGGCAACCGGTATTCAGGACTTTACAAATTCAGGATAAGGTCACCCATTTCTATTTTATGGACACCAACCTTACGTGTCTGTTGCGTTTGCATCAGCCGGAAAAACACGGAGACACCATAAACCGGTTTACCGCAATCGAGGCACGTCGAACCGGCATGACATCATCGGGGCTGGAACTCGGAACGATGGGCATGCTCACGCTCCGTGTGGTGCAGCCGGTTTATGAAAATAAAGCCCTTATCGGGTATATTGAAATCGGAAAAGAAATCGAGGACTTGTTGGAATCGTTGCATTCGATTCCGGACATCGAAATTGCTGCAACAATCCGCAAGGACTTTTTACATAAGCAGGAATGGCTTGACGGAATGCGTTTATTCGGCAGGAACGCCGATTGGGACAGATTACCGCATAGCGTCGTGATTTATAGCTCGCTGGGCAGACTGCCGGAGGAGTTTTTATCGTGGGCCGATTATAAAAAAGAAAGTCATGTTCATGCGGAATCGACCCGGGAAATACGGTACAAACAAAAAAATTGGCGAGTTACCGCATTACCGATAAACGACGCTTCGGGCAGAGAAATCGGCGATTTGCTTCTCATGTACGATATCTCGAACGAAAAGGCGGATTTTAACCGGATTGCCGTATTGGGCGGAACGGCAATAATCATTTTGCTCGCTCTGCTTTTGGGTGTTATTTATGTTTTGTTGCGACGGACCGATTCGGGAATGCGGGAGCAGGATGAAGAGCTGCAAAGAAGCGAAAAAAAACTGAACGCGCTCTTTAGCTCCATGACCGAAATGGTCGTTCTTCATGAACTTGTATTTGACGATCGGGGCCAAGCGGTAAATTACCGGATCATCGATACCAATAAAGCGTTTACCGACATCATGGGCATTCAAAAACAGGACGCTGTTTCAAAATTGGCGACGGAATTTTTCCATACCGAAACACCGCCCTATCTGAAGGAATATTCCCGTGTCGCCATGACCGGCGAGCCGATCAATTACACCTCGTATTTTGCGCCTACGGGAAAACATTTCTCGATTTCCGTCGTTTCTCCCGGGCAAAACCAATTCGCAACCGTCACCACGGACATTACCGAACTCAAACGAGCCGAAGAAGCGTTGAGCTCGGCAAAAAAACAAGCCGAATTATCGAGCAATGCCAAATCGGAATTTCTTGCGAATATGAGCCATGAAATCAGAACGCCGATGAACGGGGTTTTGGGAATAACCTCATTGCTTTTAGATACGAATTTGAGTGAAGAACAACGAAAATTCACCGAAACGCTGAAAAGCAGCGGAGAAGCCCTTTTATCTCTCATCAACGATATACTTGATTTTTCGAAAATTGAAGCCGGTAAACTGATGTTGGAAGACCTGGACTTCGATTTACGGTCGCTTATGAGGACCGTGAGCACGATGATGTCGCCAAGCGCCGCTGAAAAAGGGCTGCAGTTCGTGTGCGAACCGCCTATCGAAGTACCGACATCGCTCAAAGGCGATCCGTCCCGATTACGGCAGATATTGACAAACCTTATTGTCAATGCGATAAAATTCACGAATAAAGGCACGGTCGAAGTCGGCGTAACCTTGATGAAGGAGACTGCGCATACCGTGGTGCTGCGTTTTTTTGTCAAAGATACGGGTATCGGTATTCCCAAAAACAAGCAATCGGTCCTTTTTGAAAAATTCACACAAGTAGACACATCGACCACCCGGAAATTCGGCGGTACCGGTTTGGGACTGGCGATTTCAAAACAATTGACGGAAATGATGGGCGGAGAAATCGGTTTGATCAGTCCTGCGCCGGGAATGGAACACTTTCCGCAAAGCTCGCCTCTGCGGTCCGAAGAGGGATGCGGCACCGAATTCTGGTTTACCGCACGTTTCTTAAAACGGCCGGAAGAACGGCTCGAACCTATTGCAAAACCACCTGACCAATTAATAAAAAACGATGCGGCCATGAAGCAAATCCGCGTTTTACTTGCAGAAGACAATTCCATAAATCAACTTGTAGCATTGGGAATCATGAAACGATACGGCATTGTTGCCGACGTGGCTTCTAACGGATCGGCTGCCGTTAACGCATTGGAAAACAAAGAGTACGACCTTGTTCTCATGGACATTCAAATGCCGGAAATGGACGGGTATGAAGCGACCCAACGGATTCGCGACCCGCGTTCGAATGTCCGGAATCATCGAATCCCCATTATTGCCATGACGGCCAATGCGCTTTCGGGAGACCGGGAAATTTGCTTAAATGCCGGAATGGACGATTATATTGCCAAGCCGATTATCCCTCAAATTCTCATTGAAAAAATCAATACGTGGGCTAGCGGCAATGCAAAATCAAATTCCGCATCAGAACCCCCATCCGCAGAAACCGATCAGGGGGTCGATACCGCTCTTTTTAATTACGCTGTTGTTTTGGAACGCGTCATGGGAGATCAAGAACTGCTTAAAAACATTCTGGGTATTTTCATCGATGAATTTCCCAATCAGGTTTCTCTCATGAAACAAGCTTTGGCCGCCAATGACTTGGCACGTGTCAAATTCCGCGCTCACAGCATAAAAGGGTCGTCGGCCAACGTGGGGGCAACCCATCTGAAAACGATAGCCCTGCAAATCGAGGAGGCTGCAAAAGCCAATACTGCATCCGCAATTACCGCGCTTATTTCAGACCTTGAAATTAATTTTCAAAAAGTAAAATCGGAAATACGGAAATCGTTGCAGGAATTATAAGAACCTTCGGTAAATATAAAAAAGCAGACTCGCCTCCCCTTTGCATTCGCGACGCTTTACGGTAAATTTTCATTCCTGATTTCTTTATTGCTTTTTTGCAATAAAAACAATGACAAACAGTGTGCAAAATGATACTATTATTTTTATCCACCCGTATGCAATAGTACCGTTAAAGTAACTGTGTATTACCGAGACTCCGTCGCAGTAGGACGGAATGGAGAATACGTGAACACTACAAAACCATTTCATTCGCAACGGTACCATCAATTGTTTGAATCTATGCTCGATGGTTTTGCGTATTGTAAAATGATTTATGAAAACGACATCCCGGTTGATTTCATATACCTTCAAGTCAACCATACTTTCGAGAAAATAACCGGCCTTTCGGATGTAGTTGGAAAAAAGGTTTCCGACATCCTTCCCCATTTGCGGCAAACGAATCCGGAAATATTTGAAATTTACGGAAGAGTGGCACAATCGGGAAATCCCGAGTTTTTTGAAACTTTCATCGAGTCCCCTAAATTATTCCTGAACCTCTCGGTATTCAGCCCGGAGAAAAACCATTTTGCAGTAGTATTTGAAAATATTATTGACCGTAAAAAATCGGAGTCTACATTACGGGAGGATGAGAACAAATTTCAAACGCTATTTGAAAACCTTAACGACGGAGTCGTCCTTGCGTATATGGGAATAGTATCCGAGGTAAACCAGCAACTGGTTTCGATGCTCGGATTACCCGATAAGAACCGGATCGTCGGACATAACATCCTTGAGTTCATGACACCGGCATCCCAAGAAAAAGTCAGGGAAAACATCATCAATTTTCATTCGCAGCGAGATTATGAAACCCTGTTGGAATTGGATTTTATCCGATCGGACGGTTTCGTCATCACGGTTGAAAAACACGTATCGAGGATTTATATCCATGGAAAAGCCCATGGGTTAAGCGTTCTTCGCGATATTACGAAAAGGAAACGGATCGATGAGGACTTGCGAAAAAGCGAAGAACGGTATCGCTTGGTTGCGGATTTTACCTACAATTGGGAATATTGGCAAACACCCGACGGGTTTCTTGCCTATATTTCCCCGTCGTGCATACGAATTACCGGCTATTCCAAAGAGGAATTCATGCAGGACCCTGGACTGGTTTCAAGGCTAGCACATCCGGATGATCCTGAACAAAAAGCAAATCATTTTCATTTACTTCCCGCGCCCTTCGACAATGACGATTACCATGAAATCGATTTTCCCATCATTACAAAAAGTAAGGAAAAGCGATGGATATCCCATATCTGCAGAAGGGTTTTCGACGCCAACGGTCAATACCTCGGACGCCGCGTCAGTAACCACGATATTACGGAACGTAAGCGCATCGAAACGATGTTAAAGGAACGGGATGCGCAATTGCTTCAGGCGGACAAGATGGCCTCTTTGGGCAGAATCGTTTCCGGCGTTGCCCATGAGATCAACAATCCCAATAATTTCATCATGCTCAATGCGCCGTTGTTATATAAGGCCTGGGAAAGCGCGTTGCCTGTAATAAAATCCCATGCTAAAGAAACGGGCGACCTTTTCATCGGAAAAATGCGATTCGACGATTTTTCCGAAAACGTGTTCCCTCTTATAAACGGCATCATAGACGGCAGCAAACGAATCCAGCGGATTGTCTCGGAACTCAAGGATTACATTCGCCCGGACACTGTCAATGAATGCGGGCAAATCAATTTTGTGAAGGTTATACAATCGTCGATTAGCCTGATGCACAATACGATAACGAAACACCGCGCGGCATTCACCGCATCAATCGGCGATGGGCCGGTATGGATTGGGGGAAACCTTCAACGGATGGAACAAGTCATCATCAACCTTTTACAAAACAGTTGCGATGCGCTTTTGCCGGACGGTCCCCGATCGATAGACCTCATCCTTGACAATTCAAAAGAAAATGAAATTCTATTGTACGTGAAGGACTCGGGATGCGGTATAGCAACGCAGGATCTTCCTCATGTAACCGAACCGTTTTTCACCACAAAACGGAACTGCGGCGGCACCGGCTTAGGATTGTCGATATCGAATAAAATAATTTCCGATCATAATGGTCAACTTCTCATAGATTCGGAACAGGGAAAAGGTACAACGGTGACAATAATTTTGCCGAGGAAGGGTCCGCACAATGACGAATCCCGACGCAGTATTAAAACCTGAAAATCCTATCATCGTTATCGACGACGAGCCGAATTCCTTACAGAGCGTGGATTTGGTATTGCGAATTGCCGGCTTTAACAATATTAAGACGTTCACCAGCGCCAACGAGGCAATTTCCGTATGGAAAGCCAATCGTTGTTCCGCGGTTATTCTCGACGTGGTGATGCCCGACGCAAACGGATTAGACGTGCTTAAGGAAATCAAGAGTACGGTGCCAGAGGTCCCGGTCATCATGGTAACAGGTGTCAATGAAATAGATTCCGCCGTTACGTGTTTGAAAAACGGGGCGCACGACTATCTTATCAAGCCGATTGAATCGGAACGCCTGATCGTCAGCCTGACAAATGCATTATATATTGCCGAATTGGAAAAAGACTATACCCGTTTATCGGAATGCATGCTTTCGGAAAAACCGAATAATCCGGACAGTTTCAATCACATCATAACCCGAAGTGAATGCATGCTGCGCCTGTTCAAATATGTCGAATCGGTCGGCCCCACCGGCCACCCTGTGCTTATCACCGGTGAAACAGGAGTTGGAAAAGAACTCTTTGCCAAGGCGATTCATAAGGTAAGCATTCGACAGGGCGATTTCGTCACTGTCAATATTGCCGGCCTTGACGACGCCATGTTCTCCGATACGCTTTTCGGACATGTAAAGGGTGCATTCACCGGCGCGGACAGCGCGAGACCGGGGTTGATAGAGCAGGCTTTTGGCGGAACGATTTTCCTTGATGAAATCGGCGACCTCAGCGTGCAATCTCAAATCAAGCTTTTGCGGCTCATTCAGGAAAAAGAATATCGGCAATTGGGAAAAGACGCGATTTTGCCTTGCAACGCAAGAATTGTTGCGGCAACATGCAGGACATTGGAAGATTTGAATGAATCGACCATATTTCGTAAAGATCTTTTTTACCGTTTGCGAACGCATCATGTCCACATCCCTCCCCTGCGGGAACGCAAAGATGACCTAGCATTGCTTACCGCTTTTTTTGTTGAAAAAGCCGCTAAAGAACTTAATAGGAACAAGCCTTTTATTCCTCTGGAGCTTTATGATATTCTCAATGCATATCATTTTCCGGGAAATTTCCGCGAATTGAATGCCATCATTTTCGATGCCATGAGCAATTCGCATAACGGCAAGCTATCGCTTCAATCCATTCATCAGGCTATCGGAACACATCAAATAAAAACCAGCTCCGAATCGTCCGTTACCTTTAATGCGCAATTGCCAAGCCTCAAGGAAGTTGAGCATATATTGATAAGAGAGGCTGTGGCACGCGCATCGGGAAACCAGACCGTTGCAGCCGAGCTTCTCGGCATAACGAGGCAAACGCTCGCCTATCGATTAAAGCAACTTTCATAATAGCCTGGTTTTACTCCGCACAATTTTTTGCAGACCGCATCCGCCTTATTTCTTTGTAAAGCAATGATTTTCTTGCCGTTTTGCAGGCAGCGATCATTTTAAGCATGCAGATTTTTTTGCAGTCATCGCCTCGGTTAACCCAAATTTGATTTCCGGATAACCATTTGATTCATATGCAGTTGCGTCGTTATTAAAAAACTGGCAGAGTCTTTGCATATTGCATTTAATCAATTGACCACAGGGGACAATGAACCGGGCGGGAGAATTGTAACCGTGAAAAGAATACTTCTTGCAGAAGACGAAAAACAATTAAGCATGGGCATAACGCTCGCTTTGCGAAGCGAGGGATATGAAGTAACGGAAACAAACAACGGCATAGATGCCCTCCATGCGATTTTGGACAGCAAAATTGCCGGTTCCCCGTACGATATGCTTCTCTGCGATATTCAGATGCCCAAAATGACCGGTGAAGACCTTCTGGAAAAACTCAAAAAAATCCAGGCCACTCTACCCACCCTGGTTATTTCGGGATACGGTGAAAAAGAACTTATCGTTCGATTGTTGCGGGCCGGATGCAAGGATTTTATTGACAAACCGTTTCTTCCCGACGACCTTTGCCGTAAAGTAAATGACCTATTATCGGAATGCTCGAACGATGCTATGGATGCAAAACGCCGGTTAATGCTCTCCATAATCGGTGAAAAAACCGTACAAGTGGCGCATGATCTTAAAAACATCATCAGCGGAACAATCGGTTACGCAGACATGGCGTTAGACGAAATAGAGCCTGACAATCCTATAAAGGATAAAATCGAAAAATTGTTAATATCATCGGGCCGGGCTGCCGAGATTTGCCGAGAATTGGTCAGCAAATCCAAGGGAACGGGTAAATCGTTCCAAATTTCCACAGAGGTAAATTCGCTGGTCCAAAAAATTGCCGCAATACTTTCGGATATAGCGCCGCAAAATGTGACCGTGATTGCGGAAGCGCCATCGGATCCCATTTGGCTTAAAGCGGATGCAGAACGTTTACAACAGGCCGTATTGAACCTAGGTTTCAATGCATTTAACGCGATGAACAACGGGGGGAAGCTGATACTTTCCGTGACGTTGGACCAGGTATATCGCCCTTGCTCTAACACCAAGGACCAACCTTGTGTGATAATTTCGGTACGCGATACGGGGTGCGGACTTTCGGCAGAGAAAAAAGCCAAGCTTTTCGAAGAATCATTTTCTACCCGTGAAGACGGTTTTGGGTTAGGACTGGGCATCGTGAGCCAAATCGTCATGAAAGAGCATAACGGATGGATAAATGTGGAATCGGATGTCGGAAAAGGAACAGTGTTCAAGCTTTATTTTACAAAATCATAACGAGAAAAACCAATATACGGCTCTCGGTCGCATTCGTATCCGGAAATGAATTCGACCGTCTGGGCCAAAAATTTCCTTCCATGAAATCAACGAAAGGATAGCGGTATGTTGAACAAAATCAAGATCGGACCAAAATTGATAGGCGGTTTTTTTATAGTCGCAATTATAGCCGGGATAATCGGGGTTATCGGCATTTTGAACCTGAAAAAAATCGATGCCGCAGATACGAAGCTTTATACGAACATGACGATTCCCATTTCATTAATGTCCGACGTATCAACATGTTTTCAACGGGCACGAATCAATTTGAACAATATCGTCCGATCCAACGATGCCAGGGACATTCAAAAGTATAAAGGGGTTATCAACGATCTTTCTGCAAAAATTTCCGAGAATATGGATGCATTCGAAAAGCTCATCATATCGGATGAGATGAAAAAAGCATACGGTGAATTGCAGACTGCCAGGGCTAATTACAAAGAAAATCTTAAAGAAATAATAAACCTGGCCGAAGCGAACAAAGATGCCGAAGCATATGCCATTATCGACGGAAAAGGATATGAAAACGCTATGGCCGAGCAGGCGGCAATTGACAAGATAATCGATATGAAAGTATCGGATGCCAAGAAGACTTCCGATACCAATACCGCGTTGGCAAACAGCGCTATAACCATTATGATAAGCGCGCTTATAATAGGCATCCTGATTGCCTTGCTCCTCGGGATTTTCCTCACCACATCCATATCGCAGCCTTTGAGCAAGGGGGTGGCGATGATGGCTGAAATGGCCAAAGGCCATTTGGGAATGCGTTTAAAAATGAATCGTCAAGACGAAATCGGCGAACTTGCAAATGCGATGGACACATTTGCCGAAAAATTGCAAATGGAGGTAGTTGGCACAATAAAGAAGATCGCGGATGGCGATCTTTCTTCCAAGGTATTGGCCGCAGACGATCATGACGAAATTTCTCCTGCCATTATAACGGTAATGGAGAATTTGAAAAGTTTAATTTCCGAGTTGAACAACATGAGCAAGCAACATGATATGGGCGATATCGATATCGTTATTTCGACCGATCTATTTAAAGGTTCGTATAAAGAAATGGGTGAAAACGTGAACAAAATGGTGAACGGACATATTTCGGTAAAGAAAAAAGCAATGGCGTGTATCGCAGAATTCGGAAAAGGTAACTTTGAAGCCCCTCTCGATAAATTCCCGGGTAAAAAAGCGTTTATTAACGATACGATAGAAACGCTCAGGTCCAATCTTAAAAAAGTCAATTCTGAAATCGGAAATCTTGTTAAAGCGGCCGCAGAAGGCGAATTGGACAAACGGGCAAATGCAGAGGCTTTTACCGGCGACTGGAAACAACTCGTCCTTGGCGTCAACGATACGATTACCAACATCGTGAACCCGCTCATGGTCACTGCGGATTATGTTGATAAAATTTCGAAAGGCGTAATCCCGCCCGAAATAACAACCATTTACAAAGGCCAATACAATATTATTAAAAACAACCTGAACGCTGTTGTCAAGATGATGAGCGAACTTCTTAAGGAAACAGACGCCATCATCAAGGCCGCGGCGGACGGCGATCTCGACAAGCGCGCGAACGCCGACCTGTTCTTCGGCGGCTGGAAGCAACTCGTATCGGGAGTCAATGACACGATCACCAACATCGTCAAACCGCTCATGGTAACGGCCGATTACGTGGATAAAATTTCGAAAGGCATTATTCCTCCTGCAATTACGGATATATACAAAGGGCAATATAATACGATAAAGACCAATTTGAACCAATGCATAGAAGCATTAAACGGAATTATTGTTGAAGACGGCGGCAAGGTGCTTGAAGCTGCTGCTGAAAAAGACCTGTCGAAGCGTTTGACGCGTACCTATCAAAACCAGTATCAAACCATGAAAAACAATATCAACAAAGTCGTAGAAAACCTTGATTCCGCTTTACAGCAGGTAACGCAGGGTACTGAACAAGTTGCCTCGGCCGGGCAACAAATATCCGCGGGAAGCCAATCGCTTGCGCAGGGTGCCAATGAACAGGCGTCGAGCCTCGAAGAAATTTCGAGCAGCCTGGAAGAAATGTCCAGCATGACGAAACAGAATGCCGAAAATGCAAACCAGGCGAAGACTCTTGCCGGTGAAGCGAACGCCAACGCGGCGCAAGGCAAGCAAGCCATGGCGCGCATGAGCGATGCAATCAATAAGATCAAGGATTCTTCCGACCAAACGGCGAAAATCGTCAAAACCATCGACGAAATAGCCATGCAAACCAATCTTTTGGCACTCAATGCCGCGGTGGAAGCGGCCCGGGCCGGAGAAGCAGGACGCGGATTCGCCGTTGTTGCGGAGGAAGTTCGAAATTTGGCGCAACGCTCGGCAGAAGCGGCAAAAAATACGGCCAATATGATTGAAGAATCCGTAAAGAACGCCGAAGAAGGAGTTGCCATCGCATCGGATGTGGCAAAATCCTTTGAAGCAATTGCAGGCAGCAATAGTAAAGTCGACGACCTTATTGCCGAAATCGCCGCAGCGTCCCAGGAACAATCGCAAGGCATCGATCAGGTCAATACCGCGGTTGCTCAAATGGACAAGGTGACGCAGCAGAACGCCGCAAACAGTGAAGAATCGGCAAGCGCGGCCGAGGAACTTAGTTCCCAGGCTGAAGAGCTGCAAAAGATGGTGGCCCAATTCACGCTTTCCAACGTGGAGCAGACGTCATCGGTTCCCATTAAAATTCATCATGATTCGGCAGTACCGATTCACCAGATACCAAAGCTTGACCGTAAGCCGGAACAACGTAAAAGCAACGGAAACGGGCATGGCGGAAATGGTAAATCCCTTGCTCATTTCGCAAGCAAGGCGATAAACGCTAAAAACCCGATACCGCTTACGGAGAACGAAGCGCTGAAAGAATTCTGATGTAAACGAAAAAACGCAAGCAAGAATACCGATCGGTGCGGTTATGCCGTAGAAGAATACACGGAGAATCGTATGTTCAAGGTTATGGTTATCGACGACGACACGATCGTGAACTTCATGCTCGTGAAAATACTGCAGGCCGCAGGATACGATGCCAAAGGCATTGACAACGGCAAAAACGGGCTGCAATTATTCGCCGTGGTGCCGTTCGACCTGATCGTGACCGACATAGTGATGCCGGAAAAGGAAGGACTCGAATTCATACAAACGGTTCGAATGGAAAACAAATCGATTCCTATAATAGCAATTTCGGGAGGCGGAAAAATTGGCCCTGAAAATTATCTGACAATGGCTCGATATTTCGGGGCTAATTTTACCTTTGAGAAGCCGGTCGACACGAAACTTTTTTTATCGGCAGTGAAAAAATGTCTCGAAAACGCATCCAATCGCAATGGACAAAACGCGGGCACAACAGCATTAATCGACCGCCACGGTTCCTACTAATAAAAGGAATGACCATCATGATTTACAGGGACACACGCATAAAAAAGGTACCTTTGCAAAACGAGCATGATCGAGAAACAGTCGAAATTCTTCCCTGTACTTTAGCGGTTGTACGCAATTGCGGAACGCTCAGAACCGTCGTGGGAAGCGGGATATCGGTTTGCCTGTATGACAAACGCAACCGTTGCGCAGGAATGAACCATTTCCTGTTTCCGCGCATTCTTGATCCGCAAAAAGCGACTTGCCGCTATGGAAACGCCGCGCTTATCGGTTTGTGCACGTTACTCAACCATACCGAAATGGAAAGTGAATTGGTCGCCTATATTGCCGGAGGAGCATACTGCGACGAGTTTGAAATGGAAATTGCGGTCCAAAACATTCAGATGGCGTGGAAATTCCTGCTGTCAAAGGGTATCCCGATTTATTCGGAATTTGTCGGCGGCCGGTATCAGAGGGAAGCGACTTTTGACATCGAAAACAATGTTTTTTCGGCAAAAATCATTCAATAAAAAGCATTTTTGTAAATTCGTGTATAGCGGTAGGATAAGAGTGAGGCGAAACCCCTTCGTCTCGCTCTTTTATATTTTCTGCGTGACTTATGATTGTAAATTTACCATTTTCCAAAGGGGGCATTACCTTTTCGCCGATTGGGATTATCTGATGAAAATGAACGGAAACCCGGAAAATACTGAGGATTCAAACGATGGACATAATGGCCTTGAAACCGATGTAAACAATCCGCAGACGCAAATGAACGGATTCCTTCCCTCGACGCCTTTGGAAGAGAAGGCATTGGAATCGATACTTCGACTGCTTTTCCATTCCACGCAAATCGATTTTTCGCATTATCGGCAAACCACTGTTTTACGCCGAATAATGAGACGGATTTCCTTAAATAACAAGACGACCTTTGCGGAATACCTTACTTTCATAGAAAACAATCCGAAGGAAGCCGAATTGTTGTACGACGATCTATTGCTTTCGCATACCGATTTTTTCAGGGATCCCGAAATTTTCGAAATTCTCAAAAACGCTGTTTTCCCAAAACTCGTTGAAAACCGACCGGCAAAGACGCCGATTCGCATTTGGATTGCGGGATGCTCCAGCGGAGAAGAGGTCTATTCTTTAGCAATATGCCTCCATGAATTTTTGGTGGAAAGCAAATCGGTCGCCACGGTCCAAATTTTCGGTACGGATTTGAATCTTCGTCATATCACTGAAGCTCGACGGGCTGTTTATCCGGATAAAATCAGGAAGAACATTTCCGAAAAACGTCTCTCGCGTTACTTTGACCCGGTACACGAAGGTTTGCAGGTTACAAAGCAAATCCGTGAAATGTGCGTTTTTGCCGTACAGGATGTGACGCAAGATCCGCCGTTTCCGTCTATCGACCTGGTAAGCTGCAGAAACGTGCTCATCTATTTCGACGCGGCATTACAGGAAATCGTCATTCCCCTGTTTCACTTTGCGCTGAAGCCAACGGGTTTTTTATTGCTCGGAACATCCGAATCCATGAGCAAGTTCTCCGAATTATTCACGCCCGTTAATCAGAACATCAATTTATTCATAAAACGGTCAACCAGAAACAAAATCCTTTATCGATTTCCGACCGGTAGAACGGCTTCGAAATCGCGAAACGGGCTTGAACAAGTACCGGTTTTATTGACAAACAATCAGCCGCAGGGATGCATCGACATGAACAGACAAATCGACGCGGTACTCCTGGATTCGTTCGCGCCGCCGTGCCTTGTCGTTGACAACAACATGCAAATCAGGCAATTCCGGGGAGACACAGCGCGTTTTTTTTCGCCCGCCCCGGGCGAAGCAAGTCTCAAGCTTTCTAAAATGACAAGTGCCGGCCTCATGCCCGACATCTATGTGGCCATCGAAGAGGCAAAAAAGAAAAACTGCAAAATACTGAAAGAAAACATCTCGTACAGCCATAAGGATGCCCGCGCATCAATCGACATAGGCGTTATTCCAATTCACGATCCTTCGACCGGTATGCCCTGCTTTCTCATAACGTTCGAACCGACGAGCCCCTCGCCTTCATCCGAAAGCTTATTGACCGGCATTACTCCCGATGTACAAGGCGAGATCATGCGTTTACAGAATGAATTGCAAGCCACTAAGGAGCATTTACAGTCTATCGTCGAGGAAAAAGACGAAGTAAACCAGGAAATGTGGGCGGCGAACGAAGAAATACAGTCGACAAACGAGGAATTACAGAGCGTCAATGAAGAGATGGAGGCCGCCAAGGAGGAACTTGAATCGAGCAACGAGGAATTGATAACGCTGAACGAAGAACTTTGCGAGAAAAACAACGAATTGAAAGCAACCGAGGAAAAATTCAGAAACCTGGTCTGGGACATGCAGGTGGGCGTGGTATTGCAAGACCCCAACGCGGAATTGCTGCTGTGTAATCCCAAGGCGCTGGAACTTTTGGGCCTTACGGAAAACCAGCTGTTGGAAAAAACATCGTACGACCCGGATTGGAATATCGTTCGTGAAGACGGAACCCTGTTCCCCGGTCCACAACATCCGGTTCCTACGGCTATACGGACGGGAAAACCGGTTCGCAACGTCGTCATGGGCATTTTCCGACCGCTCACGCAGGACCGTATATGGGTGATTGTCGACGCGCAACCGCAATTGAATGACGATGGAACGGTACGTCAGGTCGTGTGCACCTTTATCGACATTTCGGAACGCAAGAAAGCCGAATTTCAACGCGAAACGGCATTGGCGCAGTTGAACGAACGAAACCAGTTCGTTGAATCCCTCATCAATTTAAGTCCGGATATTATTTACATTTACGATATCGACAGCAGTTCCAACATTTACAGCAACGACGGCGTCCAAAATATACTCGGCTTCTCGGCGATGGAATTAAAGGAAATGGGGCCGGACATGATATCCCGACTCATGCACCCGGACGATTATTTGATTTACACAAATGAAACTTCCAAAAAGTACGCTGCAGCAAAAGACAATGATCAAATAATCACTCAGTACAGAATGAAGCATAAGAACGGCCAATGGCGTTGGCTTTTTTCCAATGAGCTGATTTACTTGAGAAAAGCCGACGGAACGCCGAAACAGATTTTCGGCATCATTCACGATATCACCGAAAGCATACAGGCCAAGGACGAAATTTTAAAGCAGAAAATATTTTTCGAGCAGATGTTCACCCAGTCGTCGGTAAGCACGCAGATTCTTGACAAAGACGGATGGTGCGAACGGATAAACCCGAAACTCAGCGATATTTTCGGTGTGAAACCCGAAAATATCGAAGGCAGGATTTACAATATTTTCAAGGACGAGGCAGTCAAGCAAGGCGGCGTGATACCGCATCTTGAAAAAGTATTTAAAGAAGGTAAAACAGCTGAATGGGAAGTTTATTTCGATATCGGGATCGCCGCGGATTCCCAGAACATCAGGGTATCCGAGAAAAAGAAAGTGTGGTACTATAACTGGGCCTACCCGATTTTGGATAAAGACGGGCAATTGAGCCACGTGATAATACAACATACCAATATTTCGAAACGCAAAGAAGCGGAAGAGGCGTTGCGCGAGAGTGAAGAACGGTTTGCAAAGGTGTTCCGCGATGCACCGATATGGATATCGATTACCGATTTGGAAAGCGGCATATATGTTGACGTGAATGAAGAGGCGTTGCGCGTATCCGGTTTTACCCGCGACGAGGTCATCGGACATACCGCTGCGGAGCTGCAATGGATTTCGAACCAGGACCGGGAAATAATGATACGGGAAATAAAAACAAAAGGCAAAATTGACGGTTTGGAAATGAAATTCAGGGCCAAAGACGGCAAAACATTGCACGGCTGGTTCAAAGGCGAACAAATCGTGCTCGGCGGCAAACCCTGTTTATTGACGGTCACGATTGATATCACGGAACGCAAGCGGATAGAAGCCGAACATGCAAAATATGAACAACAAATGCAACAAAGCCAAAAACTCGAATCGCTCGGCGTTTTGGCCGGCGGTATTGCGCATGATTTCAACAATTTGCTCGGCGGCATTTTCGGTTATATCGATATTGCGATGAAAGACTGCACTAACGACAATGCCTCGGCATGCCTTTCGAAAGCCATAAACACCATAGACCGGGCGCGCGGGCTCACGCAGCAACTTCTCACCTTTGCAAAAGGCGGCGCACCGATAAAAAAAACGGGGGCATTATTTCCTTTTGTAAAAGACACGGCGCATTTCGCCTTGAGCGGATCGAACGTTTCGTGCAATTTCGAGGTTCGGGCCGACCTCTGGCAGTGCAGTTTCGATAAAAACCAGATCGGGCAGGTCATCGACAACATCGTCATCAACGCTCAACAGGCGATGCCTGCGGGCGGGACAATAGTAATTTCGGCAAAAAATGTCACTGTGAAAGAGGCGCAACATCCGGTGCTTGCCCAGGGAAATTATGTGGTAATAGCAATAAAGGATAACGGCATCGGTATTCCCCACGCTATCATATCCTCGATTTTCGACCCGTTTTTCACGACGAAAACAAAAGGCCACGGTCTGGGGCTGGCCACCTGTTATTCTATTGTCAATAGACACGGCGGCTATATCGCGGTTGAATCGGAACCGGGGAAAGGCAGCACCTTTTCCGTTTTTTTGCCCGCCGCAGCCGATTCGCCCGACACCGCAATACAGGAGCATTTCGTAACGCATACCGGGCAGGGGACATTCATCGTCATGGACGACGAAGAAGTAATTCGGGAAACCCTGGGCTCGATGCTCGAATCGTTCGGATATTCGGTCATTTACAAAGTAAACGGCCACGAAGCTATTGAATATTTTAAAAAAGCCTTTGAGGCCGGCTCCAAGGTTAGCGGAATGATTTTTGACCTGACCATCCCCGGCGACATGGGCGGCAAAGAAGCGATCAAGGAAATCAGGAAAATCGACGCCGCGGTTCCGGTGTTCGTCGCAAGCGGGTATGCAGAAGACCTTGCAATGGCAAATCCCACGGAATTCGGTTTTACCGCAAGCATGTGTAAACCGTTCAGAAGGATAGATCTTGCAAAAATGTTGAACAAATGGATGCCGGACACTCACCAATCGGGCCATACGCAAAATCACGCATAGCCATCACTCACCCACTCCTATAGTTGAACTATACCCCGTCCGGTCTTCGCTTTTACGAATACCGGCCGGGGCAGTCTTGTTATACCGATCGGAAAGCTCCGTAAAACGCAGTCTTTTTTCCTTACGGTATCACAACTTTGATCACATTGGAACGTACCGGGTTTATATTGACAAATACATTCCTGCCGGTTGCCGGATCCGCGTATGAACTATTTATCGATCCGGCATTTGCGGTATAGGCTGCTATGAACATGGTTTGCCCTTCTAAAAACCCGTCGTTGACCAGATTAGGCGCGGTCAACGTGATAGACGTGGAATCCACTCCCTTATTGAAAGCCATGACCGTGGCACTCGAGGATCTATAATGAGCAGGGTCGGACGACACCGATGAATCGGGCCCGAAAAACAGGAACACCCTATAGGGAATGTTCGGATCGGATATCGTGGAATCGGATAGCTTTATTCCGATCCGCAGTTTGTTGGTATCGGAAGAAGCCCAATGGAAAATGGTTGCCACACTGAACGACGGAATTTGACATAAAAATATCGTGCCCGTCGATTTTGTTCCTGAACCGGAAAATTGGAATTGCGTCAACCGTGCGGTCGCATACCCCGGTTATAGTTTTACAGGTAGTTTGATAATATGAATGATGCTTTAATATTCTTTGTATT